>JAJYVX010000132.1 GCA_021791795.1 Actinomycetes bacterium | reverse complement strand
AGGACACCCTCGGGGTCGCCGACAACGTCCACCGGAGCGGAGCCGCTGTCGTCGGCATCCCGAAGACGATCGACAACGACCTCTCCGCCACCGACGTCACGATCGGCTTCGACACCGCCGTGCAGATCGCTGCCGGCGCCATCGACCGTCTTCACACGACGGCCGAGTCGCACAACCGCGTGATCGTCTGCGAGGTGATGGGCCGGCACGTCGGCTGGATCGCCACGTACGCGGGCATCGCGGGGGGAGCGACGGTGATCCTCGTGCCCGAGGAGCCCTTCTTGGTCGACTCGGTCTGCGACTACCTCCGCCGGCGGCACTCCTCGGGCCGCTACGCCTCCATCGTCGTCGCGTCGGAGGGCGCGAAGCCGGTGGAGGGCACCCTCGCCTTGAGCTCCGGCGAGCTCGACCAGTTCGGTCACGAGCGGCTCGGCGGAATCGGCCAGGCCGTCGCCACGGAAGTCGAACGCAGGACGGGATACGAGTCGAGGGTCACCATCCTCGGCCACGTGCAGCGCGGCGGCACCCCGAGCGCCTTCGATCGTGTGCTTGCCACGCGGTTCGGGACTGCAGCCGTCGACGCCGTCCACGACGGCGCCTTCGGCCAGATGGTGGCACTGCACGGCACCGCCGTCGAGCGGGTCCCGATCTCCGACGCCGTCGCGAAGCTGAAGACGCTCGACCCGGAGCTCTTCAGGTCGGTCGCCGAGGTGTTCTTCGGTTGACCAGGCTGTGATCCAGCTGAGAAAGGTACCCGGCATCGGCAGGGTCCCGACGGCGCGTACGTAGGATTCTCGACGTGGGATCGGCCGGCGAACACCCAGGCGCAGCTGTGGCGCGCCCGGACGGCTCTCGCTCCAAGCTGGCAGCGGTGGTCGTGTCGGCCCGCCCGAAGCAGTGGCTGAAGAACCTGCTCGTGTTCGCAGCTCCCGCCGCCGCGGCAGTCGTGGGCCGCCCGGTGACCTTCGGCCGCACGGCCGGAGCGGTCGCCGCCTTCTGCATCGCTTCGAGCGGTGTCTACCTCGTGAACGACGCTCTCGACGCAGAGAGCGACCGCCAGCACCCCGTCAAGTCCCGCCGGCCGGTCGCCGCGGGGGAGCTGAGCCCGTCCACCGCCCTGCGTCTCGGCGTCCTCCTCATCGCTTCCTCGATCGCAGGCTCGATTCCGCTCGGCGGGTTCGCTCTCGCCGGTGTCCTCGCCGCCTACGGCATCCTCACACTCGGCTACTCGCTGCGGCTGAAGCGCGTTCCGGTGGTGGAGCTCCTCGCCGTCTCCGCCGGCTTCGTGCTCCGGGCGATCGCAGGCGGTGTGGCGGCGAAGATCCCGTTGTCGCCCTGGTTCCTCGTCGTTGCCTGCTTCGGTTCCCTCTTCGTCGTGGTCGGCAAGCGCACGGCGGAGTTCGCCGAGCTCGGTTCCCTGCGGGCGGTCCACCGCCGGACGCTCGGCTGGTACAGGCTCGCCTGGCTGAACGTGGCCCGCTGGCTGAGCGAGCTGACCACCGTCTGCGCCTACCTCGGCTGGGCGGTCGCCCGTTCGGGCAGCATCGGCGGGCGGCTGAACGGCGTCTTCATCCTGCTCTCGGTGATCCCGTTCGCCCTCATCGTGCTCCTGGCAGAGCGCGCCATCACGAGCGGCCGCGGCGGTGCACCAGAGGAGTTGGCGCTGCGCGACCGCGCCCTGCAGATCGTCGGGATCGCCTGGGGCGTGCTCCTGGCGGTCGCCCTCGCGGCGTGACCGAACACCACGCCGCGCCCTCCGGACCCACCGAGCAACGCCTCCTCACCGGTTGGGGCCGGTCCCGGCCGACGCGGGCAACCGTCCTTCGACCCGCCGGCGCCGAAGACGCAGCCCGGCTCCTCCGCGCTGCCTTAGACGGCGGCGGACCGCTCGTGGCGAGGGGCCTCGGTCGCTCCTACTGCGACGCGGCGCAGTCCGCCGGAGGCACCGTCCTCGAGATGACCTCGGCCCGCCGGATCCTCGAGTTCGACGCGAAGGCGGGGACGGTGACGGCCGACGCAGGGCTCAGCATCGACGAACTGCTCCGGCTGAGCGTCCCGTCCGGATGGTTTGTGCCCGTGACGCCCGGCACCCGGTACGTGACCCTCGGGGGAGCCCTCGCGGCCGACGTGCACGGCAAGAATCACCATGTCGACGGTTCCTTCGGTCGCTTCGTGAGCGACGCGGTGCTCGCTGCGCCCGCAGGCGTACGCCACCTGAGCCCCCGCGACGGCGCAGACGAGCTCTGGGCCTCTGCCGGCGGTATGGGACTGACCGGCGTGTTCCTGCAGATGACCCTGCAGATGCTGCGCATCGAGACGTCCGCCATCCTCGTCGACACAGAGCGCTGCTCGGATCTCGAAGACTGCATGGCTCGCATGTCCACGCAGGACGCCGACTACCGCTACTCGGTGGCCTGGCTGGACTGCCTCGCCCGTGGGCGCCATCTCGGTCGGGGCGTGCTCACCCGTGGCAACCACGCCCGACAAGAGGACGTCGAGGCCGCCGGGGGTAGGAGAGGGCGGGACTGGCGGGAACATCGGCTTGCTCTGGCTCCCCGACAGGCCGGACGGGTGCCGGTGACCCCGCCGCTCCGCCTCTTGTCGCGGGCGAGCGTGCGCGCCTTCAACGAGGCCTGGTTCCGCAAGGCGCCGGCGCGGCGGCGTCGGGAGCTCCAGTCCATCCCGGCGTTCTTCCACCCCCTCGACGGCGTCGGGGAGTGGAACCGGCTGTACGGACCGCTCGGTTTCACGCAGTACCAGTTCGTCGTGCCCTTCGGGGAGGAGGACGCTCTCCGGCGCGTGGTCGAACAGTTGAGCAGCCGGCAGGTGCCTTCGTTCCTCTCGGTCCTCAAGCGGTTCGGTGATGCCGGCTCGGGCCACCTCTCCTTCCCCGCGCCCGGCTGGACTCTCGCCGTCGACATCCCGCTCGGCTTGCCCGGCCTCGGCGAGCTCCTCGACCGTTTCGACGCGATCGTCGTCGCCGCCGGTGGCCGCGTCTACCTGGCGAAGGACGGCAGGGTACGGCCCGAGCTCATCCACTCGATGTACCCGCGCCTCGACGAGTGGCGCGAGGTGTGCGACCGCCTCGACCCCGGCCACCTCATCAGCTCGGACCTCGACCGGCGGCTCGGCCTGCGGTCGGAGCGCCCTGGCTCGGCGAGGGCGCTCCGACCGAGACCACCGACAGAGGAGGCACGATGATCGACGCAACCGGCATGCCGCAGACGGCCGTCCTCGTCGGAGGCACATCCGAGATAGGGCTGTCGGTCCTCAAAGCGCTCGCGGCACGCCGGCTGGACTCCGTCGTGCTCGCCGGGCGGGACGCCGAAGGCCTCGCGGCCGCCGCTCTTGAGCTCGAGGGGGCGGGCGTCGCCCGTGTGGTCGCCGAGAAGGTCGACCTTTCGGACCCCGCTGCCGTCGACGGGCTCGAAGGGCTGGTGGAGCGTTGCGAGAGAGCGCTCGGAGGGATAGACCTCGTGCTCGTCTCGACGGGCGACCTCGGTACGGCGTCGCTCGCCGAACTGACGCCGCACCGCGTCTACCGGATGTTCGAGGCCAACGCCACGGGCCCTGCAGCGGCGATCGTCGCGTTCGCCAAGCGGCTGGCAGCGGCCGGCGCCGGTCGCATCGTGGTTCTGTCCTCCGTTGCAGGCGTGAGGGTGAGGAAGGCGAACTTCGTCTACGGGGCGGGCAAGGCGGCCGTCGACGGCCTGTCCCTCGGCCTCGCAGACGCCCTCGAGGGGACCGGAGTAGGGGTCACGGTCGTGAGGCCGGGCTTCGTACGGACCCGGATGACGACAGGCATGGCTGCCGCGCCGTTCGCCGTCGACGCAGCCGACGTGGCGCACGCCGTCGTCCGTGGGCTCGAGACCGGTGCACCGGTCGTCTGGGTGCCGCCGGTGCTGCGCTACGTCTTCGTGCTCCTGCGGCTGTTGCCCCGGGCGGTCTTCCGCCGGCTGCCCGGCTGAGCGCCACCACCACTCCCGGAGCCGGGCCGGACCAGGGAATCCAAGGGCAACTAGGGCTTGGTGCAGTTGCCCCTGCAGGACATCGTGAAGAAGTCACGGGCCCACCAGGACGCGAAGTATCGGTCCGGCGCACCGACCATGTCCGCGAGCATGTTCGAGCCGTTGGCCGGCGAGGCAAGTCCCGCCGCTGAAGGCGGCTTGAAGGTAGCGTAGTCGACCCAGTCGGTGTTGATGTCGAGCTCCATCCCCCGTACCGCCCCGGCGCGCACGAGCAGGTTCGCGAGCGTCGTGATGTTGAGGCTCGGTCCTCCCACGTAGACGAGGGCACCGTTTCGGGTGATGCCGATTCCGGAACGCCACACGTAGACAGCACCGCCGAGCGTCGCCCCCCAGACCGTCGTGTCGTTCGGGTTGAGGCCCGGCACGACCCTGCCGTTGTTGACGAGCATGTTGAGGTTCTGCCGCACGGAGGCCACCTGGCTCGTCATGTGGACCTGCTGGTTCCAGGCGCCTATCTGGACCGAGCCGTTCTTGTAGATGACGACGGACGCCGCCCCGGTCCGAAGCGGCATGATCAGCTTGCCCTCGGTGTAGTACCCGCCTTCGGCGTTGGACATGAGGAGACGGGCGTTGAAGGCCGAGACGAGGGTCCGCGCCTGCTGCGGCTGGACGGGTGCCGTGTAGCGGTAGGGACCGCCGCCGGGGATCCAGCTGCCCGAGTAGAGCGTCGCCCGCAAGAGGCGGGTGTCCATCCAGGCCACGCCGACGACGTAGCTCGTGTGCAGGGTGTCGGGGCGGAGGAAGGCCTCGTAGATCGCCGGGACCCCGTCGACGAGCCGGCCCGCCGGGTGCCACTGCCCCTCGCCCGGCAGCGGCGGCGAGGCCAGGGGTTTGATCGGCGCCGGTTCCGGCAGTGGCTGCACCCCTGCCGTGTGCACCGTATGGGTGGGACCGGACTTGACCGGGAGGGGGATGGCGCCCTTCGGGGGCTTGCCGCCGACCTTCGGCGGGTTGTGGGTGTAGTAGAAGTTCTCGATCGCCGCGACGAGGCTGCCGCCTCCGTGCTCTCGCACCCATTCGGCGAAACGGCCCGGCAGCGTCACGCCCATCGACGGGTTGGTCAGGGCGGAGCCGAGCGAGACCCAGACCGGCGTGAGACCGAGGACGACGACGATCGACCCCGCAGCGATCGGATGACGCCCGAAGAAGAACCGTCGCGCGGCCCTCTTCGCCCGCCTTGCCGTCTTCCGCCTCTTCACCCGGATCCGGCGGCGTTGGAGGTAATTCAGCCTCCGGTGCCTGCCGCCGGCAGATGTCACCTCGTTGTCGCTGCCGGCGACCCGGCGCCTCACCTGGCCATGCTGAGGAGTGGGCTCACGACGCGGACGGGGAGGAGCGGAGATGGCCTGCCCCTCGGGCTCGGCCGGCAAAGACATGCCGCGAGCGTACGGATCGAAGACCGCCTTCTGGTCGCGGGCCATGGCTGAGAGCTTCCCCACTAGGTCTGGGACGGCATGCGCCACCGGCTGAGATCCGGCTGAGAATCTGCCCTGAGCAGGTCGTATCAGAGGTCGGTGACCCCTGTCGGACAGGAGACGCCGGTACCGCCGAGCCCGCAGTAGCCGGCCGGGTTCTTGTGGAGGTACTGCTGGTGATATTCCTCCGCGTAGTAGAAGGGGCCCGCCTCGAGGATCTCGGTGGTGATCTGCCCGAGTCCCGCCTGGGCGAGGGCCACCTGGAAGCGGTCCGCCACGGCCTTCGCGGACTGCGCCTGGGCGTCGGAGAACGTGTAGACGACGGACCGGTACTGGGTGCCGACGTCGTTGCCCTGCCTCATGTGCTGCGTGGGGTCATGACTCTCGAAGAAGACCTTGAGCAGGTCGTCGTAGCTTGTGACCGAGGGGTCGAACACGACGAGGACCACCTCGACGTGACCTGTTCTCGAGGTGCAGACCTCCTCGTAGGTCGGGTTGGGCGTGTAGCCGCCCGAGTAGCCGACCGCGGTCGTGTAGACGCCTTCGAGCTCCCAGAACTTCCGCTCCGCGCCCCAGAAGCAGCCGAGACCGAAGAGGGCCGTCTCGAGACCCGGCGGGAACGGCCCGGCGAGAGGCGCGCTGAGCACCTCGTGACGACTCGGGACGCTTGAAGGTGTGGGCCGACCGGGCAGGGCGTCCTCGGGCGAGACCATCTGCTGCTTCCTCGAGTCGAACAGGTAACCCATAGCTCTCCCCTCACACTGCTCACACATCGGTCACCCATCACAACCGGTGTCACACCGACCGTGTTCCCGGCCCGGCGAGCTACGGTGCGCAGATGGCGACGGCTCCGTACGGCTCATGGAAGTCACCGATCTCACTCGACGATCTCGTGCAGGCGACGGTCCGCCTCGCCACACCGCTCGCTACCGCGGACTTCACCTACTGGGCGGAGTTGCGGCCGACCGAGCAGGGAAGGACCGTGCTCGTCCGCCGACCCAACGGCGGGGGACCGGCAGAGGACGTCACAGGGCCCGAGTTCAACGTGCGCACGCTCGTGCACGAGTACGGCGGGATCGCCTTCGTGGTCCACTCCGACGACACTGTCCACTTCTCGAACTTCGCCGATCAGAGGATCTACCGCATGCCGGGCGACGCCTCGTCCCGGGCTGAGCCGATCACGGGCGAGGGGGCGGCCGAGCGCTCGGTCCGTTTTGCCGCTCCTACTCTCACGCCCGACGGCCGCCACCTCGTCTGCGTCAGGGAGCGGCACCCCGAACCCGACGACCCGGGAAGAGTCGTCAACGACCTCGTGCTCGTCCCGGCAGACGCCGCCTCCGATCCGGTCGTCCTCGCAGAGGGCCACGACTTCTACGGCCAACCGGCCATCTCCCCCAACGGAGACAGGGTCGCCTGGACTAGCTGGGACCACCCCGACATGCCTTGGGACAGCACCGAGCTCTGGGAGGCCGATCTCTTCGCAGCCGATTCACCATCTGCGCAGAACGCCCATCTCGTCGCAGGTGGCGGCGCCGGCGGAACAGAGTCCGTCATCCAGCCTAAGTACAGCGCTTCCGGCGTCCTGCACTTCATCTCCGACCGGACGGGCTGGTGGAACCTCTACCGGGCCGATGGCGACCGGGTGACCGCCCTCGCACCGATGGAAGCGGATCTCGGGCAACCCGACTGGGTCTTCGGCCTCTCTTCCTACGCGTTCCTCGGCGACGGCACGATCCTGGCCACTTGGGAGGAGGGCGGTCTCTCATGTCTCGGCGTGCTTCCGCCTGGGTCGGCAGTGTTCGACGTGGTCGACACGGAATTGACGGGTTTCGCCGGGCTCCGCTCGTCGTCCGACGGCTCGTTCGTCGCCGCGGTCGCCGGCTCCGCTTCCGTCCCCCAGTCGGTGGTCCGCCTCCGGCGCTCCTCCGGCTCTGGGCCCGGCGTCGAGGTCGAGGTCGTGAGGCAGGCGCGGGAGAGCACCGTCGAGCCCGGCTACCTGTCGATGCCCGAGACGATCGAGTTCCCGACCGAGAACGGCCTCACCGCCTACGCGCTGTACTACCCGCCGACCAATCCCGACTTCGAGGCTCCGCGCGGCGAGCTGCCACCGCTCATCGTGCGCAGTCACGGTGGACCCACGGCCTCGGCCTCCTCGCTCCTCGACTACAGCATCCAGTTCTGGACCAGCCGAGGCTTCGCCCTCGTAGACGTCAACTACGGCGGGAGCAGCGGCTACGGCCGCGACTACCGCCAGCGGCTACGGGGCAGCTGGGGCGTCGTCGACCTCGACGACTGCGTCAACGCGGCGAAGTACCTCGCCGGCTCGGGCCGAGCCGATTCTCGCCGCCTGCTCATCCACGGAGGGAGCGCCGGCGGCTACACGACGCTCTGCGCCCTCACGTTCCGGGACGTGTTCGCAGCCGGAGCGAGCTACTTCGGGGTGGCCGACGCAGGCGCACTCGCCCGGGACACCCACAAGTTCGAGTCCCGCTACCTCGACTCGATCATCGGGCCGTGGCCGGACGCCCAGGCGCTCTACGAGGAACGCTCCCCCATCTTCCACACGGACCGGCTGCGGACTCCGATGATCCTCTTCCAAGGGCTCGAGGACAAAGTCGTGCCGCCGGCACAGGCGGAGATGATGGCGGCAGCCCTCGACGAGAAGGGCGTGCCCTACGCCTACGTCGCCTACGAGGGGGAGCAGCACGGGTTCCGCAAGGCGGAGAACCAGCGGCGCACGGCGGAGGCCGAGCTGTACTTCTACAGCCGCGTTCTCGGGTTCACGCCGGCTGACGAGCTCGAGCCGGTGAGGATCGAGAACGAGGAAGCGCTCGGGCGGTAGGGGCCGGTCGGCGGCTCCGGGCTCGGGGGGCGCTGGGCTCGGGGGGCGCTGGGCTCGGCGGCTGGGCTCAGGCCCAGCGGCTGGGGCGGGCGCTGGGCTAGGGCTAGGCGGCTGGGGGCGGGCGCCGGCGGGCTCGGGCGCTGAGCTCAGGCGCCGACGACGTTCGCGCCGCCGGGCCCAGGGCCCTGCGTCCGAAGTGCCCCGCGAACGGACCCCCCTAGGCCCAGGTCGAGGGGTCCGTTCGCGGGGCACTTCGGGTTTT
>JAJYVX010000131.1 GCA_021791795.1 Actinomycetes bacterium | reverse complement strand
GGCGGCGACTTGCTGACCGCACGCGCCGTGACACAGGCCCATCGGCGGCCGAAGGGCCGAGAGGAGTGACACAGCCGCCTGATAGAACCAAACGTGAAGTGGGTCCTCGTCGAAACGTGAAGACCTCACTCGAGCCGGTGGTGGGACTCGAACCCACGACCTGACGATTACAAGTCGCCTGCGCTTCCAGCTGCGCCACACCGGCGGTCACGCGCCGCAGGCGACTCCACGCGGCGCGCCGGTCAGACTACCCGCGGACGGCGCCGCGCCCATTGCTCGTGGGGCCCTGCAGCCGACACGGCATGGGAAGCGCCAGCGGCAACACGAAAGGCGCTTCGCTCGGTTAGCTTCCACGCGTCATGTCTTTAGGGCTGCGAAGGCGCACCGGTCTTCAGCCTGCGCGCCGGTCGCCGAGGAGATTCGTCGGTTGGGGTGTGCTCGTACTCGTGGTCGCCCTGCTCATAGGGGAGATAACGGCTGACGTCCTCGAGTCGTCGAGCAAGGTGTCGATCCTCGAGGCGAAGTCTTATGCCGCCGCGGTCGTACCGATCGTCGAGGAGTCCAATGGACTCACGAGCTGGATCTCCGACGTGCGGCAGCACGCCGCAAGACTCGGCCGCCAGGGGATCGGCGCCGCCCTCGGGCAACTCGTGACCGGTTGTGAGGACGTGGTCAACCAGTACCGGGGCCTCGGCGTCCCTCCGCCGAGCGCGAGATCGAGCGCCCTCATCACGGCGGTGCTGCAGTTGCGGCTCCAAGCGGCGAAACAGTTCGCCGGAGCGGTAGCAACGGCGATCGGGCCGGGTCATTCGGCTGTGCGGGCGGCCGCCGGCTTTGCTGCCGCCGGATCGGCCATGCGCCGTTCCGACGCCGATTACGGCGCCTTTGTCGCATCGCTGCCGGCGGCAGCGAAGAAGGGCGTGGACCCGCCCTCGTCCTCCTGGCTGTCGAGCACCGGATGGTCGAGCTCGACCGATCTGAGCGTTGCCACAGCTCTTGCCGGAGACTCAGCGCTGCGCATCTCGCACACCCTGTACATCGTCGCGGTGGGTGTGCAGCCACCACCGCTCCGCATAACGGGACTGCCGGCGCCAACCACCACGACGTCGACTACGTCGACCACCTCCACGACATCCACCAGCACCACCACCACGACCACCACCACCACGACCACCACCATCCCCGGCGCGTCGACCACGTCGTCGACCGTCCCGGCGAGCACCACGACCAGCACCTCCACCTCGACCACGACGACGACCACCACAACGACGACTCTGCAGTTGCCGCCGCCGGGCTCGACCTCATGGCTTCCGCCTACGACGACCGTGTCGGTCGTCGTCGTGGTCGCGAACGCAGGCAGCTCGACTGTGGCCAACGTGACCGTGAGTGCGACGCTCACGCCTGTCGCCACCCCGGGGAAGAGCGGCAGGTCGTCGAAGAAGGCGCCGTCGACACCGCCGAGCTCGCCGACAGTGTCCACCTCCCGGCGCATTGCGAGCCTTGTGGCCGGCGGCTCGGAGGAGACCGTCCTTTCTCCTCTTCGGGTGACGAAGGACGCGACCTACCTTCTGACGGTGAAGGTCGGCTCGGAGAGCGAGACGGTCAGGCTCCGGGTGGCTCGGGGTTGACGTCCTCGCCGCGTGGCTCTCGTGCACCCCGTGGCGGCTTGTCGGTCGAAAGAGGTCCGGAACCGATGGGGGAGATCGACGCGTCCTCTCTAAGGGGGGCGAGCTGCACCAGCCGAGCAGGCTCGGCTGCCCCGTCTTCGTCGGGGTCTTCGACAGTGCTCGACGGGTGAAGCGCCGTGAGAGCGCTCCTCTTCTCCTCCCGCGACCGCCTGAACGACGTCTCCGCCTGGGCTGCCACTTCGAGAAGAGACAGGCCCGTGGCTGAGGCAACCCGCTCCACGTCGCCGTGCTCTGCCTTCACCCTGCCCTTGCTGACCTTGACCCGCACCAGATGGCCGAGGATCTCCACCTCGTCCATCTCGCGAGAAGCCGCCCACCTCTCGACCCGGAGGGTCCTCACTCCGAGCGTGCCGGTCGTCTCGTGCAGGAGCAGTGTCAGGTCGCGGGCGAGTGAAGGATCGCACAGGACCGATACCGAATGGGCCGGACGACCCTTCTTCATCACGATCGGGGTGACCCAAGCGTCGAGCGCCCCGGCTTGCATGAGCGAGGCGACCGCCGAGGCGAGTGTCTCACCCGTGGCGTCGTCGATGTTGGCCTCGAGCTGCACGAGCGGCCGCCCGGACGCCCACCGGTCGCCCGCCGAGCGGGGCGCGCCCAGCACCACCTGAGTGCAGTTGGGAATGCCGTCGAGCTGGCGCCCCCCAGCGCCGAAACCCACCGCGGTGATGGTCATGTCGGGTATGTCGCCGAACCGGCTCGCCCAGGCCACCATCATGGCGGCGCCGGTCGGCGTCGTGAGCTCGGCTTGGACGTCACGCGATACGACCGGCACTCCTACGAGCAGCGAGGCCACTGCGGGGGAAGGGACAGGCAGCAGGCCGTGGGCGCTCCGTACTACTCCGTAGCCCGTGGCGATCTCACTCGCCGACACAGAGTCGACTTCGAGGAGCTCCAGCGCCGCCGACGTGCCGACGATGTCGATTATGGCGTCGTGTCCTCCGACCTCGTGGAAGGTGACCCGCTCCGGGGGGCGCTGGTGCAGCCGGCTCTCGGTGCGGGCAAGCGCTCGGAAAGCTGCGAGAGCACGATCCCTCACACGCGGGGGCAGCCGTGCCTCCTCGACTATGGCGACGACGTGCATGAACGTCCTCACGACCGCGTCGTCCTGAGCGGAGACGATGGCTCGGGTGGCCGAGAGCCCGTTTCGCATGGAGATTTCGAAGTCGAGACCCCAGCCGCCGACCGGCAGCCGCTCGAGCAGCCGGAAGAGCTCGGACGTGTCGGCACCGGCATCCACGAGGCTCCCGAGGGCCATGTCGCCCGAGACGCCGGCGAGGCCGCAGTTGAACCAGGCTGTTCGGGACACGCCGGCGCTCAGCGAAGCGTGCGGGCGACCGCGCAGGCGGCGCCGTAGCCGTTGTCGATGCCGACGACAGTTATGCCGGAGGCGCAGGAGGCATGCATGGCGAGGAGAGCGGTGACGCCCTCGAGAGCTGCGCCGTAGCCGGCGCTCGTCGGCACGGCAATCACGGGAGCGGAGGTCAGGCCGGCGACGAGGCTGGCGAGCGCCCCCTCCATGCCGGCGACGACGACGATCGCGTCGGCCTCCTGCAGATCGTCGTAGGAGGCGAGGAGTCGGTGAACACCTGCCACGCCGCAGTCGACGAGGGTCTCGGGGCGAAACCCGTACGCCCTCAACGTCGCAACGCACTCCTCCACCACCGGTTCGTCGGCTGTGCCCGCCGAGCACACGAGCACTCGCCCGGGCCTCGGCCCGGCATGCCTCCACACCACCGTCTGGAGCCGGCGCTGGTCGACGCGCTCCGGCCGAGCCTCACCGCCGGGGCTGCGAGTCAGTGCGGCTGCGACCTGCTCAGGGCCGGCGCGGGTGAGGAGGACGGGTCCGCTCCCGCCCGAGAGCAGCTCGGCCACGACAGCCGCGCACTGCGCTGGCGTCTTGCCAGGGCCGTAGACGGCTTCAGGCATGCCTTGGCGGAGTGGGCGGTGGTGGTCCACCTTGGCAAAACCGAGCTCCGCGAAAGGCAGGCGCCGCAACCTCTCGACCGCGTCGTCGGGCGCGATCGTGCCAGCGGCGACGTCCTCAACGAAACGTCTCACATCGAGCTCGTCCATGAGTCTCACTATCCTGCCCGCCATGACGGTTCCGGCGCAGATCGGCACTCCCTGGAGACGCATCGCCTATCTTGGCCCGGCCGGGACGTACACGGAGGAGGCGTTGCTCGCCGACGAGTCGTTGCGCCGCGCGGAGCTGCTTGCGTTCCCGAGCATCGAGCATGCCGTCGCGGCTGCCGACGCATGCGAGGTCGACGCCGCCTTCGTGCCGATCGAGAACACGAGCGAAGGTACGGTACGGGTGACCTTGGAGCTGCTGCTGTCGAGCGGGCTCCTCGTGCAGGCGGAGCGATTGCTCGCCATCGAGATCCACCTCCTCGGCCTGCCAGGGTCCGCTCTCGCGCAGATCGAGAAAGTCGTGTCCTTCGGGCACGCGCTCGCGCAGTGCCGCCGGTACCTGTCGCGGGTGCTGCCCGAGGCCGCCATCGCGGAGGTGAGCTCGACCGCCGAGGCGGCCCGGCTGGTCTCCGCCGAGGGACGTGCCGATGTGGCGGCGTTGGCGGGGCGGCGTGCCGCTTCGATCTACGGACTCAGCACTCTCGCGGCCGCGGTGCAGGACAGGTCGGCGGAGACTCGTTTCGTGCTGGTGGCCCGCGGCGTGATGCCCGCGCCCACCGGGCGAGACGTGACGAGCGTGGCGTGTGTGCCCAATGGGTGGCGGGGTAGGTCCTTCGTCTTCGACTTGCCCGGTCACGTCGCGGATCGCAGAGTCGCTGCCGTGCTGGACGGTCTCCGTGCCTCGCTCGACGAGATGCGGCTCGTCGGCTCGTTTCCGGCGGCGCGGAAGGACCTCTCTGCTCGCGTCTGGGCTTGGTGAGGGTGCCCAGCGCGGTACGCAGAGCGCGCTGCGAGCGGCAGATCTCAGCGTGTCCCACGAGTCGGCTAGTACTGTCGATCGGCGAGGGGCCCGACGATCAGGACGTAAGGGGGGGTATTTGGTAGCGAGCGGCCGGGAGGGGCCTGGCGGATCATCACCGTTGCTCGAGCTCTACCGGCTCATGGCTCGGATCCGCGAGTTCGAGGAAGCATGCCGGCGCATCCAGCGCACCCGCACAGGACCAGGACCAGACGGCTCGGTGAGCTCAGCCGGGCACATGCCCGGTTTCGTCCATCTCTACCTCGGCGAGGAGGCGATCGCCGTGGGTGTGTGCGCCGTGCTACGGCCGGACGACCTCGTTGCGAGCACGCACAGGGGCCACGGCCACTTGATCGCCAAGGGGGGCGACGTCGAGCCGATGATGGCGGAGCTGTACGGGCGAGCGGCCGGCTACTCGAAGGGCAAGGGCGGCTCGATGCACATCTTCGTTCCGGAGATAGGCATGCTCGGGACGAACGGGATCGTCGCGGCCGGTATCCCGCACGCAGTCGGGGCCGCTCTCTCCTGCAAGCTTCTCGGGCTCGGGAGAGTGGCCGTGGCTTTCTTCGGTGACGGTGCATGCAATCAGGGTGTGTTCTTCGAATCGATGAACCTCGCCGCGCTGTGGGCGCTCCCGGTGATCTTCGTCCTCGAGAACAACCTCTACAGCGAGTGGACCGAGTCGCAGCGACTCACTGCAGGCAACTCGCTCGCCGGTCGAGCCCTTCCCTTCGGGATCCCCGCTGTCGTGGTCGACGGCAACGACGTTCTCGCCGTGAGGGACGCTGCCTGGGAGGCCGTCGCCCGCGCCCGCTGCGGGCAGGGCCCGACTCTCATCGAGGCCCGTACGTACTACTACGGCGGCCACTTCGAAGGGGAGGAGTTCTTCGCCGGCCACTATCGCAGCGAGGCGGACGTCGCCTCCTGGCGAGTTCGCGATCCGATTGTCCGCTTCGGTCGCACCTTGGTCGATACAGGAGAGACAAGCGATTCCGGTCTCGAACTGATCCGCCGCGAGGAAGCCGAACGTGTCGCTCGTGCCGTCGACAGTGCGGTCGCCGCCGATCCGCCGGCCATCTCCGAGCTCACCACCGACGTGTTCGCCGACACGGAACCCGGCACCCACCCGACCGTGACACCGGTGACGGCGACCTCGTGACGGAGATGTTTCTCTCGGAGGCCGTGGCAGCCGGAATCGCCACCGCCATGCGGGAGGACGGCACCGTGTTCCTCTTCGGCGAGGACGTAGACCGGTCGGTCCTCGGGCCGACCAAGGGCCTCGTGGAGGAGTTCGGTCAGGAGAGGGTGCGTAACACCCCCATTTCCGAGCAGGCTGTGGTGGGCGCCATGATCGGCGCGGCGGCGACGGGCCTCAGGCCCGTTCTCGACTTGATGTTCGGTGGCTTCCTGTACGTCGCCATGGACCAGGTGGTCAACCAGCTGGCGCACATCGGGTACATGTCGGGCGGCCGCGTCCGTCTGCCGGTGGTGCTGATGGCAGGCATAGGTCCGTCGGGCCAGGCTGGAGCGCAGCACTCGGAGAGTCCGCACGCGGCCCTCATGCAGGCTGCCGGGGTGAAGGTGGTAGTCCCGAGCACCCCCGCAGACGCCAAGGGTCTCATGATCGCCGCCATCCGCGATCCGGATCCCGTCGCTTACCTGATGGACGTCTCGCTCGCCGGAAGTCGTGGACCGGTCGACCTGGCGGATGCGGCCGTGCCGCTCGGCCGGGCAGCAGTCCGCCGGGAGGGAGTCCATGTCACGGTGGCGGCGATGGCCTCGGCTGTCCCGGCGTCGCTGATGGCCGCTGAAGGCCTCTCCGCCTCGGGCATCGAGGTCGAGGTCATCGACCTGCGCTCGCTGGTGCCACTCGATCTCGACACCGTGTGCAACTCAATTCGCAAGACCCGTCATCTGGTGATAGCCGAGACAGGACGGCGGACATGTGGACTCGGCGCCGAGGTCGCGGCGCGAGTGCTCGAGTGCGCCTGGGAGACGCTCGAAGCGCCTCCGGTGCGTGTCGCCTGGCCCGACGTCCCCGTCCCTTTCAGCCCTTCACTTGAGTTCGCGTGCATCGTCACAGAGGGCGATGTCGCCGAGGCCGTCACGCGTGCGCTCGGTGGGAGAAAGCCGTCTGCTGCGTAGCCGTGGAAGGAACCGGTTGGGACCAGATCGCAGCCGCGGAGCGAGGAGCGACCGGAACGCGAAGAGAAAGGGGCGAGTGATGGACGTCTACATCTACCAGCCCGGTATGCACAGCCCTGAACAGGCTGCTGAGCAGGCTCGAAGGATCGAGGAGCTCGGCTACGACGGAATCGCCATGCCGGACCACCTCTTCGTGCCGAGCTTTGCTACCGGGGAACCAAACCCGTACGCGCATGGGCCCTCCATCCTCGCTGCGTGCGCAGCCGTCACGAGCCGGGTGCGCCTCATGACCCTCATGGCGAGCAACCTCACCCGGTCGCCGGTCGAGCTCGTGCAGATCGTCTCCACGATCCACCGCCTTTCAGGTGGCAGGGCCGAGTTCGGCATCGGGGCCGGATGGTTCAGGGAAGAGTACGAGGCGATGGGAGTGGCCTTTCCGAATGGTCGCGAGAGGATCGAGCGGCTGGGCGAAACGGTGCAGATCGCGCGGCAGTTCTTCAGTACGGGCGCAGTCCGCTTCGAAGGACTCCATTACGCCGTGAGCGTCCCTGAAGGAGGTCTCCTGCCGGTCGAAAGCGCTCCCCCGATCACGGTGGGTGCGGCTGGCCCGAACGCCATCCGTGCGGCGGCCCGAGTCGCCGACAGGGTCGACTTCCAGCCGGACGCCCTCCAGGGTGGAGTCGTCGATCTGGTTCGCTACAACAGCTTCACGGTCGAGCGCCTGCGGGCGGGCATCGAAACCGTGCGCGGCCTCGCCGAGGAGGCCGGGCGAGCGCTCCCGGTCAGCCAGTCCCCCTTCGTGTCGGTGACCGAGAGTGCCGCGGAGGGGGCCGGGCAACGCCAGGCGATGGCAGATTCTCTCGGACTCGAGCGATCAGTGATGGAGCGCAGCCTCGGCACGATCGTTGGCACGGCCGACGAGGTGGCGGACCGCTTGGCCTTGTCAGCCGAGGCCGGCTGCGACCGGGTGCGGGTCCAGGCGCTCCACCCCGAGGTGGCGGACCGCCTGGCCCCCGTCCTCCCCGCCTTGAAAGCTCTCTGAAGGGCATCCGTGCCCGACGTCCTTCTTCCCCGCTGGGGTACCTCGATGCGTGAGGCGACGCTGACGCGCTGGTACAGGCGGGTCGGCGACCAGGTGCACGTCGGCGAACCCCTCGCCGATCTTGTCACCGACAAGGTGGAGGTGACCCTGGAGGTCCCTGAGTCTGGGACGGTTCGAGCGATCCTGGTCGAGGAAGGCGCAACGGTTCCCGTCGGCACGCTTCTCGCCGTGATCGAGTGACGCCCAGTGCAGTACGCAAATGATGCAGTACTTTCTGAGTTGGAGGGATGGCAGAGCGGACGAATGCGTCGGTCTTGAAAACCGTTGTGTCCTCACGGGCACCGTGGGTTCGAATCCCACTCCCTCCGCCGAGCACCTACGCTGCGACCGGATGGGAACGCAGGCACATGACACCAAGCTCCGCTTGACGGGCATGTCCAAGCGAGCGAGCGTCGCACTTCTCTCGGTCGGGGTCGCCGCCGTCATCTTCGCCGCCGTTGCCGCAGTCATGGCCTCTCAGCAGGGTCAAGGCTCGCCCACGACGATGATGGGGGGAGCGACGGCGTCGCTCGTGACGTACACGGGATCCGCCGCGGAGAAGGCGCCCGCGCTCGATCTGCAACGGCTCGGCGGTGGCCAGCCGGTCAGCCTCTCGGGCATCGGGCTCGGGCGACAACCACTCGTCGTCAACTTCTTCGCGTCCTGGTGCAACGCTTGTCAGCAGGAGCTGAAGGCGGTGGCAGGGGTGGCGTCGGAGAAGGTGGTGAGATTCGTCGGAGTCGACACCAACGACACATCGCCGTCAACCGCACGCAAGATGCTGCGGTCGGTCGG
>JAJYVX010000130.1 GCA_021791795.1 Actinomycetes bacterium | reverse complement strand
TCGTCGTCCTGGCGGAGGGACGGTTGTTGAACCTCGGATGTGCGACCGGACATCCGAGTTTCGTCATGTCGAACTCGTTCACGAACCAGGTGATGGCCCAGATCGAGCTGTTCACGAACCCGTCGGGCTACGAGAACAGCGTCTATGTCCTACCGAAGCAACTCGACGAGAAGGTCGCCCGGCTGCACCTCGATGCGCTGGGCGTTCACCTCACTGAGCTCACGGACGCACAGGCGTCCTACATCGGTGTCCCCGCGGAGGGTCCGTACAAGGCGGTCCCGTACCGGCACTGAGCCGGCTCGCGGGTCAGGCCGCCGGCCGCTCGCCGGGGGCGGAACCCTCCCCGGGCTCGTGCTCTGACAGCGACTCGCCGCCGGCCGCGGCGAGGGCGGCACGAAGGACGTCGTCCACGTTCGCGGCGAGGTGGAACTTCATCACCTCGCGCACTGCTTCCGGGACGTCCTCGAGGTCCGGCCCGTTGCGAGCGGGAAGCACGACCTCGCTGAGCCCGGCACGGTGGGCTGCGAGGACCTTCTGCTTCACGCCTCCTATCGGGAGGACGAGACCCTGCAGCGTGACCTCGCCGGTCATGCCCACGGCCGATCGGATCGGCCGGTCGGTGAGGAGCGACACGAGCGCGGTCGTCATCGTCACACCGGCAGACGGGCCGTCCTTCGGCACCGCCCCGGCAGGGACGTGCAGGTGGACGCGCTTACGGTCGAGCTTGCGGGGGTCGATCCCGAGCTCGGATACGTGCGAACGCACGTATGAGAGAGCGATCTCTGCCGATTCCTTCATGACGTCGCCGAGCTGGCCGGTGAGCGAGAGCCCCTCGGGTCCGTTCATGGCCGTCGCCTCCACGTAGAGGACGTCGCCGCCGGTGCCCGTCACGGCGAGGCCCGTGGCGACGCCGGGGACCGCCGTGCGATCGGCCGCTTCGAAGAAGAAGCGGGCCCGTCCCAACCAACCCCGCACGTCGCCCGACGCGACCTGGACAGGGGCGGCCGCCTCGCCGGCGGCGAGCTTGGTCGCCACCTTGCGGAGCAGGCGTCCGAGCTCGCGCTCGAGCGAGCGAACGCCGGCCTCGCGCGTGTAGTCGGCCACGATCGACCGGATGGCGTCGTCCTCGACGCTCACCTCGTCGACTCTGAGGGCGGCCCGCTCGAGCTGCCTCGGCAACAGGTGGTGCCTCGCGATGGCCAGCTTCTCGTCCTCGGTGTAACCGTCGAGCCTGATCACCTCCATGCGGTCGAGCAGCGGGCCGGGAACGGTGTCTGCGACGTTCGCCGTCGCGATGAAGAGCACCTTCGAGAGGTCGAGCTCGATCTCGAGGTAGTGGTCCCTGAACGTGTGGTTCTGCGCCGGGTCGAGGACCTCGAGGAGGGCCGAGGACGGGTCGCCCCGGTAGTCCGACCCGAGCTTGTCGACCTCGTCGAGGAGGATCACCGGGTTCATCGATCCTCCCTCGCGCAACGCCCGCACGAGCCGGCCGGCCTGCGCGCCGACGTAGGTGCGCCGGTGGCCCCGGATCTCGGCCTCGTCGCGCACGCCGCCGAGGGCGACGCGGACGAAGTTCCTGTTGAGAGCGCGGGCCACGGACTCGCCGAGAGAGGTCTTGCCCACGCCCGGAGGACCGACAAGGGCGAGGATCGCACCGGCGCCTCGCCTCCCGTTCACCGGTACGAGCCCCCGTTCGACCTGCAGCTTGCGCACGGCCAAGTGCTCGAGGATCCGCTCCTTCACGTCGCGCAGGCCGTCGTGGTCCTCGTCGAGGATCTGCTCCGCCGCGTTGACGTCGAGGCGGTCCTCCGTCTCGACGCCCCAGGGCAGCTCGAAGACGGTATCGAGCCACGCCCTGATCCAGCCCTGTTCCGGGCTCTGCTCGCTCGTGCGCTCGAGGCGGTCGATCTCCTTTTCGACGGCCTTGTGCGCGTTGGCGGGGAGGTCAGCGTTGTCGAGCTTCTTGCGGTAGTCGTCCGGGTCCTCGCCCTCGCCCGAGTCGGAGAGCTCGCCCAGCTCCTTCCGGATCGCCTCGAGCTGGCGGCGGAGGAGGAACTCGCGCTGGGTCTTCTCCATCCCCTCCTCGACGCTCGTCTTGATCTGCTCGCGCAGCGCCAGGTCGGCGAGCGTCTCGCGCGCCCAGCCGAGGACGAGGCGGAGCCGCTCCTCGAGCCCTACGGTCTCGAGGACGGTCACCTTCTGGGCGAGGCTCAAGTCAGGGGAGTACCCCGCCAGGTCTGCCATCTCGGAGGGATCGGCGATGTCGCGCAGCCTCTCGGCGAAACGCCGCGCTCCCCTCTGCAACAGGATGTTCTCGAGCACGGCGCGGTACTCCCTCGAGCTCGACGGCGGCGGTCGTCGGCTCCGGCGTGAAGACGGGCTCTGCCTGAACCCAGAGGGCGCGGCCCGTACCGGGCACACCCGAGCCGACGACGGCGCGCCGCAGGCCGCGTATGACGGCGACGTCTGCACCGCCGGGAAGCTGCCCGAGCTCGACGATCTCGGATATCACGCCGATAGTGGCGTACCGGCCCTCGATGTGAGGCACGAGCACGAGCCGGCCGCCCGCCGAGCCGGCCGCTTCAGCAGCCACCTTCGCCTCTTCGCTCTCGAGAGCGAGCGTGAAGACCATGCCCGGGAGCACAACGCCAGAGGTGAGGGGGAGGAGCGGGAGGGTTTGCTGTTCGTTCAGCTCTTCGTTCAACGCGTCGTTCAGGTCAGCCATCGGGGTCCTTGGTCGGGGTTTGCTGCATCGCCGGGGTCGCTCTGCCCGGAGGTCGTTGCCTAGTCAAACAACTGTGAGGGCGGCGTATTCCCGCGTGCAGCGATCGCCTCCGCCTCAGGTGCTGGGAAGATGGGAAGTACCTGCGGTGTTTGGAGAGTGGACATGGGGATGCGAGGAATGGACTTCAGCGGGGCCGGCGGATGGCACCTGATGCGGTCCTTCCGCCGGGACGAGGCCGTGAAGCGCCAGAGACTCCCTCGCGGCACCGTCGGGCGCGTGGCCCAGTTCGCCCGTCCCTATCGGGCGAAGCTCGGCGTCTTCTTCGCCCTCATCGTCGTCTCGGCCGTGGTCACCGCGGCGAACCCGCTCATCCTCCGGGCGATCATCGACCAAGGCATCCCGAACCACGACTCCCGTCTCGTCATCGGTCTCGCCCTTGGGGTCGCCGGCCTGGCGGTGCTGTCGGCGGGGCTCTCCCTCTGGCAACGATGGATCTCGTCCCGCATCGGCGAAGGCCTCATCTACGACATGCGCGCAAAGGTCTTCGACCACGTGCAGAAGATGCCGATCGCCTTCTTCACGCGGACACAGACCGGGGCGCTCGTCTCGAGGCTCAACAACGACGTGCTCGGCGCGCAGCAGGCGTTCACCGACACCTTCTCTTCCGTCGTGGGCAACCTCGTGACGGTTGTGGTGACCCTTGCCGCGATGTCCATCCTGTCGTGGCAGATCACGCTCCTCGCGCTGGCGCTCCTTCCCGTGTTCATCTTCCCTTCGCGCTGGGTCGGGCGGCGGCTCGCGGCTCTGACGAGGGAGAGCTACGGCCTCAACGCCGAGATGAACACCACCATGACGGAGCGGTTCAACGTCTCGGGCGCGTTGCTCGTGAAGCTGTTCGGCTCTCTCGGCTGGGAGAGCAGGGAGTTCAACAGGCGGGCGGGGCGAGTGCGGGACATCGGCGTCACCCAGGCCATGTACGGAGCGGTGTTCATGACCTCCTTGCTCCTCACGGCGTCGCTCGCCACGGCGCTCGTGTACGGCTGGGGAGGCGTCCAGGCGGCCCACGGCGTCCTCCCCATCGGTACGGTCGTGGCGCTCACCGCCTATCTCGCCCGGCTGTACGGACCTCTCACCGCTCTGTCGAACGTCCAGGTCGACGTGATGACGGCGCTCGTCTCCTTCGACCGCGTTTTCGAGGTGCTCGACCTGCCGCCGATGATCGACGAGCGACCGCAAGCTGTCGCCATCCCTCGAGGACCCGCCTCGATCGAGTTCGCGCGCGTGGACTTCTCGTATCCGACGGCCGAGGAGGTGTCCCTCGCGTCCCTCGAGACGGTCGCGGTCCTCGACCAGGCACCCTCCCAGCCGGTGCTTCACGACGTCTCGTTCCGGACCGAGCCCGGGAAGATGGTCGCCCTCGTGGGGCCGTCGGGCGCTGGCAAGACGACGATCAGCCACCTCGTCCCGCGCCTATACGACGTGCGTTCAGGCTCGGTGAAGCTGAGCGGCGTCGACGTGCGAGATGCCACGCTCAACTCGATCCGGTCCGTGGTCGGCGTCGTGACACAGGATGCGCACCTGTTCCACGAGACGATCCGCTCCAACCTCCTCTACGCAAAGCAGGACGCGACCGAGGAGGAGCTTCTCAAAGCGCTCGAGGCGGCACAGATACTGCATCTGGTCGAGAGCCTCCCTGACGGCCTCGACACGGTGGTCGGGGATCGGGGCTACCGGCTCTCGGGGGGAGAGAAGCAGCGGATAGCGATAGCGAGGCTGCTCCTCAAGGCACCGGACATAGTCGTGTTGGACGAGGCGACGGCTCACCTTGACTCCGAGTCGGAGCTGGCGGTGCAGTCGGCTCTGCGCACGGCCCTCGCCGGCCGGACTTCTCTTGTCATCGCTCACCGTTTGTCGACCGTGAGGGACGCCGACATGATCCTCGTCGTCTCGGAGGGTCGGATCGTGGAACGAGGCACCCACGAGGAGTTGCTCGGAGCGGGAGGGATCTACGCCGACCTGTACCGGACCCAGTTCGAGACTCAGGAAGGCGGCGCCGATACGCACCGCGGGGACGAGCAAGACGCCGGGCGCTCCGGCGATGCCGACGCCGACGCCTTTGCCGAGCCGCCGATCGCCTCGATCGTCGCAGGACTCGGCTGACGTGCCCGAGCTCGCCGTCTCATCCTGTTCGATCCCTCAATATGTCGTTCTCGTGTCAGTTACTTGGCTCGATCCGTGTATCTCCCACCGGTCGCGACCTCCATCTTCGTTGAGTTGCCGGCAAGCCGAAGCGGTGCCCGGAAAAGCGCGAGGCTCCCCATGCAGCGCGCTCCTCGGCTACAGCCACGTGCGCAGGCGGCATTTCCGCTGGTCGTAGACGTGCCGACAGGGTCACTTGCGGCGGGCACGAGGAGCAAGAAGGGATCGTGCCGGTTCTATGAGGGGAGCGCCTTCGGACACGATGCTTGCCGAAGGCCCCGCCCGCGCCATCGCATGGCCTCCATCGATGATCCTTGATAGTTGATTTGACCCTCTGCGAGAATCATCGCCAATCCGCATTATGCGGCCCTGGAGGGGGAGGTATCAGATGGCAGTTGCAAGGGAGGAGCAAGCAGCTGTTCCCGAGACACCGCCGACAGCCGAGATAGCCAGTTTCGAGCAAACTGACCTGAAGCTGAAGAAGACCATGGGTCTGACGCAGCTGACGGCTCTTTCGCTCGGGGCCATCATCGGGTCCGGCTGGCTCTTCGCGGTGCTCGGAGCTGACTCGACAGCCGGCCCGGCCTCGGTGCTGTCGTGGCTCATCGGTGGCATCTGCGTGCTGTTCATCGCGTTCACCTACATGGAGATCTCCGCGATGCTTCCGCGTACCGGTGCGCTCTCGCGCTACCCGCAGCTGACGCACGGCGGCTATGCGGGGATGATCCTCGGGTGGGCGTACCTGCTCTCCGCGGTGTCCGTGCCGGCCATCGAGGCAGAGGCGTCGGTCACGTATCTCGCCTCGAAGTTCCCGTCCATCGGGCTCATCCCGGCGAACAGCACGATCATCTCGTGGCCGAAGGGCGTGATGCTCGCGTTCGGCTTCATGATCTTCTTCTTCGTGCTCAACTTCGTCGGCATTCGCCTGCTGTCCGAGGTGAACCGCTGGGTCGTCCTCTGGAAGCTCGTCATCCCGACGCTTACGTTCATCTTCGTCTTCTTCGCTTTTCGGAGCTCGAACTTCGGTTCCGCCGTCGGAGGGTTCACGCCGCTCGGAAAGGCACCGATCTTCGAGGCGGTTGCGACAAGCGGCATCGTGTTCTCGTACCTCGGCTTCCGCCAGGCGCTCGAGTACGCGGGCGAAGCCCGCAACCCGCAGCGCGACGTCCCTCGGGCGACGATCATCTCCGTTCTGATCGGCATCGCCCTCTACACGCTGCTGCAACTCGCGTTCACCGGTGGCATCCGGTGGGGGAGCATGGGCGTGAAGGTCGGCGATTGGGGCCTGCTCGGCAAGGGGTCCTGGGCAACCGGACCCTTCTACCGTGAGCTGCACGCCGCGGGCATCGGTGTCCTCGCCGGCTTTGCCGCCTTGCTCATCTGGGACGCCGTGATCTCACCGGCGGGTACCGGCTACGTGTACATGGGAACGTCGGTTCGAACGTTCTACGGCATGTCTGTCCAGCGCCTGTTCCCGCCAGGCCTGCAGCAGATGAACAAGTTCGGCATCCCGTGGCCCGCACTCGTGGCATCGTTCTTCGTCGGCGGCCTGTTCTTCATCCGTCAACCGAGCTGGTACAACCTCGTCGGTTTCATCACTTCGACGACGGTGCTCACGTATCTGATGGGTGGTGCCGGCCTGATGGTCCTGAGGAGATTGGCACCGACCTGGAAGAGACCCGTGCGCCTGCCCGCTGCATGGTTGCTGAGCGCGCTCAGCTTCGTAGCTGCGACAGAGATCGTCTACTGGAGCGGCTTCTCCGTGCTGGTGGAGGTGGTGACGTTCGTTTTCGGCGGGATCGCGATCTACCTCATCTACTACGCGCCCGCCAAGGGCTGGATGTCGCAGAACCAGGGCCTCACACTCGGTCTTCTGTACCTCGGCGTCTGGATCTACATCGCTGCCAAGGGCGGCTGGGTCCTACGTTCCGCCCCTCAGCCGGTAGCGGGCTCGTGGACTTTCGGCACCTACTTCGTGGCGATGGCCGCAGCTGTCGTGCTCGTGACTGTCGCCGCCTGGCTGCTGTCGAACGAGGAGGGACGCAAACACGTCGCCCAGTCGTGGTGGCTCATCGTCCTCGTGCTGTCGCTGTTCCTGCTCTCGTTCTACGGCAGCCTCGGGTTCAACGCGACGAACCCCACCGTGCACTTCCCATGGGACTACCTGATCGCGGCAGGCCTCGGCGTCATCGCGTTCGCTTGGGCGGTGAGGAGCGGCTTCGAGACCGAGGAGCTCAAGGAGTTGCACATCGCCCTGACAGAGGGACGGCGGCTCGAGCCCGTGCCGGAGACGGAGGAGGGGTGGCAGCCGCTGCACCATGAGCACACTCCGAACGGCGAGCCCGCCTGACCTCTCGCCGATCGTTCCGGTAGCCGGTCGTCGTCTCTGCCCGGCGGGCGCGAAGCTCGCCGGGCAGAGGCATGTGGGTGGTTGGGCAGCTCGATCCCGTGACGCTCGGCGCGCGGCCGCAGCCGCGTCTCACCGCCGCTGCGGCTGCCGCGTTCCGCCGGCACCTCCGTGGCGTGCCTCGGCTATCCTCGGGCCAGTTCGCGGGCGTAGTTCAGAGGCAGAACATCAGCTTCCCAAGCTGAGAACGCGAGTTCGATTCTCGTCGCCCGCTCCGACTAAACGTCATGGTAGGTGGATCGGTGTACCCGCTGACATTGGAGATCAGCGATCGGTCATCGCGCATTCACAGCGCGGGACGCAAATGCGACACGGATGTGCGACGCGGACGCGGCGCCGGGTTCTCTTGACGTGAGAGCTCCCTGGTGAACACGAGCGCATCGGCGCCGTTCGCGACGAACTGCTCCAGGTGATCTCGACCTCTGGGACGATGTGGGGCGGGATCGCGATCGTGCCCCAGCCGGCGTCGGTCTCGGGCGGCCCGGTGACGAGTGTGCCGTCGGCGAGCTGCTGCATGGCACGTTCAGACGATCGACGCCGGTGTCTGGTGGGACGTTGTACCGAAGCCGCGGCGTCACCGTCGAGGTCGTGATCACTCCACATTTCCGGCCCCAGCTCCTCTGCCTCGGCGTTGGTGAGATCACCAAGCGAGCCAGCGAGCACCGGCTCTCCCCGAGGCCCGCCGGCGCGTCGAACCCGCTCTCTGGGCGCTCCGTCTCTGTGCTCCCCGGCGTTGCGACGTTCCCCGTCGTCGTGGCCCGTCGGCCATGGGTTGCAGTACCTCGACGTCACCTTGACGCCGGCGGTGGAGGTCGGCTGGGACCGAACGTCCCGTAGCTGTAGCTCTACTTCATGCCGACCGGACGGGTCGACTCCGCGGATGAGCGAGCTCATCGCGTTGCAGTCCGACTGACGCAATCGTCGGTGTCGCTGACGAAACCTTGGAAACGAAAGAGGAGGCGAAGACGTCCGCGACCGAGCAGGAGCTTCCCGAAGGAGAGACGAACAAGACCCTGGCAAGATTGGAATAGGACCTTCACCCCGGGGTGAGGACGGGAAAGGAGCTCAGCTTCGGCGAGCGCGCTGACAAGATGCAGGCGGCATCGGATCTCGGACCTTCATAGGGCTTGTCGGCTGTTGATGGCGATCTCGCCTGCAATTCATCGGCGTCTTCAAGATCGGCCAACCCCTGAGAGTGGGCAGCCAGGTCCTGGCACCGGCATCGCGCCTCCTTCCGACCTCCGAGTCGAGACGGTGCCCGCCGAGGACCTTCGGCCCTGGTGGCGGGATACCCAGAGCCGCCACACTGGCCGGCGGGAGGTGCTCATGG
>JAJYVX010000129.1 GCA_021791795.1 Actinomycetes bacterium | reverse complement strand
CCCAAACGCTGAGCCGGACCGAGCGTTAGGTCATACAGACCGGCACCACGTAAACCACGATCTACCTGGATAAACGGAGCGACGGCGCGGGATAGCCCGGAAGGTTCCGCTAGCCCTCGATGCGAAGACCCGGGAGTGCGTCGGAGAGGACCATCAGCTGGCGTCCGTTCACGCGCATGAGCACCACGTCGGGCGACACCCCGTCCGGGACGTCCGAGAGCCGGCCGTAGACGATCGAGCCCAGCTTCGACCCGACCGACGGGATGCCGGGAACCATCTCCGGCGTCACCCAGCCCGGACGCGAGCAGTGCGGCGACGTCGTCGTTGCCGAGGCGTTCCGAAAGCCCGCGCCAGTCGGCGGGCGCTTCAACGGTCGACATGCGAGGTGACGGTAGCAGCGACTCCGTGGCACTCTTCCACCATGGTGACGTTGTGGGAGGACCTCTCTTTCCGCGGGCTCATGGCGCAGTCGAGCGCCGGGCTCCGCGAAGTGCTCGACGGCCCGCCGACGTCCGCCTACCACGGGATCGACCCGACGGCGGACAGCCTCCACATCGGCCACCTCTACGGCGTGTGCACGCTGAAGCGGTTCCAGGACCACGGCCACCGGCCCATAGCCCTCGCCGGCGGCGGCACGGGCCTCATCGGCGACCCCGGAGGACGCGACGAGGAGAGGCCGCTTCTCGACATGGAGGCGCACAGGGCGAACATGGCCGGCATCCGCTCGCAGCTCGAACGGCTGCTCGACGTCGGGCCGGGCTCGTCGGGGAGCGAGATGCTTCTCCTCGACAACGCCGACTGGCTCGTCTCGTACCGTCTCGTCGACTTCCTGCGCGAGATCGGCAAGCACTTCACGGTCAACCAGATGGTGCAGAAGGAGGCCGTACGCTCGCGCCTCGAACGACCGGACGTCGGCATCTCGTACACCGAGTTCACCTACATGCTCCTGCAGGCCTGCGACTTCCTCCACCTCTACGACGACTACGGCTGCACGGTGCAGTTCGGCGGGAGCGACCAGTGGGGCAACATCACCGGCGGCATCGACCTCATCCGCCGGGTCCGTCACGCGGAGGCGCACGGCTTCACCTGGCCGCTGCTCGTGTCGCCCGAGGGCCGCAAGTACGGCAAGAGCACCGGGAACGCCGTCTTCCTCGATGCCAAGCGGACCTCTCCCTTCGAGCTCTACCAGCACTTCATTAGGGTGTCCGACGGCGAGGTCGGCCCGATGTTGCGCTACCTCACGTTCCTCGGCCACGAGGAGATCGGAGCGCTCGACGAGGCGACGAGGGACCACCCCGAGCGGCGGGAGGGGCAGAAGGCGCTCGCGAGGGAGGTGTGCCGTTTCGTCCACGGCGAGGCGCACACGCGGCGGGCCGAGACGGCGTCGGCCGCCCTCTACTCCGAGGACATCGCCGCGCTCGACGAGGAGCTGCTCCTCGAGGTGATGCGGGAGGCACCTTCGACGGTGCTCGCCCTCGGTGCCCTCGAGGGCGAGGGCATAGAGCTCGTGGCGCTTCTCGCCTCGAGCAGCCTCAGCCCGTCGCGGGGCGCGGCCCGCACGGCCGTCGAGCAGGGCGGCGCCTACGTGAACAATGCTCGGCGCAACGATCCGGACGCGCGGGTGACGCTCGGGGACCTGCTGCACGGTCGCTACGTCGTGCTGCGCCGGGGCAGGAGGGACTACCACCTGCTGCAGTTCGAGTGAGGTTGCTCCACAGGCCGGAGCCGGCGCCGGAGCACGGGCGCGCCGGGCTGGGTCTGCGCCTTGCCGTCGCCGCCGCCCTTGCCGCCCTCGCCCTCGCCTCGTCCGGCTGCGTCGCCTACGGCGGCTCGACCACGGCGGCGCGCGTCCAGTCGTGGGTGAAGTCGCAGTCGTTCGTGTCGAACACCGACACCCTCGTGGACGACGTCGCCCGCGCCCACGAGGCCGCCTCGCACGGCACGTCGCTGCAGCTGCGCACCGTCTGCTCCGGCTTCGAGGCGGACACGGGGATCGCCTACGACATGCTGCCCGCTCCCTCGTCCGAGCTCACGACGACCCTGAACGCGGCGGACCAGGACTTCTTCAAGGCTGCGTTGCAGTGCGCCACCGCCGCGTCCGTCTCTCTCCCCGCCGTCTCCGCCTCCTTCGCGAAGATGGCGGAAGGCGTCGCGGACTTGCACAAGGCGAGCAGCGAGCTCGGCCGCTTCGGCGTCTCCTGGGTCCCACACCGCTGAGCGAGGGCCGGAGAGGTACCCTTTCCCGGACATGCCAGGCAAAGGCCCGCTTCTCGGCCCGTTCCCGCACGGTGCCGACCCGGAGGCCTACGACCGCCTCCGCCGGCGCGTCCTCTGGAGCCTGCCCATGGGGCTCTACCTGCTCGGCACCTGCTCGGGCGGAGAGGCGAACCTCATGACCCTCAACTGGGCGATGCAGGTGTCGACTGCTCCGAAGCAAGTCGCGGTGTCCGTCGAGCAGTCGGCGGTGACGCACCGATTGGTTGGCGAGGGGCGGTGTTTCGCCCTCTCCATCCTCGGGCGTGAGCAGAGGGCCGTCGTCCGCAAGTTCGTGAAACCGGCCGCGTACGACCCTCGTGCCCGGACGCTCAACGGGTTCGCCTACGCCACCCGCGTCACGGGAGCCCCCATCGCCTCGGTCGCCGAGGCATTCCTCGACTGCGAGGTGCGGAGCTCGCTCGACGCCGGCAGCCACACCCTCTTCGTCGGCGAGGTCGTGGATGCCGGGTTCGGTCCGACCGGTGGGCCGGGAGGCGACACCGGTAGCGTCTTCGCGGAAGAGACCCTGGCCTTCGAACCCCTCCGCATGGAGGACACCCGGATGAGCTACGGGGGATGATGGAGGCGCCGGAAACCGAGGAGCCCTCGCCCGCCCGCGGCCCGGCGGGAGTCCGTCCCCCCGACAGGCGGCGCCGCTCCCGCGGGGAGGTCCGTTGGAACCTCGTCGACGATGCGCCCGGTCTCGAAGCGCTCCTCGCTGAGCTATCCGACGTCGACGCCTACGCCATAGACACCGAATTCCACCGCGAGCGGACCTACTTCCCCCGGCTCGCCCTCGTGCAGATCGCCTGGCAAGGCGGTCTCTCGCTCGTCGACCCGCTCGCCGTCGACGTCGCGCCGCTCGCCGAGCTGCTCGGGGGCGACGCGCTGGCCGTCCTGCACGCGGCCGACCAGGACCTCGAAGTGCTGGAGCTCGCCTGCGGCGCCAAGCCCAAGGCGATCTTCGACACCCAGGTGTGCGCCGGGTTCCTCGGCTATGCCTCACCTTCGCTCGCTTCCCTCATAGAGCATCTGATCGGGCTTCGCCTGCACAAAGGAGACCAGCTGGCCGATTGGACCCAGCGGCCTCTGTCTCCCAACCAGCAGTCCTATGCGGCCGGCGACGTGGCTCATCTGCTCGAGCTGCGGGAGCTCGAGACGGAGCGGCTCGAGGTACTCGGCCGGTTCGGGTGGGCGGAGGACGAGTGCAGGATCCTGCTCGACAAGGACCGGTCGGTCACCGTACCGGAGGAGGCATGGTGGAAGCTGCCTCACTCGAGGCAGCTGCGGGGGACGGCACGAGCGACGGCGCAGGAGGTGACAGCCTGGCGTGAGCGGCGGGCGATGAGCCTCGACGTGCCGGTCCGGTTCGTGCTCTCGGACCTCGCCGTCATGTCGATCGCGCAGCGCTCACCGGCCAACCGGGAGCAGCTCAGCCGTACCCGCGGCATAGACGGACGGCACCTCGGGGGTGGCGCCGCCGAGGAGCTGCTCGCCGCGATAGAGCGCGGCCGTTCGCTCGACGGCTCGCAGCTGAGGCTTCCCCCGAGAGGCGCCTTCGAGCGGCTGAACAAGCCGGCCGTCTCCCTCGCGAGCGCGTTTCTCGGCCAGCGCGCCGGCGAGCTCGAGCTCGACCCCGCCGTCCTCGCCACGCGGGCCGACGTGGTCGCCTTCTTCCAGGACGAGCCGACGGGCCGGCTCGTCTCCGGCTGGCGCTACGAGCTGGTCGGAGCTGCGCTCGAGCGCCTCCGGCGAGGCGAGGCCGCCCTCGCATTCGACGGGCTCGGGAGCCTCGTGCTCGAGGAGCGCTCCCACCGGGCCATCTGAGCGGTCCGGCGGCGCCGGGCGCCGCGGAGAAGGCTCAGGCGACCGCTGTGGGCTCGACGCGCAGCACGACCGCCTCCTCCGGGCCGAGCCGTCCGCCGTAGCCCTCGGCCGGCCCGCACAGATGCCCCTCGCCGGCGCTCGAGACGAGCACAGTGGCTCCGCCGACGGGCCAGGCGAGCTCTGATGGCGCGAAGTTGACGCCGACGAGGATCCGCCGGCCGTCCTCTGCGAAGCGTTCGACCGCGAGCAGGTCGGGGGGAGCCTCGAGGAGGCGGGAGTGCCCGAGCCGGAGCACCTCGTCGCTGCGGCGCAGGGCGATGAGCTCCCGGTAGAGCGAGAGGACCGACCCCGGATCGCCCGCTTCGGTCTCCACGTTGCGTACGGCCGCCTCGGGTGGGAAGGGGAACAACGGCTTGTGACCCTCCGGCAGCGCCCAACCGTGCAGGTCGCCCGAATCCCAGGCCATGAGCGCCCGGCAGCCGTCGCGCCCCCCAGGGTCGAGCATCGCCTCCGGGGGCACCTCGGCATCCTCCTGGCCGAGCTCCTCTCCCCAGCAGAGAAACGGAGTCCCGCGCATCGCGAGCAGCACCACGGCCGCAGCCCTCGCGCGCCGCTCCGAACCGCCGTAGCGGGTGCGGTGACGGGGCCGGTCATGGCTCGAGAGCACCCACGTCGGCCAGGCGTTCCTCGGCGTGAGGAAGCGCTCGACCTCCTCCACGCGGGCGCGGAAGCAGGACGCCTCGAAGCCGCAGAACATGGGAGGAAAGTTGAAGGCCAGGTGGAGCTCGTCGCCGTCTCCGTAGTACCTCGCCACCGTCTCGGTTCGGAGCAGGAAGACCTCGCCCACGCTCACCGGTTCGTTCGCGAACGAGTCGAGGAAGCGGCGGACGCGGCGCAGGATCGGGTGTGTCCGCTCGTCGTCGTTCTGCTCCGACCAGGGGATCCCGGCCTGCTCGGCCGGCGCGTCCGGCAGGGCGGGGTCCTTGCCGAGTCCCTGGGTCACGTCTATGCGGAACCCGTCGGCACCCCGCTCCAGCCAGAACCGCATCACGTCGAGCATGGCCTCCTCCACCTCGGGGTTCGCCCAGTCGAGGTCCGGCTGCTCGGGGAGGAACAGGTGCAGGTACCACTGCTGCGTCGCCTGGTCGAACGTCCAGGCGGGTCCTTCGCCGAAGGCTCTCACCCAGTTGTTCGGCGGCCGTGCCGGCTCATCGGGATCCGGATCGCGCCAGACGTACCAGCTGCGGTGCGCCGAGTCGCGCGACGAGCGGGCGTCGGCGAACCAGGGGTGCTCGACGCTCGTGTGGTTAGGGACGAGGTCGAGGACGACGCGGATCCCGAGCCGGTGGGCATCGTCCACGAGCCGGTCGAAGTCCTCGAGCGTGCCGAACAGCGGATCGACGTCGCAGTGGTCGGAGACGTCGTAGCCGAAGTCCGCCATGGGCGACTTGTAGAAGGGGCAGAGCCAGATGGCGTCCACCCCGAGCCAGGCGAGGTAGGCGAGGCGCCGCCGGACGCCTTCGAGGTCGCCCGAGCCCCCGGCCAGCCGCGCGAGGCCCGGCGAGGTGTGCGGTGGCGCGAGGCGGCCCAGCCTGCCGTCGGGGTCTGCCAGGCAGAACGAGGGAGGGTAGACCTGGTAGAACACGGCTCCCTGCCACCATGGTCGTCGTTGCGGATCCTCCGTGTGGTCACCGGCCTGTGGCCGGCAGCCGGTCACGCCTCGGCCGGCGGGCGGAGGTCGACCCTCAAGGTGAGGATGCCGTCCTCGAGGGAACCCGTGGCGTCGCCGAGCATGGCGAAGTCCATGAAGTCGAGGTGCATCTGCTCCATGATCGCCTTGCGCTCCGGTCCTTCGACCGGGGGGAGCCCTCTCCGGCGCACGGCTGCGGCCCGCTCCCGGAAGCGAGCGATCATCTGATCGACGTCGAACTCGGCGGCCACCGCGAGAACCCTACCGTGCGGTGCCGGCGGCAGGCCTGTGCCGTGGCGCGTCCATCTGGGAACCGCCCCTCGCGATGCGCCTACGAGGGGCGAAGTCCTGCTCGCAGCGGTATGCTGTCATCTCGCACCAGTTGCGGCCGGGCGATTCACTTCGTGAGGCCGTCGGGGCGCCGCTCGGTTTCGGCGCCGGCGCAGCCTGGTGCGTGTTCCGGCTCCAGGCGCAGCGGCGCAGGGGTCATAGCGGGGTCGATCTGGGAGCGGCACGTGAAAAAGGGACGGCACCGGCGATTCGAGGAGGCGCGCAGCCTGAAGCGCGCGTTCGAGATCAGGCCCGAGCCCTGCCCGGAGTGTGGGGCTCCGCCGGAAGAGCCGCACGCCTCGTGGTGCCTGCACGACTCGGACGAGCTCGAGGACGAGCCCGAGGAAGAGGAGCAGCGGCACTAGGCGCTCCTCAGGGGGTCACGCTCGGCGCTTGTCGGCAGCCGCGCCGGCTCCGCGATCCGGCCGCGCGCCCGTACCGTCGGGTGCTCGATCCTCGTCGGTCCCTTCGCCTTCGCCCTCGCCCTCGACTCGATGTATCCGGCGATCATCCGGTAGACGGCTTCGTTGGCCATGGCCGTGATCTCGTCCCTCATGGACGAGAAGACTGCAGAGCCGCCCACGAAAGCCTCGGGCGCTTCCGTGCACCACCAGGCGAACTCGTGTCCTCCCGCTCCCCAGTGGCGCCTCCTCCACTCCGTGAGGGTCGAGGTGACGTGCCCGTCGGGGCCGACCGAGTCCTCGCGGCGTAGAGGCAGCTGCCAGCAGACGTCCGGCTTCAGGTCGAGGGGCGGGACACCCCGGTCGAGCGCGGCTCTGTGAAGGGCGCAACCGGCCCCACCCGGGTGCGACCGCCGGTTGAGGAAGATGCAGGCTCCGTCGACGAGGCGGCTCACCGTCTCGCCGGAACGCGTCTCTCGGACGACGCCGCGCCGTCGCCCGACGGCGCGGAACTGCCACTGCTCCCGGGTGAGGGTCCCGGCAGCCGCCTCGACCCGCGCCACGTCATCGGGTCCCGTGAAGTGCGCCCCGTAGGAACAGCAGCCAAGTTCGAGCTCGGGAGCGGGAGCGGTCAGGACTCCCTGGCACCCGGAGCCGAAGATGCAGGTCCAGCTGCTCTCGAGGAACGTCACGTCCACGAGCCAGGTGCGGTCCTCTGCGGGATCCTCGAAGCTCACCCATTCGTGCGTGTCGACCGGCACCCCGCCCGGTCCGTGCGCCTGCCCCGGCCTCAGCGTTGGGGGTTTCACGACGGCGACACCCTCGCCCGCGTCCTCTGGTTCGCCGTCGGCTCGGCGCAGCAGAACCAGGGCTCGCTCAACCTCGGTCGCTCCGGTCCGGCGACGGGTGCACGGGCGGCGGAAAGCGGCCTAGGAGGCTCGGCCGAGGAAAGGGGCACCTCGTGGTCGGCACAGAGCGCCCATACGCGGCCGAAGGTGTCGTCGGCAGGCTCGCCGCACGCGGCCGCTGACTCCGCCAGCTCGGCCAGCGCCGCCTGGAGATCGTCGACGGCGGGATCGGCCGACTTCCACTCGTAGCTTCCCCGCTCGGGGTCGAAGTCGACGAGGGAGCGCTCGAGCACGGGGTCGGGCTCCTCGAGCAGCAGCGTTCCCCGCGGGAGCAGCAGGCGGATGGAGTACTGCACCGGGTCGGTGCTCCAGACGAGGTCGTGGCGGGCGGTGAACTCGAGGAGCGCGCCCACCGCGAAGAGCGTGGTCCAAGGGGAGAACGGCAGCCACGACGGGCGTACCTCGATGCCGGAGGACCGGAGCACAGCGAGCGCCTCCGCCTCGTCCGGCGCCGAATGCCCCTTGCGGAGATGCCTGAGCACCTCGTCGTCGACCGACTCGAAAGCCGACACGACGAAGAGCAGTCCGGACCGGGCGAGCTCGGGCCACAGGTCCCGGTACCGGAGCACGTGCTCGACCTTCACCGTCGCGTCGAAGGTGACGTCCGGCCACCGCGGGTGGAAAGCGCGCACGACGTCGAGGGCGTGCCGCGGCCGGTTGAGGAAGTCGGGATCGGCGAAACTCACGTGCTCCGCCCCCGCAGCCACGAGCTGGTCCACGTCCGCGAGCACGAGAGCGGTGTCGACCACCCGCGACCGGCCGCGATAGACGGACGCGACCGGGCAGTGCGTGCAGCGGTGGTTGCAGCCGAGTGTCGTGACCGTCGAACCGGCGAGACTCCGACGGCCGCCCCGGACGAGCCGGGCATAAGCCGAGAGCGGAGGAAGCAGGTCACGCCGGGGCACGGCGCCCGCGGCGGCTGCACGATCCCGCCGTGCCGGCCCGAGCTCCACCCGGGTCCCACCCCTGCGGTCGTCCGCCCCCAACCAATCGAGGAGCGCCGGCAGGGGATCCCCGGCGACGAGGAGGTCGCCCGCCTCGAGCACCGGGTGGCCCTCGGCGACCGGCGCGTAGAGGCCGTGGAGTGCGACCCGGAGTCCGGGCCGCCTCGTCCGGAGCGACCGGACGACCTCGAGGCCGAGTTGCAGAGCGGTGTGCATCGGGACCGAGACGACGAGCGCCTCGGCCCAGGCGCCGAGCTCGTCGTCGAGCGGCGCCCCCGACACGTCGGCGGCGCGCACCTCGTGCCCG
>JAJYVX010000128.1 GCA_021791795.1 Actinomycetes bacterium | reverse complement strand
CTTCGAGAGTATGAGGCGACCCTCCTTGTCCTCCTTCTGGAGGACGAGAGCCTCGATCTCCTCGCCGAGCTCGACCACCTCGTGCGGGTCGAGGTCATGACGGATCGAGAGCTCGCGTGCCGGTATGACTCCCTCGGACTTGAAACCGATGTCGAGCAGCACCTCGTCCTTGTCGACCTTGACGACGGTCCCCTTCACGATGTCGCCGTCGTCGAACTCGACGATCGTCTTGTCGATCGCCTCCTCGAACGACATGCCACCGAGGTCGTCCTCCGTGATCTGGGCCGGGATGTAGGCGCCCATGGCGTCGAAGGTGCCGTGCGGTGATTCGTCGCCCGCCCCCGGCATCGACTCGGGACCGGCGGGCTCTGTGCTCGTGAGGGACATGTAGGTAGTTGCTCTTTCGGTTGTCTGCTGAGGGCCGTGCCTCGAGCGTTCGCGCGAACTACACGGCGGCTTCGGATATGAGGGGTCGGCCCCTTTCGAGGGCCTGAAGATGCTGCGGTGCAGGGTGCCAGACACCTTCCACCAGGAAAGATCGTATACCAGTCCTGGCCTTTTGCCTGCAGGACTCCGCTACGGCCGGCGAAGAGACGCTGGCCGGCTCAGTCCGGCAGCTCCGAGGCGAGCGCCAGCTCGCCGGCGATGTCCAAGTCCTCGTCCTCGTCCGGTGCCACCCCACCTGACGCGCCCGCCTCCTTCGCCGCCGCCCAGCTAGGCCCGCGGGCCACGTGCACAGCCAGCGGCACCGACAGCTCGCAGGCGTGGATCATCACGTCCTGCACGAGATCGGCCACCGACACCGCCTCGACAGACGGCGCCTCGACCAGTATCTCGTCGTGCACCTGCAGCACGATCCGGCTGGCCAGCCCGCGGGAGCGGAGCGCGGAGGCGAGGCGGACGAGAGCGACCTTGAAGATGTCGGCGGCGAGGCCCTGGATCCCGGCGTTCATCGCCTGGCGCTCGGCCGCCTGGCGCACCCTGTAGTTCGAGGAGTCGAGCTCGGGCAGGTACCGCCGGCGGCCGAACAGGGTCTCGGTGTATCCACGCACACGGGTGTCGTTCACCGTGCGCGCCATGTACTCCTTGACGTTCGGGAACGCCTTGAAGTACTGGTCGAGGATGAGCGCGGCCTCCTCGACCGGGATGGACAGTCGCTGCGACAGCCCGTAGGCCTCCATCCCGTAGGCCAACCCGTAGGAGACCATCTTCGCTCTGGCCCGCTGAGCCGGTGTGACCTCGGACGGCTCGACGCCGAACACCCGGCTCGCCGTCGTCGAATGGATGTCAGTACCGGCACGGAACGCCTCGACGAGGCCTGGGTCCTCCGCCAGGTGGGCGATCACCCTGAGCTCGATCTGGTCGTAGTCCGCAACGAGCAGCTCGCAGCCCTCCGCCGGAACGAAGGCCTCCCGGAACCGCCGCCCGAGCTCGGAACGAACCGGGATGTTGTGCAGGTTGGGCTGGTCGGACGAGAGCCGCCCGGTGCGCGCCACCGTCTGGTTGAACGAGGCGTGGATGCGCCCGTCCTGGGCCACCTCCGAGAGGAGACCGGTCCCGTAGGTGGAGCGGAGCTTCTCGACCTCCCGGTAGCGGAGCAGAGTGTCCACTATCGGATGAGAGTCACGCATCTTCTCGAGCGTCTGCGCGTCGGTGGAGAAACCGGTCTTCGTGCGCTTCTGCGGCGCAAGGCCGAGCTTCTGGAAGAGGATCCGCCGCAGCTGCTGCGTCGAGTTCACGTTGAAGTCCTCGCCCGCAAGCCGGTGGACCTCGCCCTCGAGCGCCGCCGTGTCGTCCGTCAGCTCCTTGTTGATGGCAGAGAGCTTGTCGGCGTCGACACCGATGCCGGCAAGCTCCATCTCGGCGAGCACGCGCACCAAAGGCCGTTCGATCTCGGCGTAGAGCCGCTCGGCGCCGGCATCGGCAAGCGCCCGCCGAAGACCGTGTGAAAGCGACACCACAAGGGCGAGGCGGGCGGCAGTCGCCTCGGCTACGGAGGTCTCGGTGCCGGGCCCTTCGAGAGCAAAGCCCAGCTGCTCTCCGCCACCTCCCTCCCCCACCTCCGGGCGCGCGGCTCGGGTAGGAACGCCGAGCTGCTCGGCCAGGCGCTCGAGCGTCGCCTGGCCCTCTCTCGGGTCAGCGAGGTAGCCGGCCACCGAGAGGTCGAGGTCGAGCCCGTCGAAAACGATCCCGTTCGGCGCGAGGCCCCGCATCAGTTCCTTCGAGTGGTGGGTCACGATGCGGCCACCGCCCTCGCCGCCCCGACAGCCGAAGACGGAATTGAGGACCGGGGCGAGGGACTCCTCGGCGACGAGCTCGCCGGGCAGCCATCCGACCTCGAGATCGGCTGCCCCTTTCGCTCCGCTCGGCTCCTCGAGCGGGACGCGCGAGAGCGCCAAACCTCGCAACCCTGAACGGCCTGGGGTTCCCCGCCAGTCGGCTTCGACCCCGATCCCGCCATCACGGGCGTCGAGGTCCTCCAGCCAGGCTCGCGCCGCCTCGACCGTCGACAGCTCGACGAGCTTCACCTCCCTCGGGCCGGCACCGGGGGTCGCAACGCGCTCTGTCGCTTGCGCGCCGGACTCGAGGATGTCGAGCGACTTCAGGATCCGCTCCTTCGGCACGCGGATCTCGAGCAGCGTGAAGAGGCTGTTAAGCGCGTTGTGGTCCGACCGCCCGAAGCGCATCTCGGCGATGTCGCACTCGACGGGCACGTCACGGACGAGGGGCGTGAGCCGGGCGTTCAGTCGCACCTGCTCCTCAGCCTCGGCGAGCGAGGTGCGCAACTTCGGGGTGAGCTCGTCGAGGTGCGCGTAGAGGTCGTCGACCGACTGATAGCTGTTCGCGAGCTTCGCGGCGGTCTTCTCGCCGATGCCCGGCACTCCCGGAAGGTTGTCCGAGGGGTCACCGCGAAGCGCCGCGAGCAGGGGATAGAGCTCGGGCGTCACGCCCGTCCGCTCGGCGATGCCCGCCTCGTCGTAGAGCACGTAGTCGGTGACGCCGCGCCGGTTGTAGAGGACCCTCACATGTGGATCGTGCACGAGCTGGTACGTGTCGCGGTCGCCCGTGACGATGATGACGTCCTCGCCGGCATTCTCCAGCATTGTTGCGAGAGTGGCGATGACATCGTCGGCTTCGAATCCGGGCACCTCGACGAGCGGCACGCCGAGAGACTCGACCATCTGACGGATGAGCCCGAACTGCTCGCGCAACGGCTCCGGCGTCTCGGCACGGCCCGCCTTGTAGTCGGGCTTGAGCTCGTCCCGGAACGTCGGCCCCGACATGTCGAAGGCCACTGCCATCCCGGCCGGCATGTGGTCCTCCAACAAGCGAGAGAGCATCCCGGAGAAGCCGTACACCGCCTGTGTCTGCTGCCCGGACGCCGTGACGAGCTCGGCGTCCTGCAGGGCGAACCATGCCCTGAAAGCAAGCGAGTACCCGTCGAGCAGCAGGTAGGGGGGCACAGAGCGCATGCTACCGACACGACCGCAGCTGTGGATGAGGAAGGCGGCGGTACCATCCGGACGTGCCCCCCGACGGCTTCCACCCGCCTTTGGAGGAGTACCTGGAGGCCATCCACTCACTCGAAGAGGAAGGCGTGGCCGTCATACAAGCCCGCCTCGTCGAAAGGATCGGGCACTCGCCGCAATCGGTGTCGGAGATGGTCCAACGCCTCGTCGCCGACGGGTACGTCGAGCGCGACGGACGCGGCGTCCGCCTGACGAGCGCCGGGCGGCAGACCGCCGAGAGCGTCGTGCGCAAGCATCGCCTCGCCGAGCGCTTCCTCGTCGACATAGTCGGTCTGCCCTGGCACAAGGCCCACGTCGAAGCGGGTCGCTGGGAGCACGTCATCTCGGACGAGGTCGAGGAAAGGTTCGTCGAGATACTGGGCAACCCGTCGACCTGTCCGCACGGCAACCCGATCCCGGGCGTTCCCCAGGCCAGCGGGGTGCAGGTCCCCTTGTCCGACGCGGAGCCCGGCGAACACGTCCGGCTCGCCCGCATCACCGAACACGTGGAGATCGATCTTGGCGCTCTCGAGTATCTGAACGAGCACGGCCTCGTCCCGGGAGTCGACGCGACGGTGCGGGCCAAGGCGCCTGACGGGACGTTGACGCTCGACCTCGGTGACAGCTCGGTCGCGCTCGGGGAAAGGCTCAGCCGGCACCTCTACGTCGTGCAGACCTGAGGCCCGCCGGCACCCCGCCCCGTCCGCCCCGGGCGGGAATCCCGTCCGGTTGAGCGCCGCTAGTTGCTCCCGACCTGGGATGCCTCGCCGTCGGCGATCTGTTGCGCAGCTTCTTTGATGCTCACGCCGGCCGACGCAGCACGCTTCTCGATGACCGCGAAGGCATCTCCCTCGTTGAGGCCCCTCTGATCCATGAGCGCACCCTTGGCGCGGTCCACCCACCTCCGGGTCTCGATTTGATCATCAGGGGTCCGCTGGACCCCGGATGCGATCTCGGCGTTGAGCGCCTGCACCTCGCGGAAGCGACTGAGGGCCACCTCGATCGCCGGGAGCAGCTCCTCCTGCTGGAAGGGCTTCACGAGATAAGCGACGGCACCGGCGTCGCGCGCCTCCTCGATCAGGTTGCGCTGGCTGAAGGCCGTGAGGATGAGAACGGCGGACTTGCCGTCGGCGTTTATCTCCTTCGCCGCCGAGAGGCCGTCGAGACCGGGCATCTTGATGTCGAGGATCACGAGGTCGGGCTCGTGTTGCTTCACGAGCGAGACCGCCTCGTCCCCCCGTCCGGTCTCCCCGACCACGGCGAAGCCCTGGTCCTCGAGGATCTCACGCAGATCCAACCGGACGATCGCTTCATCTTCTGCGATGACAACGGTCCTGCTCACCCTCTGCTCCTCCGCTATCGGGCGGCTGCCGAGCCTTCCGGCCGAGCGCCTACGGACGACGAATGCCTCAACTCTCGGTTTCAGACTACGAGCTTTGCGAGGAGATCGTTCTGCGCCTTCTCGAGCTCAGCGACACGCGCCCGCGCGAGGTCACGACCGCGCCTCATCGCTTCGGCCGAGCGCTGCGCATCACGCCACTCGTGGTCGGCGAGAGCGCTCTCGGCCACGAGCGATCTCACGTGTGCCTCCTCGGCAGTCTCGTCGAGCGCCGCCAGATGTTCCTCCGTGACGGCGAGCTCCTCGCGAGCGCGCACGAGCCTGCCGTGCATCTCGGTGAGACGCTCTCTCACGGCTTGCTGGTCCACAAGGCCAGTGTACGAGCCGCCTGTCAGCATCAGGATCTCAGCGAAGAACCGCCATGGCCGCGAAGGCTGCGGCGGCGGCGGCCAAAGCAAAGACGTCGGGTGCCCCGAGAGAGTGCGTTTCTCGAGCGATGGTGGGCACGCCCCCTCGGGATTCGATCGCCTCGGCCGTCTCGCGCGAGCGCCTGAGCGCGTTCGACAGCGCCGCGAACATGAGCTCCTCGGCCTCTTTCGAGTAGCTGCGGAAATCGCGCCCTCCCGGCGGCCTCCGGGACCGCCTAGCAGCTGACAGGACCCGCGCCTCCTCGAGCAGGAGAGGGAGGCAGCGGATCGAGAGCGCAGTGGCGCCGATCAGCTCGTCTACCGGTATCCGCAGCACCCGCAGCGGGCGGGCGAGGCGGCCGAGCGCCGGAGCGAGGTCGGCGAGCTGTGTCGTCCAGGAGATGAGACCGGCGAAGGCGAGGATCTCGATCCCGAGTAGGGAGAAGAGGGCCCAACGGTCGACGCCGCCGAACCCGATCCACCTGTGCCCCACCTCCACCATCGGGCTGCCGCCCGCGACGAGCGCGAGCAGGAACGACACGAGCACGACGAGAAGGATCCAGCGCGGCAGTCGGGGAAAGATCCCCCGCGGCAGCCTGGCGGAAAGAAACCCCGCAAGGAGCAGCGCGGCGGCAACACCGGAGACCTCCCAGGACGGCCAGAGGAGGAGGCCGATGGAGGAGGCCGTCAGCACGAGGAGCTTCGTACCGGCCCACATCCTGTGCACCGGGCTGGAGCCGGGCACGTACCTGAGTACGTGGAAGTCGCTCAGCCTGCGTGCCCTGCGCAAGCGCTGCTCCGACGAGCGGGACTGACGTTGTGGCACGGGCCGGGCCGTCGTCACGACGCCGCTCCCAGTCTTTCTTCGTCTACCACCCTGCCACCGGCAAGGGAGAGGAGACGGTCCGCGAGCAGATCCGCGTCTTCGAGGTCGTGCGAGACGACGACGACCGCTATGCCGAGGTCGCGCCTCAGGAGGCGGAGGATGTCGGCGAGGGCGCGCCGCGCGCTGTCGTCGAGTCCGGCATAAGGCTCGTCGAGCACGACGAGGTCCGGTTCGCGCACGAGAAGTCCGGCGAGGGCGACACGCCTCTGCTCGCCGCCCGAGAGGTCGTCGACGCGGCGCGGTCCCATCTGGTCCGGGTCGAAGCCGACGGCACGGAGCGCTCTGCGAGCCCGCAGCTCGTCCGCACCGAGGGACACGTCGGCGATCACCCGCGACCGGAGCAGCTGGAGCCGAGCGTGCTGGAAGGCGATCCCGGCCCGGCCCGGCTGGTCGGAAAGGGGCTGGCCCTCCATGAGCACCTCGCCTTCGGTGGGCACGGTGAGGCCGGCGAGGAGCCAGGCGAGCGTGGACTTGCCCGAGCCGTTGGCACCCGTGACGATCACACCCTCGCCGCGGCAGATCTCGAGATCGACTCCCTCGAGGGCGCGTCTCGCCCAGGGCGTGCCCTCTGAGTAGATGTAGCCGGCCTTCTCGAGCCGGACAAGCGGCGCACCGATCGGAACGGTCAAGTCTCGAGAAGGCGCGGTCACTGGCGTGGCGGCCGGGCGTGGAGGGCGGATGGAGAGGCGAGGGATGGGTTTCGGAGAGAGAGACAGGCCGCTCGAGGGCGGGAGCCGATCCACCGACGGAGTGGCGGCGCCGGCGGGCAGCACCAGGCCGGCCTCCAGTCGCACGACGTCGTCGGCAAGCTCCGCTTCCTCTGCCCGGTGGGTCACGTGGACGACGGCCATGCCTCCCTGGGCAAGCTCGCGCAGGAGATCAGTCACCTCGCCGCGGCCTTTGGCGTCGATCATCGCCGTCGCCTCGTCCGACACGAGGAGGCTCGGCCGCCGCGCAAGGGCGGCGGCTATGGCGAGCCGTTGCAGCTCTCCCCCCGAGAGCGTCGACGTCTCCCTCTCCTCGAAGCCGGCCAGACCCACCCGCTCCAGCAGCGCGGTCACGTCGGGCCGCTCTTCCTCCGGCAGGCCCCAGCAGACGTCGTCGCGCACCCGCACGCCGAGCACCTGACTTTCCGGGCGCTGGAAGACCACCGACGTCCCCCCGATCCGACCGAGGCCCGCCTGGCCCGGACGATCGACTGAACCTTCGATCGGGGTCGTGCGGCCGATCAGGATCTTCACGAGCGTCGACTTGCCAGATCCGTTCGGTCCCACGAGTGCCAGGAGGCGGCCAGGCTTGACCTCGAAGCTCACCCCTGCGACGGCGTCCTCGTCGGCCCCCGGGTATCTGTAGCGGACGCGGTCGAGTCTCGCCGGCACAGGCGCCACCTCACCCCCGCCGACGCGGCCGGGTGGCTCGTCCGCGGCCGGCGCCACCGAGTTCGCCTGCATCAGTGCGAGGAAGGGCCGAACCCTCGTGCAGGCGACCGCGATGACGAGGATGAGCACGGTCTCGGCCGCCGGGATCGAGAAGTACCAGTGAGCGAGCGCCCAGCTGAGGATCTTCGAGCCTTCCGACGCGGTGCCCTTGAGCTGGAGGAAGTTGAGGAGGTGGACGACGTCGAGCCAGAGGATGCGGACCTGGGCGAACGTCAGCCTCCTGAACCCGGGCGAGATCCAGTCCACGAGCAGGCTCACCGCCACGAGCGGCACACCCGCCACGGCCGTCGTGAAGAGGACGGCCGAGAGGCTCGACCACCGCCGGCGGAAGGCGACGCCTATCGAACAGCCGAGAGCCCCGGCGATGCCGGTCTGGATAACGATTCCGAGACCGCCTACGAGGAAGGCCACCGAGGCAGCCGCTACGGCCGCCACGACAGCTGCCCTCAGGCGGTGGCGCGCGGACAGCAGCGCGAACGGAATGACAGCGAGGGCCTGGAAGATGCCGCCGAGCGGAGCGAACCAGCCGATCACCTCGAGCACCAGAGCCAGGTCGCCGAGCACGGCCGCTTCGGCCAGCTCGCCCGGGCGGAGCCTGCCCCTCAGCGCCTGCGGTCGAGCAGATTGCACGCCACCCTCCGTCGCGGGCCCGATCGGCACGCCGGCCGCACCGCGTGTCACCCCGGGGGCGGGACCGCCGGTCGGCTCGGCTTCGTCAGCCTGGCCGCGTGCCTGCAACTGCATCCATCCAGGGTGACAGATCCGGGGCTGCACTACGCTCGCGGTCGGCCCGGATGGCGGAATGGTAGACGCGGCGGCCTCAAAAGCCGCTGTCCGCGAGGGCGTGTGGGTTCGACTCCCACTCCGGGCACCCTAGCTGCGCCGGCCGTCTGGCCGAGACTGCCATGACACCAGTGGATGTGGCGCCTCCGGGTGTGGCAACATTGAGGTCGCTCGACGACTACTCGAGCGCCGTCGCCGGGGGGTGCGGTATGAGGAAGTGGTCAGTTGTGCTCCGGTCCAGTTTCGTTCGGTGGCACCGCGGGTCGGGTCGCGCCGCTTGCACTGCGATCGCCCTCGCCGGCGCCGTG
>JAJYVX010000127.1 GCA_021791795.1 Actinomycetes bacterium | reverse complement strand
GACTTCCTCGGTGTCGTGACCCAGCTCCTGGCCCTGCGCAAGGGGCGTCTCGTGCAGCTCGTCAACCACGGCACCGGCTGGGCGCGGCTCGACTACGTCGTGCCCGCGAGAGGGTTGATCGGCTTCAGGACGGAGTTCCTCACCGAGACGCGGGGGACCGGCGTGCTGCACCACGTCTTCGCCGGCTTCGAGCCTTGGTTCGGTGAGCTGCGGGGGCGGCCCACCGGGTCGCTCGTGGCCGACCGCTCCGGCAACACCACGACTTACTCGCTCCTCAACCTGCAGGAGCGCGGCTCGCTCTTCGTCGGGCCGGGCGCCGAGGTCTACGAGGGGATGATCGTCGGGGAGAACGCTCGATCCGAGGACATGGACGTCAACCCGACCAAGGAGCGGAAGCTCACGAACATGCGCTCCTCCACGGCAGAGGAGCTGGTGCGCCTCGTGCCCCCGCGCCTGCTCTCGCTGGAGCAGGCGCTCGAGTTCATCCGCACCGACGAGTGCGTCGAGGTGACGCCTTCCTCGGTCCGGCTGCGCAAGGTCGTGCTCGACCAAAGCGCCCGCGCCCGGCACTCCGCCGCGGCGAAGCGCGCCCGCACCAGCGCCTGACCTCCCCCGCTCGCGCCGGCCCGGGCGCTCGGCTACGGCCGGGCGCTCACAGCCACCTGCGTGCGTTGCGCAGAGCCGTCGCCATGATCGTGAGCGTCGGGTTGTGGCCTCCCGAGGAAGGGAAGACCGCGCCGTCGCCCACGAACACGTTGTCGAGCTGGTGGTGGCGGCCGACGCCGTCGGTGACACTCGTGCGCGCATCTGCGCCCATGCGCATGCCGCCCATGATGTGGGCGGTCTGCACGACAGTCGAGTCGCCGATGGGGAAGCGGGCGGAGCTGAGCTCGGGGATGGCGATGGCGACGTCTGCGCCGGAGGCCTTGAGGAGCTTGGTCATCCACGGCATGTAGAAGCCCTGGGCGGCGAGCTCGTAGCGGCCGGGGCCGTAGGTGATCCGTGCGACCGGGAAGCCGCGCCAGTCCTTCTCGGACGGGTCGAGGTCGACCCTGTTCGTCGCGTAGGGCAGGTCCTCGCCCATCAAGGTGAGGCCGAGGAGCCTGTCGCGGAGCAGGCTCGCCCGCATCAGCTGCTTGAACTCGGCCCCGAAGGGTCTGCCGGGGGAGAGGTACTTGAGGATCTGCTGGTACTGCTGTGCTTCGTCGAGCGGCCGGTCGGTGCCGCCGAGCTCGACCTTGCCGGCCCGGAAGTAGGGGAGGCCCGCGGCTTTCGCCGCCGCCCGCGCCCCGGGGAAGTCCGGGTCGGCGAAGTCGTCGATGTCGTGGGTGTGGTCGCGCCCGCGGTAGTTGTGCAGGCGCTCGCTGAAGAAGATGCCCGAGCCGTCGGTGAACCAGTGGAACATCAGGTACCGGCCGAGCACGCCGTTCGGGTCCGGCAGGTGCGAGAGGAGCGCCAGGCGCACGCTCTCGAGCGAGTTGCCGGCGAGCACCACGGCGTCGGCCCTTTCTGTGTGGCGGACGCCGCCCTCGTCCAGCCACTCGACGCCGACGGCCCGGCTGCCCTGCCACCTGAGGCCGACGACCTGCGAACCCACCCGCAGCTCGGCACCGGCGAGCAGGGCTCGCCTGAGCGGTGCGAGAGCGGCGACTCGCGCCTGGATGGGGCAGCCGTAGCCCGAGCAGAAGCCGCAGTTGTTGCAGGGAGGCCTTCCGTCGTAGGTCTCGCTCGTGATCGCCATCGCCGCCGGGAAGGGGTGGAGGCCGACCTTGCGGCATCCGTCCGAGACCACGAGCGAGGAGTACTGCGGCGGCCCGGGCGGCATGGGGAAGGGTCCGCTGCGGGGAGCGTGCGCCAGCGTCAGCGCGGGGAGCTGGGCCACGTCGCCCTGGACGCCCATCAGGCTCTCGACCTCCGCGTAGAACGGGGCCAGCTCGGCATAGGTGAAGGGCCAGTCCTCGATGGCCGCGCCCTCTATCGGCCCGAGGAGAGAGAGCTTCTGGAAGTCGATGTCCCAGTAGCGGGGCGTCTTGGCGTCCCAGTGCGTCGCCCCCCCGCCGACGGTCTGGGGGAGCGGCTGGACGGCCCCGACGTAGGGGTTGGGGTCGCTCGCGGACGATCGGAAGACCCGTGGCTCGGCAAGCGGGTCGGGCTGGCCGAAGTACCGGTCGCCCTTCAGCTCGTCGTTCGACCACACGGTCCCCGGTCGCTTGGAGGTGAGGTCGGAGAAGTAGCTGCGCCCCTTCTCGAAGATGGTCACGTCGTGACCGCCCTCGGCGAGCACCATGGCCGCGGTCGAGCCTCCTGGACCCGAGCCGATCACGAGAGTCCGCGTCCGTGCCACCTCAGACTCCGTTCGATCCCTTGATGAGGCCTATGAGAGCCGCTCCGATCCCCGAGGGGTGGTACGGGTCCGGCCCGTCGCTCTTGCTCACCTCGGCGGGGGTGTACCCGCGTGGCTGCACGTCGCCAGGAAAGGAGATGTCGCGCCAGCCGACGAGTTGCACGTTCCCGCCGTACTCGGGGTTCGAGTACATGCCCTCGGCCGCGTGGCTGAACAAGAGAGTGGCAAAACCCCCCTCGTCCTTCGCCAGCACCTCGTCCCGCACGCTGTTGCGCGCCTCGAGGAAGCTGCCGCCGGCGGCCTTGTCGAGGTGGAGGACGCCGGTCCGGTACTGCGCCTGCCAGGCACCGATGCGTCTGCGCCAGGCCCAAGCCTCCGCCGGGGCGAGACCGATGAAAGTCGCCATGTCGTCGGTCGGCCAGCCGGCTCTGTTCGAGAAGGGCCCTCCGGCGAAGATCCGCTGGGGCGACAAGCTGAGCGCGCCGAGGAGCGTGTCTATGTAGCGGGTCACGTTGGCCTCCCTTGCGCCGGGGTGTCCCGCTTCGGCCGGGTCGTCCTGCGGCCCGGGGATGAGCCGGGCGGTGGCTTCTTGCACCACTGCGGCCTCGTGCTGGGTGAAGAAGAGGAAGTGTGACTCCTTCTCCTTCGTGGGCGTGCGAGCCGCAGCGCTCTTGCAGGCGGCGAGAAGCTCGGGGGAGAGCACGAGAGCGAGACCGGCGAGGCCCCCAGTCTTGAGGACCCGCCGGCGGTCGAGGTCGGTCACGGGGCGGAATCCTTGCACTCCTCGCGCCGGCGAGCACTGTCATTGCCTCCGGGTAGCTTGACTGGGGTGCACAGGAGCGGTGCCGCGACGGCGGCGAGCGACCGATCGACCCGCGCCGCGGGGGACGCAGTGGTCGAGGCGAGGGGGCTCACGAAGCGCTTCGGCGACTTCACGGCCGTCGACGCGGTCGACTTCAGGATCGAGCGGGGAGAGGCGTTCGGATTCCTCGGCCCGAACGGCGCGGGCAAGACGTCGACCATGAGGATGGTCTCCTGCCTCTCGCCGGTCACCGCTGGCGAGCTCAGCGTGCTCGGCATGGACCCGCGCCACGAAGGTCCGCGCATCCGCGGCCGCCTCGGCCTCGTCCCCCAGGAGGACACCCTCGACCTCGAGCTGAGCGTCAGGGACAACCTCTACCTCTACGGTCGCTACTTCGACGTCGCGAAGGCGGTCCTCCGTCCCCGTGTCGAGAGTCTCCTCGAGTTCGCCCACCTGACCGACCGCGGCGGTGACAAGGTCGACGACCTCTCCGGAGGCATGAAGCGCAGGCTCACCATCGCCCGCGCTCTTGTCTCGGAGCCGGAGCTCGTCATCCTCGACGAACCGACGACCGGCCTCGACCCGCAGGCCCGCCACCTTCTCTGGGACCGGCTCTACCGCCTGAAGCAGGACGGTGTCACCCTCATCATCACGACGCACTACATGGACGAGGCCGAGCAGCTCTGCGACCGCCTCGTCGTCATGGACCACGGTCGGATCGTGGCGGCCGGCTCCCCTCCAAGCCTCATCTCGGAGTGGTCCTCGAAAGAGGTCGTGGAGCTCCGCTTCGCGTCGGGCCGGCAGGAGGAGATGGCAGGCGCGCTGGGGGGTTTCGCCGAGAGGGTGGAGGTGCTGCCCGACCGGGTTCTCCTCTACGTCGACGACGGTGACGAAGTCCTGTTGAAGGTGCGGGAGGCGGGCATCCGCCCGGAGAGCGCGTTGGCGCGCCGGTCGAGCCTCGAGGACGTCTTTCTCCGGCTGACGGGCCGCAGCCTCGTTGACTGAGGCGGTGCCGGCCGTGACCGGCCGGGGCGGTGAGAGACGCGGTGGCTGGCGTGCCCGCCTCCCGGGCAGCGCGGCACCTGCGCGGCTTGAGGGCCGCGCGGCGGTGCTCCGCGTCTACGGCTACATGTTCCACCGCTATCGCCGCACGTGGCGCGGCACGATCACCTCGAGCTTCCTCTACCCGCTTATGTACCTCCTCGCCATGGGCATCGGGCTCGGCCACCTCGTCAACCACCACCTCGCCGGTGCGTCCTCGCCGGTCGGGTTCTCGAGGCTCGGCGGCGTCGGCTACGTGACGTTCATCGCGCCGGGCCTCCTCGCCGCGACGGCCATGCAGATGGCGACGAACGAGTCCACCTATCCGGTCATGGAAGGCGTGAAGTGGGCCCGCACGTACCTCGCCATGCTCGCCGCCCCGATCGAAGCCCGCGACGTCCAGCGCGGCCAGCTGCTCTGGATAGCCACCCGGGTAGCCATCTCGGGAGCGGTCTTCCTCGCGATCATGGCCGCCTTCGGTGACGTGCTCTCACCCTATGCCGTGCTCGCCCTCGTGGCGTCGACGCTGACGGGCATGGCCTTCGCCGCGCCGGTGGCGGCCTTCGCCGTCACGCGGGAGAACTCGACCAGCTTCCCCATCATGTACCGGCTCGGCATAGTGCCGCTCTTCCTCTTCTCGGGCACGTTCTTCCCGATCACCAACCTGCCGGGCTGGCTGCAGGTGATCGCTCGGGTCACCCCGCTCTACCACGGGGTCGAGCTCTGCCGCGCTCTCGTCCTCGGGCAGATGAATGCTGCGAGCCTCGCGGTCGACACCGGCTACCTCGCCTGTCTCGTGCTCTTCGGCGTCTACTTCGGAGGGCGGACCTTTGCGAAGAGGTTGGCGCAGTGACGACCGCGAGGATCCTCCCACTTGGCTTCATCAGCCCCGGCCGCGCCCGCAGGCTCGTCGAGCGGCACGTCTACGCCTACCGCAAGAGCTGGTGGTTCATCGTCTCGGGCTTCTTCGAGCCCTTCTTCTACCTCCTCTCGATCGGTCTCGGCCTCAACCACCTCGTGGGGAACCTCGATCTCGCCGGCCGCAGCGTCGTCTACGCGAAGTACGTGGCGCCGGGCCTCCTCGCCTCCTCGGCGATGAACGGGGCGACCATCGACGCGACCTTCCAGACCTTTTTCATGCTGAAGATCGCGAAGACCTTCGACGCCATGCTGGCGAGCCCCATCCGGGTGCGCGACGTGGCCGTCGGTCAGATCGCCTGGTCCGTGCTGAGGGGCAGCCTCTACTCGTTCGCCTTCCTCTGCGTGATGGCGGCGCTCGGCCTCGTCGTGAGTCCCTGGGCTGTGCTGTGCTTCCCGGCTGCGGTCCTCATCGGCTTCACCTTCGCCGCGCTCGGGGTGGGGCTCACCTGCTACATGCGGAGCTGGCAGGACTTCGACCTCGTGCTCCTCGCGATCATGCCGCTCTTCTTGTTCTCCGCCGTGTTCTACCCGCTCACCATCTACCCCGGGTGGCTGCAGGCCGTCGTGACCTACACGCCCCTCTACCAGGGGGTGGTGCTGCTCCGCGACCTCGACGCCGGCGCGCTCTCTTTCGTCTTGCTGGCCCACGTCGCGTATCTGCTCGCCCTCGGGTCGGCTGGCTTCGCCCTGGCGGACCGCAGGCTGGAGCGCCTCCTCGTCCGCTAGGGCCGGCCGGTCACGCCGCCCGCGCGGCCTCGAGCCATGCCGATGGCGCGACCTCGAGGGCGAGTGGGCGCGGGCGGCAGGCGCAGCAGGAGAGCGGCGACCATGGCCGGCTGCCGACCTCCCGCCAGAAGGCTGCGGTCTCCCGGTTGTGGCCCGGGCACACGAGGCGCCCGAGCGGCACGACCGCCGCCACGCGGAGCCCGGCGCCCTCGAGGGCGGCGGTCGCGCTGAGCGCCCGGGCGCCGGAGGTGAACATGTCGTCGACGACGACGACGGTGGCCGTGCTTGGTCTCGAGACCACGCGGAAGCCGTCGGGTGAGGCACCGAGCCTCCTTGTGCCGGCGGCTCCCGGCGCCAGGCAGGACCGCACGCTCGTGCCGCTCGCCTCGGCCGCCTTCTCGCAGAGGGCGACCAGCGGATGGCGACCGTGCCACGACGCCCGCCCGCCCGAGCTCGACGGGACGGGCACGAGGGTCACCGGCGCTGCGTCCCGCGCGACGCACGCCTGGTGTCGCGCGAGGAAGAGCGAGAGGACGTCGCCGAGCGCGCTTGAGTGGTGGGCGCGGGAGGCGGCGGACGGCGCCGCCTTGTAGCCGACGAGCAAGCGGTGCGGGACGCTCGTTGGAGCGAAGAGGAAGACGGGCACCACACGTGGGAGTCTCCGGTGGAGCTGCTTTGCCACCTCGAAGCAGCTCCAGCACAACCGCGAACCCTTCCGGGCCGGGCCGTGGCAGAGGTTGCAGATGGCAAAACCTGACTCGGAGGACGCATGAGGTCCCGGCACCGCGACTGCGTCCTTTAGGGCGAGGGCTCCAGCCGATACTCGAGCTGTGACAGGAGCGGTCATCGCGGCCAACGATACGAAGGGGGTGCGCGCCGGCTGCCTCCGCCGAGGCGCGGCCGGCCGGATGATGTGACCTTCGCCCCTGCTCGGTCAGGGCCGTTCGGCGGACAATGAGAACGCGAGGCTGGAGGCGCACCGGTTGACCTGCCCAGCCTGTCGTGCAGTAGGAGGTAGTTATGAAAGCAGCCATGATCGTCCAGTTCGAGCACCCGATCGCCGGGCGGGAGAAGCTCGCCCTCGACTACGGGGTCGAGGTCAACGAGTACTTCGGCAAGCTCGCCTCCGACGGGAAGTGCAGCTTCCCCGAGTACTTCCTCTCGACCATCGGGGGGAGGCACCTCTGGATGGTGAAGGGAGAGCTGAAGACCCTCGAAGAGATCGAGATGGTTCCGGCGGCGCAGAAGTTGCTCACCAAGGGCGGGCTCCTCTTCGAGGAGTTCACCTATGCGTTCCACGTCACGGGCGAGGGCGCCGACGAGTACCTGCTGAACTTCGCCGAAGCGGCTCAAGGCTTGGCTCTGATCTAGCTCTAGCTCGGCACCGGTCCGCTCCCCCGAGGGGACCGTCGCGGGGGCCGCGCCCGCGCCTCAGGGGCTCGTATGCCTCTCAGGCCGAGGCGCGGGACCCCGCAGGCGCCGCCCCGCGGGCGTGCTCGCGCAACGGTTCCTTGGCGATCTTGCCCGTGGCCAGCTTCGGCAGCTCGTCCCAGAACTCGATGACCCGGGGGTACTTGTAGGCGGCGAGCCGTTCCTTGGTGAAGGCGATCAGCTCTTCCTCGCCGAGGCTCGAACCCGGCTTCAGCTGGACGTACGCCTTCAGCTCCTCGCCGAGGCGCGGGTGCGGGATCCCGACGACGGCGGCCTCTGCCACCTTCGGATGGGTGTAGAGGACCTCCTCCACCTCCCGCGGGTAGACGTTGTAGCCGCCCCGGATGACGAGGTCCTTCTTGCGGTCGACGATGAACAGGTAGCCGTCCTCGTCCACGTATCCGAGGTCGCCGGTGTGGAACCAGCCACCGGCGAAGGCTTCGTCGGTGGCCTCGGGGTTGCGGTAGTAGCCGCGCATCGTGTTCACGCCGCGCACGACGATCTCGCCCACGTGTTGCGAGCCGGGATGCTGCGGCTGGCCCTGCTCGTCCCAGATCTCGACCTCCACGCCCCAGATCGGCTTGCCGACGCTGTAGATCTTGCGCTCCTCGGCGCTGATGTTGAAGCTCGTCGTCGATGCCGTCTCGGTGAGCCCGTAGCCCTCGAGGATCGTGACGCCGAAGCGCGTCTCGAAGTCGTCGAGCACCTCCGCCGGCAGCGGCGCCCCGCCCGAGATGGCTACGCGCAGCGTGGAGAGGTCGTACCGCTCGGCGTCGGGGTGGTTCAGGAGCGCTATGTACATCGTCGGGACGCCCTCGAAGACCGTGACCGCGTCTCGCTGGATCACCTCGAGCACCTTGTCGGGGGTGAAGCGCGGCACGAGCGACATGGTCGCCCCGAAGCGCACGCAGATGTTGAGCTCACTGCTCAGCCCGAACACATGGAACAGCGGAAGTACCACCATCACGACGTCGTCCGGGAGGATCCCGAAGAGCCGTCCGGGGATCTCGGCATTCATGTAGAGCTGGAAGTGCGTGAGCTCGGCTCCCTTCGGTCGGCCCGTCGTGCCGGAGGTGAAGACGATCACCGCGGGGTCGCCGGGCTCGGTCGGCTCGAGCACCGAACGCATGGGCGCCGGGCCGGAGAGGAGCTCCTCGACCGGCCGGCCGGTGGCGGGAGGAGGCTCTCCCGGCAGGGTCACCACGAAGATCTGGTCGACGCCTGCTTCGGCCGCGCCCCTCGCCGCCTCGTCGAGGGAGCCCGACCACGTGATGAGCGCCCGCGAGTCCGAGTCGCGCAGTTGATGGTCGATCTCACGCGACTTCAAGAGCACGTTCAACGGCACGACGACCGAGCCGTTCTTCAAGATGGCGAAGTACGCGATGACGAAGTGCGGGAGGTTGGGCACCTGGACGGCGACGGCGTCGTGCGGGCCGATGCCCTCGCGGCGCAGGCTCGCCGCCACGTGGTCCGTCAGCTGGTCGAGCTCGCGGTAGGTGATCTGGCCGCCGTCGTAGAGGATGGCGGGCTTGTTCGGGTTGCTGCGAGCGGCCTCCCGCAGCATCGTGGCCAGATTGAGGCTCATGGCGTCTCCTTTCTGCGCCGGCGCGGCGCCTGCTTCGGGAACCCTGCTGCCTGGAGGAGCTCGGTCACACCCGCCTCGATCCCGCGGGCGAGGACGTCGACGTCCGCCACGGTGTCATAGTCCGCCGTGATGCCGTAGGTCATGGTCCCGCAGTAGGACATGATCGACACGCCCGTCCGCAAGCCGTACGCGATGGGCATG
>JAJYVX010000126.1 GCA_021791795.1 Actinomycetes bacterium | reverse complement strand
GACCTTCCCGCCCAGCCGGGCTTCCCGTTCGTGCTGGCGTTGCGGCTCGTCTACAGGGTCGGAGAGGACGGCGACTCCTCGTTCCTCTCGGTCGAGGCCACCGCCACCAACGCGGGATCGGACGAGGGTGCTGTGCCGTTCGGGGCGGGTTTCCACCCCTACCTCGCCCTTTTCGGCGGAGTAGTCGACACCGCGTTGCTCGAAGTGCCGGCGGAGACGGTGCTCGTCTCGGACGAACGGGGGCTGCCCCGTGGTCGGCGACGCGTGGAGGGCACGGACCTCGACTTCAGGCGCGAGCGGGAGATAGGGGGGCTCCGGCTCGACCACTGCTTCACCGACCTTTCGGGCGACGGTGGCTGGCGAGTGTCGCTACGGATCCGGGACGGTTCCCTCACGGAGATCTGGGCGGACTCGTCGTTTCCCTACGTCATGTGTTTCACCGGCGACACGCTCGCTCCCCATGAGCGACGACGGTCCATCGCCGTCGAGCCGATGTCCTGTCCCCCGAACGCCTTGCGCAGCGGAGAGTCCCTCGCCGTCCTCCGGGCCGGGGAGACGTGGCGAGGACGCTGGGGGATCAGTTGGCGACCGTGACGAGCGTTCCTATCGGCGTGTAGGGGTAGAGCGTCTGCGCCGACGAGAACGGCATCTCGACGCAGCCGAGGCTCTGCGGGAAGCCGTAGGCCGCGCGGATGAACCCGTGCAGAGCATCACCCCCGTGGAAGTAGCTGACCCACGGGATGCCCGGGTCGTTGTAGTGCGTCCCGTTCGGGTTGGTGCCGCTCATCGTCGTCGTCACGAAGCGGAGGTAGACGGGCCAGGTGCCAGGCTGGGTCGGCGACTGCGGTATCCCCGTGTTGGCGAGGGTCTGGAAGATGACCTGACCGTTGCGCCAGAGGTTGACGTACTCCGGCGAGCCCATGGACACGTACACCCAGTCGTAGCCGAACGTGTTCACCTGGCGGGTGGCGACGGCGTGCAGCAGCGTCGCCCACACGATCGGGCCGGCGACCCCGTCGGTTGCAAGGCCGTTGTTCTCTTCGAACGACATCACGGCACCCTGCGTCATGACGTTGTAGCTGCCGGGCGACCAGAGCGACGAGAGGGCTCTCGGAACGTTCGGGTAGCGCCAGCTGAAGGTGCCCTTCAGCGGTACGAGCGGGATGTCGACGGCGCGCGCCGGCTCGGAGATGTCGGCTGCCGGCGTGGCGGGAGGGTTGGAGAGGACGGTCCCGTATCCGGGCGGTCCGCTCGGCCCGGGAGGCAGCGCGGCTGTCGTCGGGGTCGTCTGCGAGCTGGTCGTGGCGGCCGTGGCTTGCGTGCCTTGGTAGGAGCCAGTGGCAGCCGACGTCGAGCTCGTGGGCGAGGGCGTGAAGTTGACGGGGAGGTAGCCGAGCTCCGCGAGCAGCTGCTGCAGCCGGAGCGTCGAACCGGCGCGAACCGTGAAGTGGGTCACGTGGGTGGCGGCGAGGGTTGCGCCACCGGCCGAGGTGATGCCTGTGGGACCGCCTGGCACGTGCACCGAGACCCTGGTGAAGGGCCAGTAGTTGCCGGTCGGCTGGAACTCGAGCTCGTTCGGAGCGGTGCGGGACCAGGTGCCCGGCAGGGACGGGCTCAGCACCGGGAGAACCGTCTTCTGCCCGAGTGGCTGTGAGAACTTCACGATGACGTGCGGCGTGAAGGTCACACCCGCCTCGCCCGCCCGCGGCCAGACCGACACTAGGTGGATCGGCCGGACCTTGGCGTGGTGGTGGTGTGCCACCTTCTTCGGGTGCGAGCCGTCGAGGACCACTGAGCCGCTCTTCGGACGGCTCGCCGAAGAGTGTGACACGACCAAGGCGCCTGCACCTATGACGGCCGCCAGGACGATGGCCAATGCCGCCGTACCGGGAACGCCGAGATGCTGGCGGATCTTCCGGGCTGCTTTCACTGCTTCGCCTCGTGCATGTTTCCCCAATTGCGGTCGACCAGGTCAGTGATTGTACCCACGGATCCGGTTCGCAGATTCTCGCCCTGCGGGTCGCCCGGGGTCGTGCGTGGGGGGTGGGGACCCGCAGGGTCTGTCCTCTAGACGTCGGAGGCGCGCGACCCCTTGCAGAGGAGTCGCGCCGGCGCGTGTCGAGCGCCGATCTGCCAGGAAGAACAAGGAACGGTGTTGCGCCGGTCGTAGATGGCCCTCGACGAGCGGCAGGGGGCGGGGAGCGAGGGAGCTACCTCGGTCTGGCACCTCGGAGGCGACTTCCCGGCACCGTCATCGACGGGCTCTTCTGCACCATCTACGCGCTCGTCTCGCCCGGAGCCATAGCCTTCTTACCTCGCGGTCATTTATCCTTCGCCCGGAAGGAGACGCACGGACAGTCGAAGGAGATAAGGGCGGGGAGACGGCAAGAACGTCGTCGGGTCGCCTTATGACCCGGGTACATGGGAGAGGTGTGTCTGCTCCATGGCCTGTTCCTCCCATGATCCCGGTCGCCTTTCACCCGGCGATCGCCCTCTCGATAGGGAGAGTCGCCCGCAAGGGATGGAATCACGTGCCGCCGCCATGCTCTCCCAATGCTCTCCCTCCTACGGCTCGTTGCCGACAACCAGCCCGCGGACTGCGGTACCGTCAGGGGTAGGAGGCGTCCATGATCGAACCCAGCAGGCGAGGTGGCGGCCTCAGAGTTGCCCACGGCGTGGTCGTGGCGGGAGTCGTCGTCGTGGCGGCCATCGTCACCTGGATCGTGTTCTCGTTCGTCGCCGCGATCATCGCCAAGGTGATCGAGATAGCGGTCGTCATCGCCGTGATCGGCCTCGCCGTGCACCTTGTGAGGCGGCACGCCCGCGGCTCGCGCTCGGGCAGCGGTCTGCGCTACTGAGCGCATCTCCGTAGAGGAGACGGGCGTCGAGCTTCCCGAGGCGGGCGTCGACGAAGTCGAGCAAGTAGTTCTGCCTGAGCCGCCAAGGCGCGTGTCGCCCCTGCTTCGGCATGGCCGCGGCTGAACGGAGCACGTAACCGGACCTGAGGTTGAGAAGTGCCTCGGGCTCCGCGGCCGACGGCTCGTCGAGCACGGGCGTCGCTGTCGCGGCACCCCGCGCATCCATGCGCTGGAGGAGCTTGCAGACCGACCGAGAGCTCAGGTCGGCGCGGAGGGTCCAGGAGGCGTTCGTGTACCCGATCGAGATGGCGAGGTTCGGCACACCGCTCAGCATGAAACCTCTGTAGACGAACGTCTCTCCCGGTTCTAGCGCTGTGCCGTCCACCTCGATGTGGATGCCGCCGAGCGGCAGCAGGCGCAGCCCCGTGGCGGTGACGACGATGTCGGCCTCGAGCGTCGTACCGGAGCGGAGGAGGAGGCCGTCAGGGGTGAAGCGGTCGATCTCGTCCGTCTCGACCGAGGCGCGGCCCTGCCTGATGGCCCGGAAGAGATCGGCGTCCGGCACGAGGCACATCCGTTGGTCCCACGGGTCGTAGCGAGGGCTGAAGTGGGGGTCGACCGGGTAACCAGGTGTGAGCGCCCTCGTCACCCCGGCTAGCAGCAGTCGTCGTGCTCGCTCCGGCCGGCGCCGCGAGAATTGGTAGAAACCGATCTGGAACAGGATGTTCTTCCATCGCACGATCGCGTGGGCGAGCCCATTTGGAAGCACCCTGGTCAGCTTCTCGGCGATGGGGTCCCTTGCAGGTAGCGAGGCGACGTAGCTCGGCGAGCGCTGCAGCATCGTCACGTGTGCCGCCTTGCTCGCCATGGCCGGCACGAGCGTCACGGCCGTCGCCCCGCTCCCGATCACGACCACCCGTTTGCCCGCGTAGTCGAGAGCCTCCGGCCAGTGCTGCGGGTGGACTATCGCGCCGGCGAAGTCCGCCTCGCCCGGGAACTCGGGCACGTGGCCGGACTCGTAGTCGTAGTAACCGCTGCACAGGTAGAGGAACCGGCAGGAGTAGGGCGGACCGGCAGCTCCGTCGAGCCCCGCAGTCTCGAGACGCCAGCAGTCGTCCTGCGGTGACCAGCACGCCGTTGTCACCCGCCTGCCGTAGCTGATGTGGCGGTCGATCCCGTAGACGGACGCCGTGTCCTCGAGGTAGCGGAGGATGGAAGCGCCGTCGGCGATCGTTCTCGCGTCCTCCCAGGGGCGAAACGGATACCCGAGCGTGAACATGTCGGAGTCCGACCTCACCCCTGGGTAGCGGAAGAGATCCCAGGTGCCGCCGAGCCGGCGGCGAGCCTCGAGCAGGGCGTAGCTCTTGTCCGGGCACATGGTCTGCAGCCGGTAGCCGGCACCGATGCCCGAGAGTCCTGCACCCACGATCACCACGTCGAAGTGCCGAGGCCCAGCAGCCGTCATCGCCAAGAATCGTAGGTGGAGCAACGCCGCCGGCAGACTCCGTGGCGCCGGCAGCCGAGGTCGCGCCCGGTCAGCCGAACGCGTGGATCCGCGCTCGGAGGAGGAGAAGTGGCTCTCTCCCGCGTGGCTGCCAGTAGAGATCGCTCACGTTGCGGATGATCCAGTCGCCGGTACGCCAGCCGCCGTCCTCCCACAACAATGCGCCGGTGAGCGAGACGGCTAGCACCGGTCCGCAGTTTCGGGGGCAGTGGTAGGTGGTCTCGAGGGGATACTCATCGTCGACGACCGCCTCGTCCATGCGGACCCGCTCTCCGCAGATCGGGCAGATCGTCCATATCTCGCCCTCGGCGGGCCTCGTCCCCTGTGCTCCGCTTCGCAGCAGTTCGGAGACAAGCGGCACTTCGTATCTCTTTCGGCTCTGGCCCGGCGAACCGGTGAGGGGTTCTCGAGGACGCGCACCGGGCCCCGTCCCGCCTCGGTGGAGGTGTCCCGCCTCGGTGGAGGGCCCGGTCACTCAACGACGGGCCGGGAGCGGTGGGAGGCTCCCGGCCCGTCGGAGAGATTGCGGCACGGTCATCCGTGCCACACCTGTCGGGCCGGGAGCAGGCTCCCGGCCCGAGGAACTGCTGTTACGGGGTGCGCCCGTTGATGAACGTAACGATGTTCACTCCCTGACCAACGTCGAAGCTCATCGAAACAGGGAATCCAGCAGGCATGGCCGGAATGCTCGCCAGGCCGTTTCCCTGGTAGGTGATGTTCGCCATTTGGATGCTGGGGTCGCCGGGGCTGAGAGCCGTCACGGTGACCACGACGGGGTTGTCGTTGAAGTCCACCACCGGGATCGGGCCGATCAGGCCGGAGCAGGTGGAGCCGCTGGCCGGCACGGTCAAGGTCACGTAGCCGACGAACGGGAAGACCGGCATCGTGTACTTGTAGGTGAAGGCCTGCCCTTGCAGGTTGGCGTCTGTCGAGGTCTGCGAGGTGCAGATCTTGAAGACGCCGGTGTTGACCTGGTTGGTGAAGGTGACGACAGTCTCGTTGCCGACACCGCCCCATGGCACCGAGACGAGCGCCGGGTTGGCAGTCGGAGACGAGAGAAGCCGGCTACCCGTCGGGTCGGTCGGGCTCACCGTCGACACGGACACCAGCGAGAAGTTGGCGTACGGGTACTCATAGACGGTTGCCGTCCCGGCCGGAACCTGGAGGGCCTGCGAGCAGTGGTTCGCCTGGACCGTGAAGGTTGGACCGTTGTTGACCGAGTAGGTGAACGTCTGGCCGAGGGTCGACAGATCGGCGGCGTCCTTGCAGACCTCGACCCAGCTGAGGGCCTCGTCGGTGAAGGTCGCCGACGTCACGTTGTTGCCGACCGTGAGGTTCGCCGTGTCCCCCGAGCTACCGGCGTTGAGCCAGCTCGGGCTGACGGAGATGCCGGTCACCTGGACGTTCTGGCTGGCGAGGCTCGCGCCGTTCATGCCCGTCTCGGTGATGGACACCGCGGTGCCGATCGGGAGCGGCGTGAAGTCGATGGCGCAAGCGGTCTGGCCGAGCGGCGCAGCCGTCACGTTGACCGATTGCGTGCCGTAGGCGCTGTTCACGTCGAAGTTGAACGTCTGGCCGACGAGGGCACCGGCGTTGGGCGCGAGCGTCTTGCAGACCTTCACGAGGCCGGTTGCGGTCGAGTCCTGGAAGAAGGCCGTTGTCGTGGCGTTGGCCGCAACTGTGAACGTGGCGGTGCCGTTCGCCAGGTTGTACGACTCGAGAGCGCCGTTCGGAAGTGACCAGACTCCGCTCAGGTAGTACGGCGAGACCTGAGTCTCCGTCACCGTCACCTCTCCGGCGGGCACCGAGATCTCACCGGTGCACTGTCCGACGGGGACCGACTGGGTGTAGCTGAACCCACTCGAGTTGGTGATCGTGAACGTGAAGGATCCGCTGACGTATCCGTCACCTGCCACCTTGCAGACCTCGATCGCACCAGGTACCGGCGGGGTGTTCGGGACGTTGGTGTAGATCACCTGGGTGACGCCATGCCCGATGGGTCCGACCACGGCAGTGACCGTGCGGGCCGCCAGGTTGCTGTAGGTCTTGTACGACCCGACGACCTGGATGTTCGATACCATGGTGTTCACCGCCGGCAGTTCCTTGATGGTCACCCTCGTACCCACCGGGTACTGCGTGAGGCCACCGCAGTTGAGCGGGCTCGTGGGACCTGCGCGGACGCTGAAGGGGCCGATCACGGACCCGCCCGCCGTCTCGGTGAAGCTGTACGGGTTGCCGAGAAGCGACGGGTCACCGGCGACCTTGCAGACCTTCAAGTAGTTGTACGCCTGGGCGTTGAAGAACTTGATGGTGACAACTACTCCGGCGTTGACGTTCACCGTGGTGGAGTGCCCGGGGATCGACATGCCCTTCTGCGCCGACGGCGGAGTCACCGTTATGTTGCTCAGGACGCTCCTGCCGGTCGGGTCGTAGAGCTCTTTCACGAAGTGCGAGCCGGGGCTCACAGAGACATCGAGACAGGTCTTGTTCGCGATGGCGATCGGCGCCCCGTGGTCGATCGTGAAATTGAAGGTGCCGGAGACGTTCCATCCCGCCTTGCAGATCTCGAGTGTCGCTCCGGTTTGCTTCGGGGTCTTGGGGCTCGCCATCGAGGGAGACGTCATGGCGAGTGTTGCCGCCGCCACGACCGCTACGGCAGCTACCCCCTTGCCGAAGACGGCCAAACTGGCGCGTCTCGGTGTTTTTCGTTGTGTTACCCGCATTGCTGACTGGCTCCTTTTCCGTCCGGTCTCTACCATGAGACCGGCATAGGTGCATCGTCGCCGCAGATTCAGCGTGTTGTCATCGTGCACATGCCCAACGTTCTGCCCACTTGCTTGTTTGCCCAGCGTGTGACGGCTGCAGGCGGTTTCTGTGCACCACGTGGAGCAGCGGGTCTGCGACATCTGACTCAAAGAGTCGTCAACTCGCTCGCCAAGAGGACTCCAGTTGCACCATTATGACGGGCGCGTCGGGCTCCGGTTGGCCGTTGCACGGCTAGTCGACACTGGCAGTGTTCCATCATGCGCTGCGCGTCACACTCGCAAAGAAGAGAAGTGTTGACGATCGCATTACTTCCCCTTCCTCGCACGAGGGATAGAGAGTTAACTAACTAGGAGGTAGAAGCTGGTCGGCGATCGAGGACAGGTGCTTGTCGAAATGTCGTTTGGACGTGGCCTGCCCGATGACGTGGGAGCAGAGGCCTCGTTCGGCGCGTCCGACTTGGTCGACGGAAGGACTGAGGCGGAGAGCCAATTCTCCCGCGAGCTTCTCGCCAAGGTGTTCAACGGCGAGGGCGTGGCAGGCGTGGCTGCCGCCCTGCACCGCCGGACTCGGATGCCGGTCGTCGTGGCGGACTCGATCGGGAGGGTGATCGCCGATCCCGGCTGGCAGGAACTGGCACTCCCCTTTGCCAGCTCGGTGCCTCTCGGCGCCCAGTTCCCTACGGCCGAGCACGGGGTTGTCCTGCCTTTCGACGGCGGTTACATGACGTTCGTGCGGCCGGCAGGCGACATCGTCGCCCTTCTCGCCGTCTCGGACACCGCTGCCATGACGGGAGAGCCGGAGTTGCGGGCGCTGCAGAGCGCGTGTGTCGCCGTAACGATGGTGATGGTGCGCGAGCGGGGCGTGGTCGAAGCCGAGCTCGCTTCGCGAGGTGACCTCGTCACAGAGGTTCTCGAGGGCGACATGGTCCGGGCGCAGAGCCACGCCCGCATGCTCGGTCAGGATCTCTCCCGAGCCCACCGGGCGGCCGTGATCGTGCCTCGGGCCGAGTCGGAGCTGCTGTCGCTCGAGGCTGCCCTGCGCCGCATGGCGCCACACTTCGGAATCCACTCGCCCCTCCTCGCACTGCGGGAGGGCGTGCTCGTGCTTCTCACGCCGGTCGAGCTCAACTTTGCTCAGCTCGCAGTCCTCCTCGGCGACGAGTGCCGCACGAGTGTCGACATCGGAGTCGGCTTGAGGCGAAGTGCCGACGAGCTCGCCCGCTCGTACCGCGAGGCGCGCCTTGCACTCGGACTCGCTCGCAGGCTCGGCTGGCGGCGGCACGTCGTGGCGTTCGAGCAACTCGGCGTATGGGGAGTTCTCGCCGCCAATGCGGACGGGGAGTCGCTCCGCGACCTGACACGCGAGTTCATCGGTCCGCTCGTCGCATACGACAACGAGCACGGCATGGAGCTGTTGAAGACGCTCGGCGTCTACCTGTCGGCTTCAGGGATGGACGAAGCCGCCAGCGAGCTCTCCGTGCACCGAAATACGCTCAAGTACAGGTTGCAGAAGATCGCCGCGGTGACCGGATGCGACCTGTCGGATCCCGACGACAGATTCCAGATGGAGCTTGCATTCCGAGCACACATGGTCGTCGTCACAATGTCGACCTGACACTTGACGAAGGCCGAAGAGACCGCATCACAGCGACGAATATCACGCGAGAGCTGTCCTCACGCGAGGGCTGGCTCAAATAGAGGTGTCCTCAGCCCTGAAGCGGTGCTCGGGGGCGATCAGGCCTATCTGAACTGCCTTGGTGGCGGCCGTTGTGCGGTTCTCGCACTGCAGGACGTTGAGGAGCTTCGTCACCTGGCGCTTCACCGAGTGAAGGGGTACGTCGAGGCTCGTGGCTATCGACCGGTTCGTGGCGCCCGACGCGAGCAGTTCGAGCACGTGGACCTGCAGGTCGGTCAGTTGCAGTCGCGCCAAGCCCGGGTCGGAGCCGTCACGGCCGAGGAGGACGTCCGCCATGGCTTCGGGCATCGGGAA
>JAJYVX010000125.1 GCA_021791795.1 Actinomycetes bacterium | reverse complement strand
GCCGAGCCATGCCAAGCACCACCTCGGTTTGCTCGACTCCTCCACGCGAATGCTGTTCGCAGGCGACGCTGTGGGGGTCCGCCTGCCCGACGGCGGAGTCCTCCGGCCGGCGACCCCGCCGTCGGACTTCGACCTCGACCAGGCGCTCGACTCGCTCCGCAAGTTCAAAGAGCATTCGCCGACCGGCATCGCTCTCGCCCACTACGGGCTCGTCCCCCTCCCTCCCGACGACCTGCTCGCCGAAGCGGAGGAGACGCTCAGTGCGTGGGCCTTCGAGGCCGAGCGCGCCTTCCGGGAGGGCGAGGACATCGAGGCGGCGCTCAGGTCCCGGTTCGCCGGGGAGGAGCGCCCGGAACTGGACGAGGCGGCGCGGGAGAAGCTCGAGCTGCTGAACGGCTTCCACTCGAACGCCGCCGGGCTCAGGATGTGGCTCGAAAGGCGGGCTGCGGCGGGCGACGGCGCGCCCTGAGCGACTCCCTCACACGAGCCGGCGCTCGGAGGCCCACCTCGTGAGCTGGTGTCGGGTCGAGAGCTGCAGCTTGCGCAGCACGGCCGAGACGTGGCTCTCGACGGTCTTGACCGAGATCGAGAGCTCCCTCGCCAACTCCTTGTACGTGTAGCCGCGGGCGATGAGCCGGAGCACCTCGCGCTCTCGCGGCGTCAGCTGGTCGAGCTCGGGATCGAAGCTCGTACGTCCTTCGACCGGCAGACCCGGTGCCGAGGCGAACGCATCCAGTACGAAACCCGCCAACCTCTGCGAGAACACCGCGTCCCCCTCACCCACCCGCCTCACGGCATCGATGAGGTCGGCACCCGAGATCGTCTTCGTCACGTAGCCGCGCGCTCCCGCCCTGATCACGGCAATTACGTCTTCGGGGGCGTCCGACACCGAGAGAGCGAGGAAGCGGATGCCGAGACCGGTCTCGAGGACGGCGTTCACCACGTCCTGGCCGCCGCCGCTCGGCAGGTGCACGTCGAGGAGCACCACGTCGGGCACTCGTTCGGCGATGAGCTCGATCGCCGGCTCGACGTCGTCCGCCTCCCCCACGATGTCGAAGGTGTCGCCGATCTCGGCCTTGACCCCCGCACGGAACAGGCCGTGGTCCTCGACGAGGAAGATCCTCAGCCGGTCGCCTCCAAGCCTCGTTTCGGCGCCGGCGCCGGCGCCGGCGGCTGGCGTCTCGTCGGCGCGCTCCGACGATGTCAAGGTGACGTGCCGTTTCGCTCGCGACGGTCTCGCTCCCGCCTCGCGAGAGGCAGCTCGAGGGACACTTCCGTGCCCTCGCCCGGGGCGCTCCGGATCTTCGCCGTGCCCCCGTGGCGGCCCATCCGGCCGATGATTGACTCTGCGAGGCCGCGCCGGTCGTCGGGCACTTCGCCGGGCGAGAACCCGGCACCGCGGTCCCGCACGAACACCGACACTCCCCTGTCGCCGACCTCGGCGAAGACCGACACGGTCGGCGCGCCCGACCACTTGGCGGCGTTCACGGCCGCCTCTCGCGTCGCCTCGAGGAGCGCACTCACACCGTCGTCGATGGGGCTGTCGCCGACGGTGACCGCCTCTACCCGGATGTCGTGCGACGCCTCGACGTCCCGCTGGATGCAAGCGACTCCCTCGGCGAACGTCGTCGCCTCGGCACCGAGGCTGCCGGGAGCCCGGCCCTCGAAGAGCCATGAACGAAGCTCGCGCTCCTGGGCCCGGGCGAGTCCGACCACCTGGCTCGGCTGGTCGGCCCGGCGTTGGATGAGCGCGAGGGTCTGGAGGACCGAGTCGTGGACCCGGGCGGCCATGTCGGCCCGCTCCTCGGCCCGCGCGCGAGCCTGGCGCTCGACGACGAGGTCCCTCGCCACGCGGAGCCACCAGGGCCCGAACACGACGACGAGACCTGCCAGCACGAGCAGCACGCCGCCGATGGGGAAGAGCGCCGCGGCACTGCGGTGATGGAGGAGAAGCGCGAGACCGCCGCCGATCGCTCCGAGGCCGACCGCGGCCCAGAGCAGGACCTGGGGCCAGCTCCGACCCGGGCTGCCGACTGCAAGCACCGGCCGGGCCGCACGTTCGAGGACGGCTCGTTCGTCACCGGGTGCGTTTCGCCAGATGAGGACGAGCGCCCCGCCGGCGATGAAGGTCGGCCAGATGAGGCCGGTCATCCAGGTGCCCCGGAGAGCGGAGGAGAGCACGAGGGCGGCTACGGCGAGCGGTAGGAGGGCGACGACGAGCATCAGCCCCCGGCGGTCCAAGACCGCCGCCGAGGCGATGTTGCGCTCGGCGTTGTCCGCCGGGAGAAGGAGCCAGGCGAGCATGTAGACGGGCAGGCCGAAGCCGGTCAGCGTGAGGATGACGAAACCGATCCTCACGACCGTCGGATCTATCCCCACCCTTCGGCCGATGCCTTCGGCGACGCCCCCGAGCATCCGGCCCTCGGTCGCCCGCCGCAACCGCCCGCGCTGCCGCTGGATGCGCCACCAGGGCAGGTGATCGCCGAAGGGCGCCCCGCCGCCCGTCGCTCGGTAGCGGTGATGTGGCGGCCCGCCGTGCCAGCGCCGGTTCCAGGGCTCGCCGTCAGGCCCTGGTGCCGCGCCGCCGGCGGTTCGCCGGCAGGTGGCGCGGAACCAGGGCGGCGGGCCGGGCGGCTCGCCGGCAGGAGGCGCCGTCTCGCTCTTGTGAGCCCTCTCTTCGATGAACCGATGATCGCGCCGTCCCGGGGTCAAGGTCATCAGGGAGAGCCTCAGGGTCATCCCCGAGGGAGCTCAGGGCAGTTCCCAATTCCCTCTCCCTCTCGTGCGAGCGCAGCATGGTCGACATGGCAACACAAGACAGCGAACCCCCTTCCGGTGGGTGCGAACGGTCGCATCTGAAGCGACCGGTCGAGGGCCGGTTGGTGGCAGGGGTCGCGGCGGGCCTGGCGCGCCAGTTCGACGTCGACGTCACCCTGGTCCGACTGCTCGCCGCCGCCGCGTGCCTGTTCGGCGGACTGGGCATCCCGATGTATCTAGACGGTTGGCTTCTCATCCCCGACGAGGGGACCGGCATCTCGATAGCTGACGACTTGACGGACCACGCCCGCGCGCGTCGGGCCGTCCGGAACTAGGAGCAAGCGATGGAGGACACGTTGTACGGAACGCCCTTCGGCCAGTTCGGTCCTCGTTGGAGGGCGAACCGTGCAGAGGGGGGCGGCTGGCTGGGCGGCTCCGGGCCCTCGGCCGGCAGCATGCGCGTGTCGGACGCCGAGCGTTCGGCGATGGCAGACGAGCTGTCGAAGCACTACGCGGACGGGCGTCTCGACGAGGCCGAGTTCAACGAGAGGCTGGGCAAGGCGATGGCCTCGAAGACTCGCGCCGACCTGTCCGGCCTGCTGGTCGATCTTCCCCGCCTCGACGCCCCGGCGACGCCCCCGCCATCGCCGCCTGCGCGAGCGCACGGGCTGAGCCGGCTGATCGGCATCGTTCTCGTCGCCTTCCTCGCCATCTCGACGGCGTCGGCCCTCTCATGGCACCTTCACTTCCCGTTCGTTCTCTTCGTCCTCATCGGCTTCTTCGTGTGGCGCCGCCAGCATCGTCACTGGCACCGCTATCACGGCGGGCACGGACCAGGCCCGTTCCACGGCCACGGCCACGGCCACGGCTTGAGCCAGTGGCAGGGCGCCGATCAGTCGCCGGGCGCCGGTCCCTGGCAGAGCGCCGGTCAGTGGCAGGGCACCGGTCCCTGGCAGGGCGCCGGTCCCTGGCAAGGTGGCCACCCGCATCCGCAGGGCGGCGCCGGGTCCCCTTCGGCGACGGAGCCCTGGAACGCGGGACAAGGAGAGCCCTGGCCGACCGCCTGACCGCCTGAAGATGCCCGGGCGAGCCCCGGCCACCGGTCCGCCCCCGACCGGGTGGCCGGGGCGTGTTCGCTCCCGGGTCAGCCGAGGCGAAGCGTGGCGAAGTCCTGGCCGAATTCGACTCGCCCGAGATCCAGGTCGTCGACGCCGGCACCGAGGTGCGAGAGGACTATCCGGAGAGCGGGGTGTCTCGAGGCCAGGTCTCGCACCGCGTCCACGTACATGTGAGTGGGCATCCTGTGCACCTCGGCGCACTCGAGGATCAGGCAGTCGCTGGCCGCGGCGATGGCTTCAAGACCCTCGCACGGCTCGGTGTCGCCCGAGTAGCCGAGGTGCACGGACCCGAGGTCGAAGACGTAGCCGAAGCAGGTGAGCTTCGGTGCGTGGACGACCTCTTGTGCCCGGAACAAGACGTTTCCGGCTTGCTGGTCGGTGCCGTTGGCCTCCACGTAGGTGACGGCGAACAGCTCGTGCAAGTCGCGCAGGATGCCGTCGACGGCGCCCAGCTTCATCATGTCCATCACGAATTCCTCGACGCCGGGTGGCCCCACGACGTGAAACGGCCTCCTCTCCTCTGCCGAGGATCCCCCGTTGTCGACCAGCTCGAGTGCAAGGAAGGGAAGGCCGAAACAGTGATCCGGATGGAAGTGGCTGATGAACACCGCTTCGAGATCCCGTGAGCTGAGTCCGGCCCGCCGCAGGTTCGCGAGGGACGAGGGCGAGGGTTCGACGAGGAAGGTGCCGTTCACCACGAAGCTGTTCCAGTAGCGGAGTGGCGCGAGGAAGTTGCCGGTGCCAAGGAAAGTGACCTCGTTGCCGGCACCGCTTGGAGTCCTCATGGTGGGAGCCGAGGATAGGTCAGGCGGCCCCTTCCGCCGCGACGAGCGCGGTGAGCGCATCCGCCAGCGCTTCGTACTCGGTTCGACTCCGCATCGTGCCGTCCGCTCCGAGTTGCCAATGCCTCAGCCGCAGCTCGATCTCGCATGGCGCCGCACCGGCAGGGCAGCTGAGCTCGGCGAGCCAGGTACCGCCGGGCAGGAACCGGCCTTGGACGGCCCCTCGTCCGGCCTCCGAAGGCGAGCCGCCGGTCTCGTCCGGAGGCGAGTAGCGGACGAGAACGCTACCCCCGCACGGCGTCAAGTGGTACCCCCCCACGCCGTCGTCGAGCGGTTGTGCCACCGGGCGTCTTCCTCTCCCGTGCCGCCCCCCACCGGCCCCCCACCGGCCGCGGCACCCTCTATGGGCCTCGGAGGCCAGTTGCAGCAGCTCGTTCTGCAGGGCGCAGTAGGCGCCGAGAAGCTCGACTGCGCGAGGCGGGCTGACTCGTGTCCGTATGACGACCACGGCGTACGGAGGCCGGTTCGAGCGCTCGTCGGTCCGTGTGGAGCCGGCGCCGAAGACGGGAGATCGCCGGCGGCACCGCCGACCGTCCCCCATTCACGCCCCCCTCTTCCCAGCTCGGGCACGTCTTCGCGAGTGCAGAATATATGCTGTAGAGCAATGGTCTGCAACGGACGACCGTTGCAGACGTGGTTGACTCGGCCCTGCAGGCCGCGTTCGGGGAGGTCCTGAGAGACCTGCGGCAGCGGGCTCGGTTGTCGCAGGAAGAGCTCTCGTTTCGCTGCGGGCGGCATCGCACGTATGTCTCGCTCATCGAACGGGGCAAGAACTCGCCTTCCATCACGACGCTGTGGCTGCTGGCCGCTGCGCTCGACGTGCTGCCGAGCGACCTTCTCCGCTCTGTCGAGGCTCTCCTCGGCAAAGGCGAGAGCCAGGCGTCCGGTCCTCCGCGGCTCGAGGCGGTGGCGTTCTCGAGCAAGAACGCAGGCTCGACCCGGCGTCGTTGAGTGCCGCCATCGGGCTGGCCGACATGGACATCCGCAGCGTGTTCGTTCGATCGCCGACGCAACATGACCGAACGTTGGCGCCCCAACATCCGGCGCTCGACCGACCGGACAACGGATGCAGCGGCGCTGCGTCGATACAGACATGACGACGGCGGAGGGAGTGGGATTCGAACCCACGGTACGCAGGACGTACAACGGTTTTCGAGACCGCCCGATTCGGCCACTCTCGCATCCCTCCAGCTGGGAGAACGCTACCTGACTGTCAGAAAACCCATGGGCCAACCCGCAACCCCTGGTGCCGTTCTCCTCGCGACAAGCATACGGGACGTTCGTCCGGGCGTCTTCGAGGTGACGACTTCCACCGGTCGCGATCCTAGGACAGCGACGTACGGCGAGCTCGGCCGCCGCGTCCACGGGAGTCGCCGCGTTGCGAAGGAAGCCGCAGCGGTCATGCTCACCGGACTGCGTGCAGCAGGCGATGGCCGGGCGGAGCTCTCGCAGCGGCCATGCCTACGAGTTCACGGCCGAGGAGTTCGACGTGCGGTCCCGGTCGGCACACGCCTACGCATGCGTCGACGGGGAGGCGCTGCGGCTGCTCACGCCGCTCCGGTGCCGGATCTACCCGAGGGACCACCAACTGCTCGTACCGGAAGGCAACATCGAGACCGCTCTCCGTCGCAGCCGGCGGAAGGTCAACGTCGGTGACCTCGTGTCCATCGCGCGGGAACGGACGCTCACCGGCTCCTAGAGCTGGACGCGATCCCTGCCGGCGGGGTCAGGAGCCCGGCGCGTTGCGGGACGGGGCGCTTTCAACGCTCCCGTAGGTCCTCGAAGAAACCAGTCAGCAGTGCCGAGGACTCGCTTGCGAGCACCCGCGGCACGACGGTCACCTCGTGGTTCAAGCGGGGATCCGAGCAGAGGTTGTAGAGGGATCCGCAGGCGCCGGCCTTCGGGTCGTCCGCACCGAACACGAGGCGCCCGATCCGCGCCGCCACGGCCGCGCCGGCGCACATCGAGCACGGCTCGAGGGTGACGACGAGCGTCGCACCGAGGAGGCGCCACGACCCGAGTGCCTCCGAGGCGTCCCGGAGCGCGAGCGTCTCCGCGTGGGCGATCGGGTCCTGCCGCAGCTCCCGCTCGTTGTGCCTGCGGCTCACCACCCGGCCCTCGAACACGACGGCCGCGCCGATGGGCACGTCGCCGTGGCGCGGAGCGAGGGCGGCCTCTTCTAGGGCGGTGCGCATGGCGTCGAGCTCGGCCTCCGACGCCGAGAGACGGGCGAGGTCCGCTGCGGTCACGGCCGCACAATAGACACGCGGCCGCCGGTCACCTCGAGTCGTCGGGTCGTACGGACCGATTCGAGGAAACGCCGGTCGTGCGTGACGAGGAAGAGAGTCCCGGTCCAGTCCTCCAGAGCCTTCTCGAGCTGCTCGATCGCCGGCAGGTCGAGATGGTTCGTGGGCTCGTCGAGGACGAGGCAATTCGTGCCCCTCGCCATGAGCAGCGCCAGCTCGGCCCTCGTGCGTTCCCCAGGTGAGAGGGTCCGTGCGGAACGGAGGACGTGCTCGGCGCCGAGGCCGAACTTGGCGAGCAGCGAGCGGGCGTCGCCCGGGCGTAGCGAATGCGACGTCGCCCGGAGGAACACGTCGAGCAACGTCCCTTCTTCCTCGGAGAAACGCCGCCTCTCCTGCCCCAGCTCCCCCACCACCACCGAGGGGCCGAGAACCTGGTCGCCCTCGTCGAGCGGCAATCGCCCGAGTAAGGCCTCGATGAGCGTCGTCTTGCCGCTCCCGTTCGGGCCGAGGATCGCCAGGCGGTCCGCCCAGCCGACTTCGAGGTCGACCGGCCCGAGACGCCAGTCGCCTCGCCTCACGACCGCCCGGCGCAACGCGGCGACGAGGTCGCCCGAGCGGTTCGCCTCGCGGAGCCGGAGGTCGAGGATCCACGGTTCGAAAGGCTTCTCCACGACATCGAGGCGGTCGAGCGCCTTCTCGGTCATGCGGACCTTCGACGCCTGCTTCTCGGTCCGGTTGAGGCGGAAGTCGCGCTGTGCCTTGTCGTTGTCCCGCGGGTTCTTCTTCTCGCGGCCGACTCCCTGGACGGCCCACTGCCTCTGCTCGCGCTTTCGCGCCTCGAGGCGCGAGCGCTCTGCGACGTACCCGTCGTACGCCTCCTCGGCGTGCCGCCGCTGGGTCGCCTTCGACTGGAGGTATGCGTCGAAGCCGCCCGCAAAGAGCGTCCCGGCGTGGGTCGACTCGTCCAGCTCGAGCACGGCCTGCACGACCCTTTCGAGAAAGGCGCGGTCGTGCGAAACGACGACGAGGCCGCCCTCCCGCTGCTCGAGGAACTCCTCCAGCCGCTCGAGGCCCCCGAAGTCGAGGTCGTTCGTGGGCTCGTCGAGGAGGAGGACGTCGAAGCGCGCGAGGAGCAGCGCCCCGAGCGAGGCCTTCGCACGTTGCCCCCCGGACAGCGCAGGCATCGGAACCGGGAGCAGCCGCTCTTCGAGGTCGAGGCCTTTGAGGACGGTGCCGATGCGGCTCTCGAAGTCGGGGCCGCCGAGGGACAGGTAACGGTCGAGTGCAGCGGAGTACGTCGCGTCCGCTCCGCTGCCGGCAGTCGGCGAACCGAGTCCTGCGGCCGCCTCCTCGAGGCGCCGTGCCGCCTCGTCGACACCCGTACGCCTGCCGAGGTACGTCCTCAGCGATTCGGCCGCGACGGCCTCCGGCTCCTGCGCGAGGTAACCGACCGTGGCGGTGGGAGGAGCAAGGCTCACCTTGCCGCCGTCGACGGCCTCGAGACCGGCGAGGATGCGCAGCAGCGTCGTCTTCCCGACACCGTTCGGGCCCACCACGCCGATGCGGTGCTGGCGCCCGACGACGAGGTCGACGTCGGACAGGATCGCGACGGGACCGCGGGATTTCGACACGCGCTGGGCCACGAGAGTGGCCGAGGTTGAAGCGGCTGGGGCGGGAAGCGACATCGGGATCTCCAGGAACGAGGCTGACGGGCGGGCGCCGAGAACGGCGCAGGCTGGGAGGGCGAACGTCGTCCTGGGATCAACTCACGGATGGACAGCCTAACGTCCGTGCCGAGGGGTCACCCGGTACTACGAGCCGGCTGCGGCCGCGAGCTCGAGGGCGGGCACAGCAGCTACACCCCTTCTCGGCAGGATGATCTCGTCGATGAGGCCGTACTCCTTCGCCTCGGCAGCCGTCATGTAGCGGTCCCGCTCGATGTCCTGCGTCACGGTATCGACCGATCGCCCGCTGTGGTGGGCGATTATCTCGACCATGCGCCGTGTCGTCGCGAGAACCTCCCGGAGGTGGATCTCCATGTCCCGCGGTGCGCCCCTCGTACCGGCGCTTCCCTCGTGGATCATGATCTTCGCGTTGGGGAGGGCGAAGCGCTTGCCGGCGGCTCCTCCTGTGAGGATCATCGCGGCGGCGGACATGCCCAT
>JAJYVX010000124.1 GCA_021791795.1 Actinomycetes bacterium | reverse complement strand
GCTCATAGAGCACCACGAGAGTCTCGCGGGGCTTCTCGCTCCGACGGTGAACGCGTACAAGCGGCTCGTGCCCGGGCTCCTGGCGGGCTGTTTCGCCAACTGGGGCTACGACCACCGTGCGACAACGATCCGTATCCCACCCGAGCGCGGGGCGGCGGCACGACTCGAGCACCGGTTAACCGACGGATCGACGACCGTTCACACCGCCGTGGCGGCCGTGCTGCAGGCCGCGCTCCTCGGCGTCGAGGCCGAGCTCAGCCCTCCGCCACCCGAGACATCGGACGGCTTCGACGGTTCCGAAGGGGTCCGCTGCGTGCCGCCCGACCTCACATCCGCCCTCGACATGCTCGAAGCAGATAAGACGCTCTGCGACGCCATCGGCTCGCAGCTCATCGCCCAGCACCTCATGATCCGACGAGCCGAGTGGGATCGCTTCCGCCGGGTGACGACGGACTGGGAGCTGCGGGAGTACCTGCCGTTCCTGTGAGGCCGACCTCGCGCCGATCCATCTGCCTGAGCGCGCCCCTACCGCGCTCTCGGGGCGCGTAGCGTACGGGGACTCGCCCGCAAGTTCGTGCCGAGGCCAGCTACCTGTCCCACGACGAAAGGAGCCTTGTGATGGGGGAGATCGTTGGTGCCGCCCTCGTCGCCCACGTCCCCACCATCGTCATGAGCGAGGCCGAGCGCCGCGCGATGAACGGTGGCGCCGACACTACGCTTGTCTCGGGTCTCGAGCACATACGCAGCGAGTACCTGGACAGCCTCCGACCCGACACGATCGTCGTGTTCGACACACATTGGTTCACGACCTTCGAGCACTGTTTCACCTCCCACGTGCGACGCGTCGGCCGCTACACCTCAGACGAGCTGCCCCGGGGCATGGTCGCGATGCCATATGACATCCCAGGCGATCCGGAGCTTGCTGCCCAGATCGTCGCTGCTGCCGCACCGAGAGACGACATGTGGGTACACGCAACCGAGGACCCCTACATCGGCGTCCACTACCCGACAGTGAACCTGCTGGGCTTCTTGCAGCGGGACGAGCGCTGGATGTCGGTCGGAGTATGCCAGACCGCTGAGGTCGAGGACTTTCTCGCCTTCGGCGCCGTGCTCGCCGAGGCAATCTCGCAAAGCGACCGGCGAGTGGTGCTGCTCGCGTCGGGCGGAATGAGCCATCGCTTCTGGCCGCTTCGCGAGCTGCGCCACCACGAGTCCTGCGACCCGTCGAACCTCATCTCCGCCGACGCCCGAGAGGCCGACCTCCGCATCCTGTCCTGGTTCGAGGCTGGCGACCACGCCTCGGTGATCGACTTCATGCCCGAGTACCGGGCGCTGGCCCCCGAGGGGCGCTTCGGCCACTACCTCATGATGGTCGGTGCGCTTGGTGCCCGAAAGTGCCGGACGGCCGGCGTCCAGTGTTCCGACTACGAAGCCGCTGTCGGCACAGGGCAGGTGCACGTCTTCTTCGAGCGCCCCGCGCAAGGCTGGGAAGGGACGTAGTCTCCGGCTCCGCGCTTGGCGGAGCGCCCGCTCGCGAGGAGTGGGCAGGCCCTTCTTACTGCCGGGCGGTCCTCGAGACGGGGCGCTGGACTTTGAAGACGCGAAGCGCGTTGCCCGCGAAGACCTTCTCGATGGCATCGGCGTCGAGCCCGCTCGCCTCGATGTCGGCGATCGTGTCTCCGACCACCTTCGGACCGCCGAGGGGCATGTCCGTCCCGAACAGCACGTGCTCGGGGCCGAAGAACTCGATAGCGCACCGGACTGCGTGCGCTGCACCGAACATCGCCGTGTCGGCATAAAAACGTCGAAAGTACACAAGCGGCTCCTCGGCCAGGCCGAGCAGGATCGACTCTCGGTTCTCGTCCTCGATCGGCGCGGCAAGGCGACCTGAGAAGTGCGGCACCATAGCTCCCGCGTGATGGGTAAGAAAGCTCACGTTGGCGTAGCGCTCCACCGCTCCGGAGTAAACGAGGCGCGCCATACAGACCGAGGTCTCGTACGGCCAGCCGAGCGACCACCAGATCCCGTAGGAAGAGCGTTCCTCGACGAGATAGTCCGCCCAGATCGGGCTACGGGTCGGGTGGATCCAAACGGCGGCGGCGGCCCGGTCGGCCGCTTGGAACACCGGAGCAAAGCGCTCGTCATCGAGCGGTCGGCCGGCGACGTTCGTATGGAGCTGTGCTCCGAGCGCGCCCAACTCTCCCATGGCCCGCTCGAGCTCGGCTGCAGCCGCCTCGGGGTCACCCATCGGCAGGGCGGCAGCGAACCCGACGAAGCGATCGGGATGAGTGGCAACTAGCTCGGCCATCTCGTCGTTGGCGAGCTTCGCGAGCTTCGCAGAGGAGCCGGGCTCGCCGAGCTCCTCGACCGGCGGCACTGCCAGGGTGAGAACCTGGACGTAGCCCTCGAAAGCGTCCATCGTCCGCCAGCGGCTGTCAAGGTCGGTTAGGGCAGGATCCTCGCGCAGCCACGGCTCGTAACCGAGCACCCGCTCGGAGAGCGCGTTGGCGCCGAAGAGAGCCTCAAGTCTCGAGAGGTACCGAGCCGGAATGACGTGAGCGAACGCGTCGATCTTCATGGAATTCGCCACCTCCTGCCCCTATGCCGACCCGAGCCACCGGGCGGCAGAACCGGCAGCGACTTGCCTTGTTTGGACCCGAACGTTAGTGACGGATGAGCTCGGGGACTCATCACTCATGGGACGGAGCGTCCGAATCTCGCAGCGACGCCACGTTGACTGGTGAGATGCGAAGGCCGAGCCGGAGCAGATATGCGTCGACGAGCTCATGCGCCCTCTGCCTAGCGAGCTCTTCTTCACCCACCGTCTCTGCGAGTAGGGCCGCCGGATCCTTCCCCACGGCCTCGATCGCCTCGCGGGCGCCGTTCTCCATCCAACGGGCGAGCTGCCGGGCTTCCATCTCGGGATGGAATTGCACCCCCACGTTACGACCGATCGTGAAAACCTGAGGGCCAGCCGGATTCCTGGCGTGCTGCACGGCCGAAAGCGGAAGCACGCAGCGGTCCCGGTGGAACTGGAACCACGGCCCCTCGGAAACAACGAAGTCGCCGCCGGGCGATTCGGCCGAGCCGACCCGCTCGATCATCATCCAACCAATCTCGGGCTCGGGCGCAGGCTCCACCGCACCCCCGAAAGCTGCCGTGAGCGCCTGGGCTCCGAAACAGATCCCGAGCACAGGCACACCGTTCTCGTCGGCGACCCGCAGCCAAGCGAGCTCTTCTCCGATCCACGAGCCGACAGTCCTCGAGTCGTAGACGGACCACTTCGACCCCAGCACGACCACGTGGTCGTAGCCGTCGAGGCTCGGCAAGGGCCCGCCACCGGGGAATAGGTGTGCGAGGACGCTCATGCCGCGCGCCTCGAACGCCTCCCCGATAAGGCCGGGCGAATCCTCCGCATGATGGCGCAGCACGAGCACTCGCATCAGGCGGACTGTACCGTCGGTCCCGCGGCGCGCCCTCACGCACCGTTATGGCCCACCCACGTTCCCCTCGCTCGCCGAGAGGCTGCACGAGCTTCAAACTGCGGGAGCTGGACCGTTGCGAGTGTCAACGGTCGTTTGCAGACAAACTGCCTGCCCGCGTCGGAAGATGCCCAAAGCGGCGGAACGGCTCGGAAAGCGGCGCGGGTCACTTCGCCGCGCTGAGCGGTAAACCGGTAGACCATGAGTCACGTTTTTGATCCCACCGACCTCGATGCGTGGGCAGAGCGCGTCCCCTACGAAGAGTTCGCACGTCTACGGCGAGAAGCTCCAGTGACCTGGTTCGACGAGGACGCTCCGAACAGCGGGTTCTGGTCGGTGCACCGATATGCCGACATCGTCGAACTGAGCCGGGACGTGAGGCGCTTCTCGTCTGCCATGGGTGTCTCCTTCGAAGAGCCGACCGAGGAGGACATGACGGCGCGACGGACGATCATCGACACGGACCCGCCGGCGCATACCCAGCTGCGCAAGATCGTCTCGAGTAGCTTCACCCCGCGAGCAGTCTCGGTCTTCGAGCACTTCGTCCGGGCGCTGACCGACGTGACATTGTCGGCGGCGCTCCCACAGGGAGAGTTCGACTTCGTCGAACACGTCGCTCGTGAGGTGCCAATCCGCGTGCTCGCCAAGTTGATGGGGTTACCCGACGCCACGCTCGACGACTTCATCGAACTCGGCGACAAGTTGATCGCCAACACCGATCCGGAGATCACCGACGTCGTCTGGGGCCGTGACGACACCGAGGAGTACCGCAGGTTCCCCTTCCGCAGCCCGTACGGCAAGCAGCTGTGGGAGCTCGGCCGCGGCCTCGTCCACGACCGCCTCGCCCATCCGAGCGATGACCTCCTCTCGACGGTGCTGGACGCAGAGGTCGACGGTGCCCGCCTGAGCCAGGTCGACGTCGACAACTTCTTCTCGATCCTCGTCATCGCCGGCAACGAGACAACCCGCATCGCGCTAGCCCAAGGGATCCTCGCGTTCGCCGAGCATCCCGAGCAGTGGGACAGACTGCGCAATGATCCCACGCTCATCAACTCTGCGACGGAGGAGGTCATCCGCTACTCCTGCCCGACGCACTTCATGCGCCGCACGGCCACCGAGGAGGTCCAGCTGCGCAACCAGACGATCCGGCAGGGCGACAAAGTCATCATGTGGTACGTCTCGGGCAACCGTGACGAGGAGGAGTTCAAGGATGCCGACCGCTTCGACGTCGGCCGCTCGCCGAACCGGCACTTGAGCTTCGGCCGCGGCGGCCCGCATATCTGCCTCGGCGCCCATCTCGCCCGCCTCGAGGTTCGTGTCGTGCTCGACGAGCTCGCGAAGAGAGTGACGCGCTTCGAGCTCGCGGGCGACCCGATCCGCATAAGGTCCAACTTCACGAACGGCTTGAGACGCTTGCCGGTAGCAGTGCATCTGTCATGACGGCGCCGAAGTTGCTCCTCATCCTCACCGAAAACAACACGATGCGCCCGAAGATGGACGTGGCCGACCTCGTCGGGCTCGCCGTCCATGCCGAGAAAGCCGGCATCGACGGCGTCATGGCGTCGGACCACATCGTGCTCGGGCCCTCCGCCAATGCACTCGGTCTAGCCGCCAACCCGCGCGACTATGCCTTGCCGGGCAACCAGGACCCTTGGACGCCATGGCCCAGCCCGCTCGTTCTCCTGAGCGCTGTCGCAGCGGCGACGACCAGCCTGCGCCTTGTGGCCGGGGCTGTCATCACCCCGCTGCGCCACCCGCTCGCGCTCGCCAAGGACCTCGCGACACTCGACCGGCTGAGCGACGCCCGCCTCGTAGTCCTGCCGACCGTAAGCTGGCACCGCGACGAGTACGCGGCTCTCGGCGTCTCTTTCGAGCGCCGTGGCGACATGCTCGACGAACAGCTCGAGATCTTCTCCCGCGTCTTCGACGGCTCTCCGTCCTCGTTCGAGGGCGAGTTCTACCGCTTTGACGATGTCTGGCTGGAACCCCAACCGCGCCGGCAAGGAGGACCGCTGCTCTGGTTCGGCGGGTCGTCGGTCCACCGACGGCTCATCTCGCGCCTCGTGCGCTACGGCAGCGGCTTCAACCCCCTCGGCTCCCCGAGCGATGACGAGCTAGGCCGGCTCGCCGCGGCGCTGACCGCCGGCGGGCGGTCCACCGCGGAGATCGAGTATGTAGGCGGGGCCCGCGGCATCTTTCGCGACTCGAGCTCGACTGCCGACCTCGCCGAGGCTGTCGCGAGGATCCCTCGGCAGCTCGCTCGAGGATTCCGGACCATCTGCGTAAAGCCCTCGCAGTTCATCGACGAGGTCGCTGAGATCCCCGATTTCTGCCACGAGCTTGTGACGCTGGTCAACGATCTCGGAGAATAAATTCGTCAGAAACCCTTGACACCGTTCGTTCGCTTCCTTACGATCCGGCTTAGCGGGGCACTCAGACCGGGTCTCTGGTTGGGGGGGGCTACCATTGGGAAACGAGCAATCGTCCAGCTATGAGCGCCTAGGGCAAAGGCGGCTCGGTCTACCCGACGTCATCGCGCACAGAGTGTTGGCTTCATGGGGCCGGTCTTCTCTTCAGCCTTCATCATCCCTCTCGTCGTCGGCGTTATCAGCGCCTCCGGCAAGGGAGGCGGTGTCGCCTCTCCGATCTCGATCCTCATCGCGGCTATCGGCGTCTTCGCCCTCGGCTGGGTGATCTCGCGCTACGCGAAGGAGATCCATGCCGCAGGGTCTCTTTACGACTACGTGTCGAAGGGCCTAGGCGAGCGGGCCGGCGTGGCCGCCGGCTGGCTCTACTACATGGGCGTCCTCATCCTCGGTGTCGGGCTCGGGCTCCTCATCGGCGGCTATATCCAGAGCACGATCGCCTCCGAGTTCAGCGTCAACCCACTCCCGCCTTGGGCGTGGACGCTGCTCGTTATCGGTCTTCTTTTCGCCGTCATGTACTTCGGCGTGCGCATCTCAACGAGGACCCAACTCCTGCTCGCGATGATCTCGATGCTGGTGGTCCTGGGCTTCTTCATCATGGTCATCGTCAAGCTCGGACACTCCAACAGCATCGCGCCCTTCAAGCCATCTTCCTCTGCCGACGGATGGGGCGGCATCTTCTTCGGTGTCCTTTACGGCGTATTGTTGTTCGTCGGCTTCGAGACGGCGGCCAACTTGGCCGAGGAGACGCCGAATCCGCGGCGTGAGATCCCGATCGCCGTGCTCGTGACGGCCGGTATTGCGACGGTCTTCTTCTTGCTCGCCGGTTACGTCGAGGTGGCCGGCTTCCACTACAGCTTGAAGTCGATCACCGCCGCCGCGGGTGCACCTCTCTTCGCCCTCGGCGCCTCTTCTAAGGCCGGTGGCTATGGCGGTACCTGGATAGACCGGCTCCTCGAGCTCGTAGTCCTGTTCGACATGCTTGCGGTCGCGATCGGAGTCTCGGTCTCGGCCTCGCGCGGCATCTTCGCCATGGGAAGGGACCGGCGACTCCCGAGTCATCTAGCCACCGTCTCGAAGCGCTATGGCACACCCTTCGGAGGCACGTTCTTCGTCATAGGAGCAATGCTCGTCGGCGTGGTGCTCGACCAGTTCTGGCAGGGTCTTTTCGCCCTTCCGAAGACTCCGCACTACTTCTCCCTCTTCGCATGGGGCTCCACGTTCGGAGGCTTCGCCCTTGTCGTCGTCTACCTGTTCATGTCGGTCGGAGCGCTGCGCACCTTTGCCAAGTCGAGCCAGCGGACCTGGCTGGTCATCGCCGCCGTCGTCGGCATCGTCATCACTGGTGGCGCCATATGGGCCTCCTTCTACAAGGTGACGAGCCCAACCATCCTGGCCCCCGAGTTCGCCCTCATCTGGCTCGGCGTCGGCATCGTGGCCGCCTTCGTAACAAAGGGGAGGACCCCGGCAAGCATGCAGCTACCCGACCTCGCGGCCAACCCCGACCTCGCTCGGCTCGAACCGCTCGCCGTTGTCGACCCGGCAGGCGGCGACCTCCTCGCCGAGCACACCGGGCCGATCGAGTAAACCCGCCCGTTCCGCCACCGGCAACGCTTGAGTGGCTTGCCGCCGTGGTGGCTCAACTCAGCTCCCCAAGCTCAAGCTGTACCACGCCACCGGTGGCGATCGTCACCGGTGGCGGAACTGGAATAGGTAGGGCCACGACGAGTCGGCTCGCCGCGAGCGGATGGGAGGTCTTTATCTGCGGGCGGCGGCCTGAGCCGCTGGAGCGGGTCGCGGCAACGACCGGTGCCCGAGCCGTCGCCTGCGATCTGGCCGATCCCACGGCGGCCGCCGGGATGGTCGAGTCGGTGATCGCCAAGACAGAGCGGCTCGATGGCCTAGTGCTCAATGCTGGCGTGATGACTCCGGGTGGAGTCGGCGAGCTGTCGGTCGAGGCGTTCGCAGAGTTGCTGGCGATCAACCTCATGGGGAGCTTCGCCGCCATCAAGGCCGCTCTACCGTCGCTAATCGCGGCCCACGGAGCGATTGTCTCCGTCGCGTCCGTGGCAGCCCTCCGAGCACCAGGCGGGATGGGCTGCTATGCAGCCACTAAAGCCGCTCTGGCCATGCTCACCTGCAGCGTGGCGATCGACCACGGAGCGGCCGGGCTGCGCGCCAACGTCGTCTGCCCCGGCTGGACTGTGACCGAGATGGCCGATGGGGAGATGGCCGACTTCGGAGCAGAGCGCGGGCTCGACGTGGAGGCCGCCTACAACCTGGTGACTTCCTTCGTGCCGAACCGGCGGCCGGCGACCGCCGAGGAAGTGGCAGCCGTCATCTGCTTCCTACTGTCGCCGGATGCCTCGTATGTCAACGGAGCCGTCATCCCCGTCGACGGCGGCCTGACAATGGTCGACGCTGGGACGATCTCCTTCGACGAACGGGTACAGCTCATCAGCCGGCCGTCCGATGGGTCGGTGCAGCCCCCTAGAAGGAGCTCTTGCCCGCTTTAGCTCTCGTCGTCGAGCTCGACCTGATGATGCCGTCCAGCCCCTTCGTTTCGAACACCTCGAGGTGAAGGTGGTCGTTCTGACGAGCGCCAAGGAGCGGATCTTCTGCGCTGCAGCCAACATCGGGATGCTGGCGCAGTCCACCTACTCCTCCAAAGTGAACCTTGGGCAGTGAGGCGGAGTCCTGACACCCAGGTGTAGGCCGAAGCTTCAACCGCTGGTTTCGGTGATGACAGTCGGTCGCGAAGCCAACCACCGAGGGTGACACGAGATGACGCTAGTCCTTGCGGTGCTCGAGCGGGCGGATCCCCGCTCGTCCAAGGGGCGCTCGGAGGACTCCGAGGCCACAGCAGTTGGCAGGGCCGAGTCGATGAAAGCCGATCGGGGATCCGCCAGCAGGCTGTAGCGGCGGTTCGGAGGCTACACACCCCTCTGGGGGGTGTAGCCGTGGGGGGATTCGCGAGCCACGGGACGTCTTCTGGCGGATCGATGCCGTTCAGAGCGCGAACACGGGCGCCGCAGTTGGCTCAGGCGGTTTCAGCCGTCGCCGTGGTCGGCCGATCGAGCCGGGAGCCGACCTCGGCCACAACCTTCGTCGGCGCCAGTCCGTCGGCCGTCGCTTGCATCGTGAGCCTGGCCACCTGGCGGTCCAGATCGGCGCGCTGATCGCCCGAGGACACCCTCGCATAAAGCGCCACGCCGCCCCGGCCAGCCGGCGGCTCTTTG
>JAJYVX010000123.1 GCA_021791795.1 Actinomycetes bacterium | reverse complement strand
CTCTGGTCGATCCTCGACTGGACGACGCCCGGTTTGCTCGGACCACTCGAGCACTTCCGGCGGAACGTCGCCGTCGCGGTGGAGCGGAACCGGGACGCAGAGGCGACCGAGCGGCTGTCGAGAGCAGTACGTCCCTTCCTCCTCCGGCGGCGCAAGAGCGATCCCGACATCGCACCGGACCTACCCGAACGGACGATCACCGACGTCGCGGTGCCGATGACGACCGAACAGGTCTCCCTCTACGAGGCAGAGGTGAGAGAAGCGCTCCGGACGATAGAGACGAAGTCGGGCATCGAGCGCCAGGGGCTCGTGCTCCGGCTGCTCACCGTCTTGAAGCAGATCTGCAACCACCCGGCCCAGTACCTCCACCAGAAAGGCCCCCTCGCCCACAGGTCAGGCAAGCTCAGGGCCTTGGAGGAGCTCGTCGACGTGATCGTGAGCGAGGGCGACTCGGTGCTCGTCTTCAGCCAGTTCGTCGAGATGTGCGCGCTCCTCGAATCCCACCTCGCCGCGGCGCACGTGCCGACCCTGTTCCTCCACGGGGGCGTGCCCGCTCGCCGGCGAGAGGACATGGTCACGAGCTTCCAGAGAGGCGACGTCCCGGTCTTCCTTCTCTCCCTCAAGGCCGGTGGCGTCGGCCTCAACCTCACCCGAGCCAGCCACGTGATCCACTACGACAGGTGGTGGAACCCCGCCGTGGAGGACCAGGCGAGCGACCGGGCGCACCGCATCGGCCAACGCCGCGCCGTGCAGATCCATCGCCTCGTCTGCGAGGGGACGCTCGAGGACCGCATAGCCGAGCTGCTCGAGAAGAAGCGGGAGCTTGCCGAGGCCGTCGTCGGCGAGGGCGAATCGTGGATCGGCAGCCTGAGCAACGCCGAGCTCGCCTCCCTCGTCCGGCTCGGCTCGGGGACGGTGGAGCCATGAGCTGGTACCCCCCGAAGCCGAAGCGCCGCCCGGGGTCCGGACCTTGGCGCGCCGCCGGCAAGCGGCCGTTCGGTGCCACCTGGTGGGGACAGGCGTGGGTCGACGCCATAGAGCAGCGCGCCCGCCTCGACCAGAACCGTTTGCCGAGGGGCCGCACCTACGCCCGTACCGGTGCAGTCGACGACCTCGAGGTGAACGCCGGCGAGGTGATCGCGAGAGTGCAGGGCTCGCGCGCCACGCCCTACAAGGTGACAGTCAGAGTTCGCCGGTACTCGGAAGAGGAGTGGCAGATCGCGCTGGCTGCGCTCGGTCGGCAGGCCGGCCACCTCGCCGCGCTCCTCGACGGCGAGATGCCGCCCGAGGTCGCAGCCGATCTCGCCGACGCCGGCATCGACCTTCTCCCTGTCGCCGGTGAGCTGCAACCCCGATGCTCGTGTCCCGACTGGGCCGACCCCTGCAAGCATTCGGCCGCCGTCTGCTATCTCGTCGCCGACACGCTCGACACCGATCCCTTCCTCTTGTTCCTCATGCGCGGGCGGGACCGTGAACACCTGCTCGCCGGGCTGCGCGCGAGCCGCGTGGCTGCAGGCGACAGGTCGGGCGACCCTGCTGCAGCCGTCAGCGCGGCAGATGCGCCGTCATGGCCGCAGGACGGAGGAGTGCCCGCCCGCGACGCCTGGGCACGGTGGACGGCTGCGGGCGGGACCGGCCGCCCACCGTTGCCGCCCATCCCCTTACCCCCGTCGAGACCGGGGCATCCGACCGTGCTGGCGACAGATCCGCCGGCCGGTGCCGGGCTCACCTCTGCGGGCCTGCAACTCCTCGCCGCCGACACGGCAGAACGGGCCCTGCAGCTCGCGCGGGGTGCGGCGACGACGGGCCTCGAGCTCGCCTTTTCCGAGGACCTCGCGCGCCGTGCAGCAGGACTCCTCCGTCCCGGCACACCGGACGACCAGCTCGGAGCGCTCGCAACCGCTGCGGGAGTCGCGCCCTTCGACCTCGTCCGGTCGGCGCTCGCTTGGCGGCACGGCGGCCGGGAGGGGCTCTTCGTGCTCATCGAGCCGGTCCAGCCACCTGCCGGGGCGATGTCGCGCGGGCGGGAGCTGCTCGGCAGCGGGGCGACCGTGTGGAGGAACCGGGTCACCCTCGGCGACCGCCAGCTGCGCTACGGCCGGGACGGGCTGTGGTACCCGTACCGCAGGGCCGGGCGCGGGCGTACCGCCTTCGTGCCCGACGGCGACCCGTTCGACGCCGACGCCCCCGACCGGGAGGAAGTGGCCACTTTCTGAGGATCCGTCGCGGGCTCGCCCGAGCACGCTCACGTTCCTCGGGAGAAGTCGTCGGCACTGGGATCAGTTCGGTCTTGACCAACTGACCCACTACCAAGTCATCGGCTGGTGGCAGGCGAGCGGTACACTGCTCCCAGCCGGATGAGGCTCCGGCGGGCTCCGCGCCGCGAGCGCGCTCCGGTTGTCCGGCCCGAACCGCCACCTTGGCTAATGGCCTCTGCGCAACCCGGAGAGCTGCGTGGAGGTGGAGTGTCAGGAGTCGAGCTGGCGCCGGCTGAGATCCAGGTCCTGCAGGACCTGACGATCCTCGTCTTCGCGCCCCTCCTCTCCGGTGCCATCGCCAAGATCGAGTCCCGCCTGCAGGGAAGGCGCGGCCCGCGGGTGCTCCAGCCCTATTACGACATCGCGAAGCTGTTCCGCAAGGAGACGCTCGTGCCGGAGGACTCGAGCTTCGTCTTCCTCGCAGCCCCCGTCGTCGCTTTCGTGTGCTACCTCACGGTGCCGCTCCTCATCCCCGTTCTCACGAGCTTCCCTCTTCCCCTCGGCTACATGGGCGACATCCTCGGCGGCGGGTTCGTCCTCGCGCTGGCCGGGTTCTCGGTCGCCTTGGCCGCCGCGGAGACCGGCGGGCCGTATGCCCAGCTCGGAAGCAGCCGGGCCATGACCTTCGGGGCGCTCATCGAGCCATCGATCCTCTTCGTCACCTTCACCGTCGCCCTCGTCACCGGGACCGACCTGCCGTACTTCGAAGCCGCTGCCGTGCGTTCGTCGCTGAGCCAGGCGGTGCGTCCCGCACACCTGCTCGCCGCGTTCGCCTTCTTCCTCGTAGTCCTCGCCGACACCGGCCGCATCCCGGTCGAGACCCACGTCAGCACCCTCGAGTTCGGCATGATCGACGAGGCTCGCACGCTCGAGCACTCGGGCCCCGCTCTCGCCTTGTTGAAGTGGGGTTCGACCATGAAGCAGATGGTCCTCTACGTGATCCTGATCAACGTCTTCATCGCCCCGTGGGGTCTCGCAGGCTCCCGCCAGCTCGGACCGGTGCTACTGGCCATCCCGGCTTTCCTCGCGAAGGCGCTCGGCGTCGGGACGATCTTCGCCGTCATCGACAACGCCTTCTCGAAGCTCCGGCTCTTCAAGATCACGGAGTTCATGGCGGCAGCCTTCCTGCTCGCCGCGCTGGCCGTGCTCGTGCTCTACCTCGGAGGTGGCTGAGTGGAGAGCCTGCTCGCCGCCGTGACCGCTCCCTCCGCCGTGACCGACGCGGCGGAGACGGTCGCCATCCTCGTGCTCCTGTCCGAGTTCGCCATGCTGCGTTCGGCGCTCTCGCGCTCGCAGGTGAACCTCTACGCCTTCCAGTCCCTCGCCGTCGCAGCGCTCGCCTTCATCGTTGCCGCCGAGCGCCATGTGAACGACCTCTTCGTACTCGGGAGCCTCTCGCTCCTCCTCAAGGTCGTGATCGTGCCCGCCATATTGTCCCGGGTCCTTCGGGAGGCGCCCGACGACGTCGCCGGCAGCCATCGCCTCGGCGTCGCCTCGATGGTGATGTCCGCCATCGTCCTCTCCGGCTTCGGCATCTTCGTCATCGGCACGATGCCGATCCACTCGAAGCTCTTGCCGGTCCTCGCGCTCGCCATCGCCGCGGCCGTCATCCTCGTCGCCTTCCTTCTCGTCATCGTGCGCTCGGACGTCGTCTCGCAGGCCATCGGGTTCTTCTCCCTCGAGAACGGCGTCTCGCTCGCCGGCTATGTCCTCGCAGCAGGCCTGCCGCTCATCGCCGAGGTGGCGTTCCTCTTCGATCTGCTCGTGGCCGTCGTCGTCTTCGGCGTGCTCATGCGGGTGCATCACGGCAGATCGGCGAGCCTGTCGACCCGTGCACTCGAGAAGTTGCGGGGTTGAGATGAGCGCCGTCCTGATCGCCCTCATGGTGCTCCCCTTCGCAGCCGCGGTCGCCTCCGCCGCGGCGCCCATGCGGGTGGCAAAGGTGCTCACCGTCGCCGGCGGGCTCTCGACCTTCGGGCTCTCGATCTCGCTCCTGGAGTCGAAGGGCGACGCCGCCGCGCTGGCCGGCTGGCTCAGGGTGGATCCGCTCTCGCTCGTCTTCCTCCTCGCCGTCGCCTTCCTCTACGTCACGACTGCGATCTTCGCCGTCGGCTACGCGCAGCCGAGGTCGTCGGAAAGAGAGACCCGCCACTACTCGCGTCGCTTCTTCGCCGGCCTCAACCTCTTCGCCTGGGCCATGGTGATGGCCCCCGTCGTGAACGGGTTCACCCTCCTCTGGGTTGCGATAGAGGTGACCACGGTCGTCTCCGCCCTGCTCGTCGCCACAGACGACACCGACGGCGCCGTCGAGGCGGCATGGAAGTACGTGCTGATCGCCTCGATGGGCCTCGGCGTCGCTCTGCTCGCGACCCTCGTCATGTACTACGCCGGCACGGCGAGCCTCGGGGGGTCGTACGAGCTCTTCTACCCACGGCTGCTGGCCGCCGCCGGACACTTCAACCCGGAGGTCGTGCGCCTCGCGTTCGGGCTCGCGGTCGTGGGCTTCGGGACGAAGATGGGGCTCGTCCCGGTCCACACCTGGCTCCCCGATGCTCACTCCGAAGCGCCGACTCCCGTCTCGGCCCTCCTCTCCGGTGCCCTCCTCACGGTCAGCTTCTACGGCATCCTGCGCTTCTACCAGGTGACCACCCGCGCGGTCGGACCGGCCTACCCGAGAAGCGTCCTCCTCGTCTTCGGCATCGCCTCCCTCGCGCTTGCCGCTCTCTACCTCGCTCGACAGCGCGACCTGAAGCGCCTGCTCGCCTACTCGAGCATCGAGCACATGGGGATCCTCGCCATCGGCATGAGCTTCTCCGCCCCGATCGCCGTCGTCGGCGTCCTCCTGCAGGTCCTCGCCCACGCGGCGGCGAAGTCGACCGCCTTCTTCGGCGCGGGGAGCGTGATCGCCAAGTTCGGCACCAAGGAGCTCGAGCGCGTGCGAGGTGGGATCGGTGCCCTGCCCTGGAGCGGGCCGATGTTCCTCCTCTCGGTTCTCGCCCTCTCAGCGATGCCGCCTTTCGGGATCTTCCGCAGCGAGTTCCTCATCGTCGAGGGCGGGCTCGGCTCCTCTGCCACCGCGCTTGTCGCCGTGCTCCTTCTGCTTGTGACTATCGCCTTCCTCGGGCTCTCGTGGTACGCCAGCCAGACGATGCTCACCCCGCTCCCGAGCGGTGTCGTACGCGGCGAGGTGAGCACAACGATGGCGCTCTCCATGGGTCTCGGCCTCGCCGCGCTCGTCCTCCTCGGCATCCACCCGCCTGCCCAGCTGTCCGAGCTGCTCACAAGGGCGGCCGGGGAACTGAGGGGAGCCCGATGACGACCGCTCCCCGGCTCTTGCAGGTCGACGCCGACGAGCTGGCGTCAGCCGTGGCCGGTCTCGTGGCAGAGGGCGCACGGTTCGCCGGGCTCTTCGCCACGGCGGGCGACGACGGCGCGACGATCCTGCGAGCACTCGTCGCCCACGGCGGATCGCTCGAGCTTCTCGCGGCGCAGCTCCCGCCGGGGAGGCGCCACTACCCGTCCCTCACGCCGTCGATCCCGGCAGCGTCCTGGTACGAGCGGGAGATCCACGATCTCTTCGGCGTCGTGCCGGTGGACCACCCGAGGCTCGACCCGCTCGTTCTTCCTCTTGTCGGAACCGAGCCGCCCTTCCCGCGGCCGGGCTCGGGCGCCGAGGGCGGTCGGGTCACCCTCGACTGCTCGCCGCTGCCGGCGCACGTGACGGGCGAGGGACTCTTCACGATCCCATACGGCCCGGTCCGGTCGGGCGTGTTCGAGGCGGTCGAGTATCTCGTCGAGAGCTACGGGGAGGACATCCCGCACCTGCGCACTCGCGTGCACTACAAGCACCGGGGCATCGAGCGCCGCTTCTCCTCGCTCCCAGCCGGCGACGGCGTCCTTCTCGCCGAGCGGGTGGAAGGGACGGCCTCCGTCGCTCATGCAACCGCTTTCTGCGAGGCTCTCGAAGGCCTCGCCGGTGTCGAGCCGCCACCGGGGGCGGGCCTCGTGCGCGTCGTCCACGCCGAGCTCGAGCGCATCGCATGCCATCTCGACTCGGTGATCCGCCACACCGAGGGAGCCGGGCAGGCGGTCGCGTATGCCCGCCTGACGCTGCACAAGGAGCGGCTCATGCGCCTCCGGGCACAGCTCTGCGGGCACCGGTTCGCCCGGGGGGTCGTCGTGCCCGGTGGAGTGAGCGGCCCGCCGCTCCTCGGCGCGGCCGGCGCCCTCGACGGCGTCGAGCGCCTCGAAGCGGCGGTCGCGAAGGACACTCATGCGCTGATGCAGACGCCGTCGTTCCTCGACCGGCTCCGGCGCACCGGGCTGCTCCCGGCCGAGGTAGCCGTTCCCCACGGCGCGCTCGGGCCGGTAGGACGCGGTTCCGGGGTAGCAGGTGACGTACGGGAGGCGAGACCGTACGGCAGGTACCGGCAACTCGGCTTCCGGCCGGCGGAGACCCGCGCCGAGGGCGACGCGCTCGCCCGCCAAGTCGTCCGCCTCGACGAGGTGGCCTCTTCTTTCCGGCTCGTGCGCGCGGCGCTCGACGAGCTCCCACGCGCGGCGGCGGGCGGGCGTTGGCGCGAGGAGGTGCCGGTCGTCGACGGGATCGGCCTCGGCTCGGCAGAGGCGCCCCAGGGTGAGCTCGTCTATCTGGTCGAGGTGTCCGCCGGGAGGCTCCGGCGAGTGAAACCTCGAACCGCTTCCTTTCACAACCTCGCCCTCCTGCCGCAGGCCTTCCGGGGAGACATCCTCACCGACTTCGTCTTCATCGAGGCGAGCTTCGGTCTGTCGATGGCCGGAGCAGCGGGCTGATGCCCTGGGTTCTGCGCGGCCTCAGAGAAGGCGTCGTCACTACGCCGTACCCGCGGCGGCCGGACGGCTACGGCGAGAGCTTCCGCGCCGCTGTGTCGGTGCACCGCCAAGACGCGCCGGCACACGGTCGCGAGATCGTCGAGCTCTGCCCGACCGGCGCCATCGCGATCGAGGACGACACGATCTTCCTCCATCGCGACCGCTGCATCCTCTGCGGGCGCTGTGTTGCAGCCGATCCGGCGCGTTTCGCCTTCGAGGAGAACCCCGAGACCGCCACCATCGGCCGGAGACCTCTCGTCGTGCCACCCGGCGACGGTGACGAAGAGGGCCTTGTCCGCTTGCGCCGGGACCTGGCAAGGCGGGTCCGGGCCTTCCGTCGGTCCGTCCACATCCGGCACGTGGACGCCGGCTCGGACGGATCGGAGGAGTGGGAGGTCGCTGCCCTTCTCAACCCCGTCTACGACGTGCAGCGCCTCGGGATCCACTTCACCGCCTCGCCCCGGCACGCAGACATGCTCCTCGTCACCGGCGCCGGCTCTGTCGGCATGGCGGGCCCCCTTCGCAGGACCTACGAGGCGATGCCTCATCCCAAAGTCGTCATCGCGGCGGGTGTCGACGCCGCGAGCGGCGGCCTCGCCCACCCCACCTACGCGACAACCGGTGGGGTCGAGGCGCACCTGCCCGTCGACGTGTACGTCCCGGGCTCACCGCCCAGTCCCTTCAGCCTGCTGCACGGGATACTCCTCGCGATCGGGCTCGTCGAGACGGGCGCCACCCGATGATCGGCGCGCTCGTCCTCTCCGCGCTCGTCGTGCTCGCCACCGGAGCCTTGATCGACCTCTTCCCCGGTCCGTCGAGGCCGGTTCCCCGAGCTGTGCCCTATGTGGCCGGGATGCTCGGATCCGGACTGGTGCTCGCGGCGGGGATCGCCTCCGTGCTCCATCCGCAAGCCACCTTCTCCCTCGGCTACACACTCGGCCTCGGTGCGACCTCGGTTCGCTTCGACCGCCTGGCCGGCTTCTTCCTCACCCTCACCGGTGGGCTCGCCGTCTGCGTCTCGGCCGCGATGCTCAGCTGGTCGCACCCTGCCGGGCGCCTCGAGGGACGCGGGACCGGCGCCGGCTTCTTGCTGCTGCTCGGTTCTCTCGTCGTCGTGCTCATAGCCGGAGACGCCTTCTCCTTCCTCTTCGGCTGGGAGAGCCTGACGGTCTCGTTCTACGTGCTCACCGGGGCGCGGCGTGCGAGTGGATCGGATGCCCGGGCGAGCTGGGCGACTCTCGGGATCGGGAAGCTGAGCGGGGTGACCCTCCTTGTCGGCTTCCTCCTCCTCGTCTCGAAGAGCCACAGCATCGAGCTCGCCTCGTTCGCCCATGTTCGGCCCGGCGCGTTGCACGCCGCCGCCTTTGCCCTCGTGATCATCGGATTCGGCGCGAAGGTCGGGATGCTTCCGTTCCAGGTGTGGATACCTCTCGGCTACCCAGCCACCGAGGGACCGGCCCGCGCGGCTCTAGCCGGCGTCGCCGCCAACGCCGGCTTCTACGGGCTGTGGCGCTTCCTCGCGTTGCTCGGCCGTCCTCCGATCTGGCTCGTCGTGGGGGTGCTCGCACTGGGCGGCATCACGGCGCTCGTCGGCGTCGTGTTCGCCGCGGTCCAGTCGGGCCTGAGCCGCTCCATCGCGTATTCGAGCGTCGAGAACGCCGGGTTGATCGTCGTCGGGTACGGAGTCGCCCTTGCAGGGGCGGCGACGGCCAGCACGGGCCTCGAAGCGGTCGGGCTCTTGGCAGCCACTCTCCAGGTGCTTGCGCACGCCGTGGCGAAGAGCGGTCTGTTCAGTTCTGCCGCCTTCCTCGCCACCGATGCCTGCACCGACGACCTCGAGCTCTTGCGGGGCGCCGGGCGCGGCCACCCGGTGAGCGGGACCGTGTTCGGGTTGAGCGCCCTCACGCTCGCCGGGCTCCCGCCGACGATCGGCTTCGTCTCGGAGTGGTTCCTGCTCGAGGCGCTCCTGCAGCAGTTCCGCCTCCACGATCTCGCCCTCCGGCTCGCGATGGCCTTCGCCGGGGCGCTCGTCGCCCTCACCGCCGGGGT
>JAJYVX010000122.1 GCA_021791795.1 Actinomycetes bacterium | reverse complement strand
CGCCGAACGCGGGCGTGTCCATGCATCCCGCTATGCCGGCGGGGTCATCCCCGCAGCCGCTTGAACCCAGTCCCTCCAGAAGAGCCGCACCCGTAAGACTCAGCTGCTCACACGTCTCTGACCTGGTCGACGACTCTCCACAACCCGCTGCTCGGATTGCTCCCCGCCGGTGATCCGTCGCGGTGGTGCTTGTCGTCGAGGCGGATTGCTCGCTCCTTCGCCGCGTCGTAGCGATCGGCGAGCGCTTCGAGCGCGGCCGGACTGAGCACCTTGGAGCAGCGGAGGACCGCCTCGGCGCGAGCCTGCACCTCGTGGCGAGCAACGAAGGCCGTCTGGTCCTCGAAGTGCAAGAGGAACCAAAGCTCGATGCACGGGTTCGACACGGCGAGGCGGATGCCGTGGCGCACTGCGAGATCGACCGCCGCCGCGAAGTTGGGGTGCTCGTCCCAGTCGAACACGCACCAGATCTGGTCGTGATCTTTCCCCCTTCCGCGTCTGGCGTCGTAGGCCTCGGCTCGTTGCGCTGCCACCGCGCGCTCGACCAGCTGAAGCGGGCCGGCGCGGTAGGGATCGATGGTGACCCGCACCTGGTCTCTATAGCGACGATGCCACTCGACGAGGTACATCTCCTCGGTCCGGAGGCCCTCCACGAAGACGAGCAGCTCTCGGCGGAGTTCGGCCGCCGACACGCGGCGACGCGGTCCCCTTCCCGTCGCGGCTCACGTCCGATCGCCGGAGCCGATGAGCTCGGCGGCGACGTCGAACTCCTGGCGCGACAGGATCGGCGTCGCGCCGTAACGGCCCGACAGGTAGCGGCGACCGACCGCCTCCTCCTTGCGCGGGTCGAGATCGGCGAGAGCGTACAGTCGGGTGCTGCCGTCTCGTCGCTTCTCGGTGAACCAGATCTGATCGCGGCCGAGAAGGCGCTCCCCCGTCGAGTCGCCGAGCAGCGCGGCGTCGTGGGAGTTGAACACGAGCTGGGCGCGGCGAGGGTTCGTCGCCGGGTCCTGGAACAGGCGGACCAGCTCGGCGACGAGGGCGGGGTGCAAGCTGGCGTCGAGCTCATCGGCCAGTAACACTGCGCCGTCGGCGAGGGCTTCGACCACTGGGCCGACCAGGCCGAACCACACGAGCGTACCGAGCGACTCGTCGCCTGCATCGAGCTCGACCTCCCCGCCGACTCCTTGATGGACGAGTCGGACCCCGAGTTCAGCAAAGGCGGGCCCTTCCTCCGAGCCGTCGGGCTCGCCCTCTACCCCGGCAAGGATCCGCACGGCGCGCTGGAGGCGATCTCTCATCACCGGGTCGAGGTCGTGCTTTTTTGCCCCGGTGACGCCGAGGTCAGCAGCCCGCAGCAGCGCAAGCACCTGCTCGCGCTGGATGTCTTGATCGAGCAGCTGAGTCGTAAGGGCCTGGCGGGACGGCCGGCTGTGCGCCTCGGCCAGGCGCAGGTTGCGTCCGAACCACCCGTACAGCGGGAGCAGCGCCCGGTGGTTGGCTGACGCCGCGGTCGAAAGGAACAATGCGTTCGGCCGGAGCAGTTCGGTGACGGCTCGGCCCTTGGCCCGTTCGCCCCCCCCGAGGTCGACCTGGTTCGCTTGGCGCCGGAAGAGCAGCGCCGCCTTCCCGTGCGGGTAGCGGTAGGCCCACTCTTCGAGGACACGGTCGTCGTCGAGCACAAAGCCGTACTCGTGGCGGACGCCGGCGAGCACGAGATCGACCTCGAAGCGCGAGGGCGCACGGCGCGCCTGGGGGTCGAGCAAGAACGGCCTCCGGGGATCCCGTCGGTGGGGCTCCCCGCCCGGAAGGAGTGCAGGACGTGGACACGCATGTCGTCCATCGCCTTCACGAGGTTCGACTTGCCGGACCCGTTCGCGCCGAACACCGCCGCGCCCGGCAGCACCCCAACCAGCCGGCCGCCCTCTCGCCATGCCACCTGGCGCACCACTTCCTTCTCGGCCAGAGCCGACGCCACGAGGGAGAACTCGAACTCGTCGCGGAACGACCGGACGTTGTCGCCCCGGAAGGCGAGGAGCACCGAAGCGTCATGACCAAGACTGTGCTCTGTCATAGGGCGATTCTCGCAGGAAATCCTCGGGATTATCAGTCTGATATCTAGAAGGTCTTACCATGGGTGTCGTAGCGGGTGTTGAAGGCTCGTCGCAGGGTCGGAGCCAACGATTCCAGGCCGCGGGCGCGGGCGTCGTCGCGGGCGTTCTTGATCTCCACAAGCAACCCGGCGAGACCCGACGCCCACTGGCGTTGAGCCGTGTGCTCGGCGACTGCGGTGAGGTCGCGCAGCAGGTGCGCGGCGCAGATCCCGTGCCGGGCGGTCCGCAGTGTCCAGTAGCGCGCCAAGCAGTCGTTGATGACCACCCCCCGATACCCGATGGGCACCCCGGTCTCCCTGACCGCCTCCGCGGCGAGGATCAGGGTCCTTTGAACGCGAGAGGACCCCTCCCACAAGGCTGATCGCCCGTGACGGGAGGGGTCCAAGAGCGGTTGTCGCCGTTGGCCATCGTACGGCCCTCGTTCAACAACGAACGCCTGCACTCCCACTGCGGCGACGTCCCGCCCCGCGGAGTACGAAGCGGAGTTCTACGCTTTCCTACAGGCCGACCAGGAAGCGGTTGGAGTCCAATGAACGGGGGCCTCCAACGAGCCCAGGGTGCTTCAACTGGCCCTCGCCCGGGGGCGACGATTGGCGAGGTAGTCGGCCGGCGTACCTGGACCGGGTCGGACGCTCACGTCGGACGCGTTGATTGACTCGAGCCTTCCGCGTGCATGTACGTGGGCGACTCCGTCCACTTCGACGACGGTGGAGCGGTGGGTGTCGGCCGGTCGTGAGGCACCATGCCTGTGATGGGCCGGCGCATCAGGCTGGGGGGTCGCCGGAAGCGAGCGTCGATCAAGGGTCGCTCGCGAGTACGTAGCTCCCCAAGCGGAACGATCGGTTCCGAATATCGCTGCCTGCATCATCCACTGCCCGCGACGGCCGGCCCTCGGGTGTCGAAGACGTGGCTCCCCACGTTCGCCACGACGACTAGCAGGAGCGCGGCTACCTCCGTGAACGTCAGGCGTTGGCCGAGCACGGCGAGCCCGACGAGCGCGGCGATGGCCGGATCCATGCTGAGAAGGATGCCGAACGCCCGGGCGCTCACCCGTCGTAGGGCGATGAGCTCGAGCGAGTAGGGCACCACGGAGGAGAGCAGGGCGACGGCGAGACCGAGGCCGAGCACGTAGGGCTGGAACAGGACCGGTCCTGCCTGCGAGAGTCCGAGCGGCAGGACGAGGAGCGAGCCCACGCCCATGGCGATGGCGAGCCCCGAGGTCCCGCCGAAGCGGCGTCCCGTCTCGGCGTTGAGGAGGATGTAGCCCGCCCAGCACGCGCCTGCCCCAAGGGCGAAACCCACCCCAGCCAAGTCCACATGCCTCACCGCACCGAGCGCGTCGCCGCCGGCCAAGAGGACGACCCCTGCGGCAGCCAGCACAGCCCACAAGACGTCGGAGCGTCGCCTGGACAAGCCGATGGTCACGGCCAAGGGACCGACGAACTCGACAGTGACGGCGACACCGAGAGGGATGCGGGCGATCGCCTCGTAGAAGAAGAGGTTCATCGCCCCGAGCACGAGGCCGAAGCCGATGGCGACGTACATGTCTGCCCGCCGTTCTCCGAGCTGGCGGAGCCTCGGTCCCTCCCGCCAGTTGACGAGGGCGAGGGCGGCCGCCGCCAGGACGAGCCTGAGCGTGACTGCACCCGCCGGTCCTACCCGGTGGAAGAGGTGGGTGGCGATGGCTGCGCCGAACTGCACGGAGACGGCGCCGGCGGCGACGAGGAGCGGCGCCGACCGGGCGCCGAGCCCGCCGGCCTCGCTCCCGCTTCCGGCTGCCTCGGTCACCGCCCTGCAGGCTCGGAGCGAAGCGCCGGTGGCGAGGGCGGGCCGACATAGCATGCAGCCACGAACACCCCGCCGTGACTCCAGGCAAGCTCGGCATCGCCGATGTAGGCGAAGCCCGCCCCTTCGTACATCCGCCTCGCCCCCACGCTCCGGACGTCGACGTCGAGCACCGGATGCAGGCCGAGTCTGTGGGCATCGTCCAACACGGTGTCAAGCAGCCTCCGGCCGATCCCGCGGCCTCGCGTCGAGGGGTCGACGAAGAGCCGCTTCACCACTGCGAGCTCCTCGATGCTCCTCCCCGTCGCCCGGCACCAGAGCGGAGCCGCCTGGTCGCCCTCCGCCACAGCTCGCGAGACCTGTCCGACGACCTGGTCCCCGAGCGTCGCGACCCAGCTCGAGCGGGCGCGCTCGCTCGTCATCCAAGCTTCGACGTCAGGCGGGAGCTGGCGCGGGTAGCCGTCCTCTTCGTGCACGCGGCGGAGGACGCCTGCCAGCCGGGGTAGATCCGCGTCTCGACGCGGCCTGACCCTCGCCTCTCCGGAGACATCCTCCACCGCCGCACTGCCGGTACCCACGCAGCCGAGGCTACAGGTGGCTCGCCGGCCCCTTCGTGGCTCGCAGGTGCCCATCTGGTCCGCGACGGGTCAGGGACAGAGCATTCTCGAGACGCCGCGGGCCTCGCCGGGCACGACGCAGATCGGTTTCGTGTAGGTGAAGAGGACTCTTCCGGTGCTCACCACTCCGTCGATGACGACGTAGACCTCGAAAGTGCCCGGGCGCGTGGCGACGCCCGTATAAGCGGTGATCTGAGTCGGCGAGGCGAGGCTCACCGATGTCGCGGGAACGGCAGTGCGCAGGCCGCTGCCCTGTCCTATGTAGACGCCGATCGACAGATAGCTCAGGTCGGCACGGCTGAGCATGGGCACGAAGGACAAGAAGCCGGTGCCGTCGATGGTCATGAAGGTGCCCCCAGCCATCTCGCCGGCGTTCGGGGTGACCGAGATGAGATGCGGCGCCAGGTAGGTGAACATGGCGTTGGTGTCGAGCCTGCTCGAGACGCCGCTCTCGACGACGTAGACACCGAAGGTGCCGGTTCGTCGTGCTGGCGGGGTGAGCGCGCTGATCTCGGTCGGACTGATCACGTCCACGTTCCGCGCGACCACAGGTCGCGCGTTCCCCTGTCCGATCTCGACCTCGGCGCCGGCGGTGAAGTTCGATCCGAAGATCGTCACGCTCGTGTTCCCGAGGAACGAGCCGGAGCGGTTGGTGCCGAGGCTGTCCACGACCGGGACGAGGTAGGTGAACCGGCCGGCCGCGACAGGACGAGAGGAGGCCGGACCAGTCAGCGCGTAGACGAAGAAGGTTCCCGCTCTCGTACCGGGGGGCATCACCGCCGTCAGCTGGTTCCAGGAGTCGACCTGCACGTTCGCCGCCATGACGGCGCCGCGCGTCGGCCCACCCCCCTCTCCGACGACGACCGTCGAGGCGGGGATGAAGCCGCTCCCCGTGATGGTGACGGCCGTGCCGCCTCCGACGGGACCCGAGCTCGGCGCGACCGAGGACACGCTCGGCGCGACCGGCGACCCGCCTTCGATCACCGAGACGGTGTTGAGGCTGTCGTTGACCACATAGACGAGGTCGGTCGAAGAGTCGACCGCCACCGCCTCCGGTGCGCCCACGCCGAGGGCCACGACGGCGGTCACCGCCTTCGTCTTGCCGTCTATGACGAGGACGCTCGGGGGACCGTTACTCGTTGCATAGACGGTGTCAGTGGCGGGATCGACGGCGATGCCGATGGTGGTGGTGCCGACGTTGATGCTCGGCGCGAGCGTGTTCGTCGCTCCGTCGATGACGAGGACGTTGTCAGAGACGGTGGTGACATACACCGTGTTGGTGGTGGGGTCGATTGCCAGTTTCACAGGTTGACCGCTCACGCCCACCGTGGCGGTCACGAGATTCTTCACTCCGCCGATGACCGAGACGTTGTCTGATATCGCGTTCGCGACGTAGATCGCATCGCTCACCGGGTCGACCGCCACGTCGGACGGCTGGAACCCGACTGGAACAACGGCGACGACCTTGTTCGCCGCCCCGTTGATCACCGAGACGCTGTTCGCAGCGAGGTTCGCGACGTAGATGGAGTCGGTCAGAGGATCAACCGCCACCCCGCTCGGGAATGTGCCCACGCCGACCGTCTGTATCACCTGGTTCGAGCCCCCGTTGATGACGGCGACCTCGTCGGTCAAGGACTCCGTCACGTAGACGGTGTCGGTCGCGACGTCGACGGCGACGCCCGAAGGAACAGTGGGGCCGAGATACACGGTGGCCGTCACGGTGTTGCTCGCCATATTGATGACCGAGACGGTGCCCGCATTCGAGTTCGCGGTGTAAAGGGTGTCGGTCGCGGGATCGACCGCCACGCCGCTGGGGCCTTCGCCGGTGCCCACGATGGCGGTCGTCGTGTAGGCCGCCCCGTCCAAGAAGGAGACGTCGTTGTCCTTGGTGTTGGCGACGTAGACGGTATCGGTCGGTGGGCTCACCGCCACGCCCGACGGCCCGTTGCCGACGTTCAGGGTTGCCCCCACCGTGTTGGTCGCCCCGTCGATCACCGAGACGTCGTTCGAACCGTTGTCGGTCACGTAGGCGAGATCGGTGGCGGGATCGACGGTGACGCCCGACGGCCCTTTCCCCACGGCAACGGGCACGACAGCGTCCGTCGACCCGGTGATGACCGACACGTCGTTCGAAGCGTTGTCGGCCACGAAGATGGTGTTGGTGACCGGGTCGACCGCCACGGCATTCGGACTGGACCCGACGGTCACGGTATTCGTCACGCCGCCCGTTCCACCATCGATGACCGAGACGCTGCCTCCTTTGTTGTTGGCCACATAGACGGTGTCGGTCAACGGGTCGACGGCCACTGCATCGGGACCGGTCCCTACACTTATGGCTGAGGCGCTGACGGCGTTCGTCTGGCCGTCGATGACCGAGACGTCGTTCGATCCGCCGTTGGCCACGTAGATCGTGTCGGTCGCGGGGTCGACTGCCACCCCGAACGGATTCGTCCCGACGTCGAGGATCGCCTTGATCGTGTCGGTCCGACCGTCGATCACCGCTACTTGGGCCGTGGCGACCTCGGTGACGTAGATCATGTCGGTTGCCGGATCGACCGCCACGCCCCAGGGAGCGCTCAGAAGAGTGATCGTGGCGCTGAGAGAGCCGGTAGTCCCGTTGAGGACCGAGACGGAATCGTTGCTGTTGTTGGCGACGTACACGGTGTCGGTGACCGGGTCCACCCCGACCCCGACCGGCGCACCGCCGACGGGCACCGGGGCCGGCACAGATCGGTGCACCGCGGCTGTCGCGGAGCTGACGCCGAAGAGGATCTCAGCTGAGCTCAGAACGAGGAGCGCCGCCAGCGCGCCGCCAAGTTTCCTCCTGAGAGGAGTCCGGTCGGATGCTTTCGGAGAGCGGACGTGACTCGAGCACATCGAGCCGTTCCCGAACTCCGTCCGCGGCACAGCATGCCTGGACCTCACTGCGGCACTCCCCTCGTCGCCCCGGTGCCAACGGTAGCCGCCCCGTTCACGTCACTCCACGACTCCCGCCCGACGCACGGTCGGGCACTGTGCACGTACGCGACGACCGAGTAAGAGCGTGGCGTGGACTCCGGCACGCCAGGTCAACCTGAGGTCGCGCCCTGCCCTCCGCCTCGGCCGGCTCGCGGCCGATCTGTCCTGCGGGCGGCGATCAACTTCGCGTCGGCCATCATCTCCTCGCACTCGGCGTCGACCGCTGCCGCCACCAGTCGGTCAAAGCGCACAGCCGTTTGCACCACCGTTTCGTGTCGCGCGAGCGGCCTGTCGAAGTACGTTGCCCAAAAGCCGTTCATGATGGCGGCGACAACAGGTTCTCTCACGTTTCGGAGGTCGTCCTCGAAGGGCAGTTCGCGCCACTGCGGCCCGAGGGCAATCTCGTAGGCGGGGAAGTACGAGACCGCTGGGTTGTCCCGGCTTGCCTGCTCAGCCGCGAGCCTGAGGAGCGACTTCGAGTACGAGGTGGCGACGAGGACGTGCCGGCCGGAGGCGGTCGCGACGAGCGGAACCGGCGAGACAGTGAGGACGACGCGTATGTCCCGGTTGATCTCCCGCAGCGTGTCGACCACTCCGTCGAGGTCCGCCGAGACCTCGTCGAGCGAGAAGTTGACGAACTCGTGCCTGTCGGGGTCGAACTCGCCCGCGACCGTCCCGGGCGCGGCGGGGAAGACGGTTCCGTCGAGCCTGGAGCGCCAGGCTTCCGTGAGGCCGAGCGTGAACACGAGGACGGTGGCCCGCTCGACGGCGAGCCGAACCCGTGAGAGGTGCTGGGCCGTGAGGGCACGCAGCTCGCCGAGCGATCTCGCCCTGTTGCGCAGGCCCGGTCGGAGCGGATCCGCGAACAGGCCGTCCTGCTCCCAGTACTCCTCGGCCGGCCTCCAGCGGTCGAGCGAGCGGAGGAGCAGCTGGTGCATCTGCCGGGCGGTGTAGATGTTCCCGTACCTCGCGCTGAAGGCTTCGTAGTAGTTCGTTTCGCCTGCCTCCGGCCAGGCCGGGTGAGCCTGCTCCGTCAACACGTAGGTGAGTCCCCATGCCTCGAGGTACCGGCGGACGTTCGCAGCGAAACACGACCCCGCCGACATGAACCGGTCCTCCCCGCCGAGCCGGAAGTTGGGAGCATCGGCCACCTCCGCGGCGTCGAAGGTGCCGGCCACACCCCTCGACCAGAACGCCCGGTCCCCGAGACGCTTGTAGGGGTGCTCAGGCACCGAGGATCTCCAGCAACCGCAAGAGGTAGAGCCTCCCGTACGCGGCGTTCGCGTGGGTCACGTCTGTGCTCCAGTACTCCTCCTTGAGGAGTCCCTCTGCGTCACTCGAGTCTTGCGGGGCGTCTATGAGCGTCGCGTCGTGATCTCGGCCGAACTCCCTGTAGGTCTCGACGAGCAGCTGGCGAAGCCGCACCCGGACGGCCTCGGGCACGATCACCGCCTCGTCCGCCCTCATGCCCATCTGTTCCAGCACGCCGACGAAGTGAGGCGACCGGGCAAGCCGGCTGCGCACGGCGGGTTCCGGGAGCGGCGCAGGAGGGGCGAGGAGCCAACGACGGCCGGCCGCCTCCGAGAGCAGCTTTGACAGGACCGGATCGGAGTCGAGCGTCCCCCGCACGTACCCCTCCACCGCCACGTAGGGGATGAGCTCGCCGTCGACACGGCGGGCGCCGTTTCC
>JAJYVX010000121.1:6249-9372 GCA_021791795.1 Actinomycetes bacterium | reverse complement strand
GAGGGCCACGAGGAGGCTGTCGGCACGATGGCCGTGGCGCCGCAGGCGGTGCGGCTCGTCGAGACGCCCGAGGACGTGGACGCGGCGGCGGTCGACGAGAGCGCGCCGGTCGCCCTGCTCGCCCAGACGACGCTGCCCCACGACGAGTGGTCCGGCGTCGTCGACGCCGCCCGCCGCCGGTTCCCGGAGCTCTGGATGCCCGGCCGGTCAGACCTCTGCTACGCCACGACGAACAGGCAGGCAGCCATGCGGGAGCTCGCTCCCGGCTGCGACGCCGTGGTGGTGATCGGCTCTGCGAACTCGTCCAACACCGTGTCGCTCGCCCGGGTGGCGGCCTCGTCCGGGTGCGAACGGGTCATCCGGGTCAACTCGCCGGAGGAGCTCCCCGACGACCTGTCCGGTGTCGTTGGCGTGACGGCGGGGGCGTCCGCACCCGAGTGGCTCGTCGAGGCCGTCGTGGCCCGGCTCGCGCCGGCGGACGGTGTCGAGACGGTGCACGTGATGGCGGAGGACGAGTACTTCCCCCCGCCACCGGAGCTGCGCGACCTGCTCCGAGCCGCGGCCGTGGCAGCCTCGCTCGCCGCCGGCACGGCGCCGCCCGAGAGCCTCCCCACGGTCGCCGACCGCTCCACCCCCGCCGCCCGCGTGCTCAGGCCGGACCTGCGCGCGCCGATCGCTTCGTGAACACGAGGGCGGCCAGCCGGAGGCGGGCCACCGACGAGCTGGTCGACCGGGTCGCGCTGGACGAGTTCGCCGCCTTCCACGGCGACCTCACCCTCAACCCGGTCGCCATCGTCATGGCCGCCTACAAGGAGGCAGACTGCATCGAGACGGTCGTGAAGGGCATGCCGCCGGTGATCCACGGTCTCGACACCTCCGTCGTCGTCGTCGTCGACGGCGAAGACGACGGCACGGGCCGCATCGTGCGCGATGCGGGCCACCTCGCCGTCATCGCCCCGGTCAACCGCGGCCAGGGCGCTGCTCTGCGGCTCGGCTACCGGCTCGCCCGGGAGCGCGGAGCCCGCTACTTGGTGACGGCCGACGCGGACGGGCAGGCCGACCCCGACGACATCGCCGCCGCACTCGACCCGGTGGTCACCGGCGAGGCCGACTTCGTGAACGGCTCCCGTCGCCTCGGTGAGACGCACGGCACGGACCTCATGCGGAACGTCGGCGTCGTCGTCTACGCGACGCTGGTCTCCGTCCTCTGCCGCACGCCGGTCACCGACACGGCGAACCCCATCCGGGCGTTCCCGGTCGCCCTGACCGCCCGCATCGACCTCGAAGAGCCGCAGTACCAGGCGTCCGAGCTGCTCATCAGCGCCATCATGGCGGGCTGCCGTTACGAGGAGGTCCCGGTCACGATGCGGACGAGGGTGACCGGCGCCTCGAAGAAGGGCGGCAACTTCGCCTACGGGTTGCGCTACGGGAGAGTTCTCCTCCGCACCTGGTGGCGCGAGCGGGAGAAGAGTCGCCGACTCACCGCATCTGCTCGAAGCGCGGTATAGAGCCGCCGGCACCCTCGAGCGGCACCGTCTCGAGAGGCACCGTCACCGGCGTCCCCTCGCCGCGCATGCCCATGCCCACGCCAACGCCCACGGCCGCACCGGCAGCCGAATCTGCAGTCGCACCGGTTCGGTCTCCGTGGACCTCCGACGTGAGCAGGGCGAGGATGGGGCCGCGACCGGGCACGGTTCGCCAGAGGAGGGCGATCACGCCGATGGCGACGAACATCGCCGCCGAGACGAGCAGGAACGGGATGCGCGGATCGATGCCGAAGAGGGCGCCTGACGCCGTGGCGGCGACCGCCGTGGAGGCGGTCTGGGCGCTCGAAGCGGCGCCCTGGGCGCGCCCGACGTCGTACGGGGCCACCGACTGGGAGAGCTGGGAGGACTCGGCCGGTTGACCGATGGCCACTGTGATGGCCTCGACCGCGCCGAGGGCCACGAGCAGCGCCACCGAGTGAAGGAAGGGGTACAGAGCAGCGAAAGCCGCCGATCCCGCCATGGCGATGTACGTGAGGTATCGCCGGTCGAGCCGGTCGACGAGCCAACCGGCGGGCATCGACATGACGGCGAAGGGGAAGGCGAACAGTGTCCACGAGAGCCCGATCTCCCAGGTCTGCGCACCGCGCAGGTTGAGGAGCAGGCTCCAGCAGGTCTCGTACATGCCGATGAGGAATCCGCCCGCGAGGAAGGCGACGATCGCTCCGAGGGCGGAGTTGTTGCGCCAGAGCGGAGTCCTTTTCGCCGGGATCGTGACGCCGGCGTGACGGGAGCCGCTCGGGACGAACAGCTTGATCGGCACTGCGGCGAACAGCGCGCAGGCGGCCGCGGCGAAGAACATCCACTCCATCCCGCCGAGCCCGAACAGCCCGCCGAAGAAGGGCCCGATGGCCATGCCGACGGTGCGGGAGCCGAAGAGCGCGCCGAAGGCGCGGCCCCGATACTGCTCCGGCACCACCTCGCCGACCGTGGCGGCGTTCGCCACGTCGACCACTCCCCCGCCGGCACCCTGCAGGGCGCGGAAGACGAACGCTCCGACAGGGCTCACGATGAGTCCGAAGAGGATGCTGGCCACCGCGTAGACGATGAGCCCTCCTATCTGCACCTTCTTCCGGCCGATCCTGTCGGAGAGTCGCCCGAGCGGGTACTGCACGAGCACGGCCGCGGCGAAAAACGCCGCCATCGTGAACCCGACGAGCGCGACGGACGAGCCGTGGTGCCGCAGGTACACAGGCATGAGCGGCAGCACGGCAGCGGCGCCCGCCCACTCCACGAACTCGGAGATGGACACCGCCGCGACGATGCGCCGCACCTCCGGCGTGCCGCCGTAGGAGCGCGTGCGGTCGTGGCGGAGGATCATCGCGCACCCGCCGCGACGGAGATGGAGTGCTCGACCAACTCCAGGAGCGACCTCGCCACCTCGTCGCGCCGGCGGGTGCTCAGAGGTGCAAGCTCGAACAGGTCGGTCAGCCAGAGCCCGTCGACGGTCAAGCGGGCGATCATGGCCACGCCGGCGGGCAGCCCGTCGCGCAGCATGGAGGCGTGCCATGCGTCGAAACGCGCCCTGAGCGGTGCGAGGAGCTCGGGATCGGAGGCCATCCCGGCGAGGAGAGCGCTG
>JAJYVX010000121.1:0-6239 GCA_021791795.1 Actinomycetes bacterium | reverse complement strand
GGCGGCGGTCGTGGCACGCACCCGGCTCGGTGGTGGGCTGCACCTCCGCCTCGATGTAGGCGCGCGTGAAGGAACCCGGCGCAGGATCGTTCGCCCCGAAGCGCACGAGGTCGGCGTCGAAGCTCTCCGTGAAGCGCTCGACCATGGCCGACACGAGCGCCTTTCGGGACGGGAAGTGGTACAGCACGCCGCCCTTGCTCACGCCGGCCTCGGCCGCCGCGGCGTCCAGCGTGAGATGCGAGACGCCGTCGCGGACGACGACGTCTTCTGCTGCCCGGAGGATCCGGTCCCGCGTCTCGCTCGCCCTTGCCATGGCAAAACTATACCGTCCAGACGGTACAGTCCCTTCTCCACTCACGCCCCGGTTTGCGGAGGTGAGCACCGCGGGCAACGCTTGTCCGGCAAGCTGTAGCCCGCCGAGGCGCAGGTTGCCTCGCGACGGCGGTGCGGCCGGCTCTTTCTCGGGCGTGGCATCGCCGGCAAGAAGCACGGAGGAGACGTAGGCACATGCCCGGGATGGGTAGTGGGGTTCAGGCCACGAACCCGACCATTGTCGCCGCGTTCCATTCGGCTCTCTTCCGGGACCTGTTCATCGTCCTCGGCCTGCTCGGAGTCCTCGCGCTGGCCTGGAGTGTGCTGTCGATCTCGTCGCTCGCCCGGAGCTACAGGGGAGCCGCCCGTCGGGGCGGGGCGGCGGGAACGCTCGGCGGAGCCGCTCCTTCGGTGGCCGCCGACTCCGGCGAGCCCGACTCCCCGCCGGAGAGCCTCGAGCCCCTCGCCCGCAAGCTGCTCCGCTACAGCTTCGCGGCGCTCTGGTTGCTCGACGGGCTGCTCCAGCTGCAGTCCGCCCTGCCGCTCGGCATGGTGAGCCAGGTGATCGACCCGACGGCTTCGGCGTCGCCGGGGTTCGTGCGCACTGCGGTGGGTTTCGGAGCGGCGACGTGGAGCAACCACCCGGTGCAGGCGGCTGCCGCCGCGGTCTTCATCCAGGTCGGCCTCGGGCTGTGGCTTGCCGTCGCCCGACGCGGCCGCCTCTCCCGCTTCGCCGGTGCGGCGAGCGCCGTCTGGGCCCTCCTCGTCTGGGTCTTCGCCGAGAGCTTCGGGGGGATCTTCGCCCCGGGCGCCTCCTTCCTGTTCGGGCTCCCCGGCGCGGTTCTCTTCTACGCGGTCGCCGGCGGGCTGCTCGCCCTGCCGGAGCGGGCTTGGTCGCCGCGCCTCGGGCGGCTCCTCGTGCGCGGCCTCGGCTTGTTCCTCCTCGGCATGGCCGTCCTCCAAGCCTGGCCCGGGCGAAGCTTCTGGTCGAACCACGACGGCGCTATCGCCCGGATGGTGAACCAGATGTCGGCGACGCCGCAGCCCTCGACGGTGCGTTCGATCGTGGCGTCGTTCGGGTCGTTCGCCTCAGGACACGGCGTCGCCCTGAACCTGCTCGCCGTCGTTGTGCTCGGCGCACTCGGCGCAGCCTTCTTGTTCGCGCGGCCGAAGGTCGTCCGGGCCGCCGTCCCGCCGGCCGTCCTCTTCCTCTTCGCCGGCTGGGTGCTCGTGCAGGACTGCGGCTTCTTCGGCGGGCTCGGGACGGACCCGAATTCCATGCTGCCGCTCCTCTTCCTCGCCCTTGCGAGCGAGGTCGCCCTCCTCGGCCGCCCGGCACCTCGGTTGGCCGGTGCTGCTGCCGCCTCGCCCACCGCGCCCGCGCACAGTGCAGGCCCGAGCGGCCGCCCGGGCGTCATGAGAGGCCTCGGGCGGATCGTGCTCGGCCTCGCGGCCATCGGTGTCGTCGCCGTCGGGGCGCTCCCGATGGCCGTAGCCTCGACCAACCGGACGGCGGACCCCATCCTCGCCGAGGCACTCGCCGGCTCGACCAACTGGACGGTGGGGCCGACGCCCTCGTTCTCCCTCGTCGACCAGAACGGTCACACGGTCACGCTCTCCTCCTTGCGGGGCAAGGCGGTGCTCCTCACGTTCCTCGACCCTGTGTGCAACTTCGACTGCCCCCTCATAGCCCAGTACCTGAAGGGCGTGGATGCCGAGCTCGGCCCCGAGGCGCGCCACGTGCAGCTGGTGGCGATCGTGGCGAACCCGCTCTACCGAGCGCCCGTGTACATGAAGGCCTTCGACCGCCAGGAGGGCCTGACTTCGCTCCACAACTGGTTCTTCCTCACGGGCTCGCTCGGCCAGCTGCAGCAGGCCTGGGAGCGCTTCGGCGTGACGGTGAGCGTCTCTCCGGCCGGCGCCATGATCGCCCACACCGACATCCTCTACGTGATCGACCCTCTCGGCAGGACGCGGGAGATACTCAGCTCGAACCCCGGGCCCGGCACCTCGTCGTACGAATCCTCCTTCTCGAGCCTCCTCGCCAGTGCCGCTGTGCGGGCGCTGCACTCGGCGTGAGCAGGTCCGGCCGGATCCCCTTCGCTGCATCTCTGCGGTCGGGCAGGGCAGGCTTACTGACCGCGGGTGCGCTCACCGCCTTGGCGCTGTCGGCCGCCGCCTGCTCCAATTCGCCCGCGCCCGCCTCGACAGGGACGCCCGCAGAGGTGCTGCGGCCGAGCCTTGCCACTTCTCTCGTCACGAAACAGGGCACGTTCGCGACCGTCCCGACCACCGGCTACTGGCAGGTCCTCTTCCTTGCTTCCGGCACTGCTCGCTGGAAGCTCGACACTCCACCCGGGGTGGCCGACAACGGCGGAGTCGTGCTCGCACCGGCTGCGAACGCCGGCATGCTCGCCGCCTTCCGGCCGAGCGAACGGCTGACCTACACCCCGCTCGCGAGGAAGGCGTCTGTCACGGCCCGGTGGCGGGCGGCCGGGATCATCGAGAGCGACCTCGAATCGAGCCCGGCTGCCCTCGCGGCCGGCCCCGGGTCGGAATACGCCGCGCTGCTCGGGGGGGGCACGGAGGCCCGGGCAGCGGGACCTCGAACGGGGTCGGCGACGGAGTCGATCCAGTCGCTCCGCACCACCCTCGGGGGTGCGGGCCTCACCCGGCTGACAGCGGTCGTTTGGTCCTCCCGCCTCCGAGCCGCCGTGCTCGCCGGCGCGAGCTCGCGCAAGGGTGTCGTGCCCGTCTTCGCCGGACCGCCCGGCAAGATCGCCCTCCTCGCCGCGGCCCCTCGATCGCTGCAGGGCTCGACCGTCGCGGTGCTCGATCTCTCCTCGGGGTCGGCCGCTCTGAGCGCCCTTCTCGTCGTCTCAGGTGCTCACGGCCAGGTCCTCGAGGCGGCCTATCTACCCTCCGGCTCGACCAGCTGGTCGGTCGGCCGGCCCGTCGCACTCCCGAAAGCGAGCGACACGCCGCTCACCGAGCCGTTCGTGGAACATGCGGGCGGAACGGGCTGGGTCTACTGGGCCGGGGGCGGGGCACCGGTCGACGTCACGACAGGGGTGAACGCCGGCTGGACCTCCTACGCGAGCCCACCCACGCACACGAGCGGCCTCGCCGCGGCCGCGAGCGGTGACTACCTGCAGCTCTATGCCTTCGCGACGAGGAACGGGAGCGACATCGTCGAGATCTATCGGCTGGAGTCCGACGGCTGGTCCATATCCCAGGCGCTGAGCGTGCCGCTGGCGCTCGGCGGCTGACGACCGGCTGACCCGGACGCCGGACGCCTTACGCGGCCCCGACCGGAGGCCGCGCCGACCGGAGGCCGCCCCGACCGGACACGGGCACGGGCTCAGGGCGACGCCTTGAAGTCCTCCCACGTGGCCGCCATGCCCGAAGCGATGTCGTGATCTGGTGACCATCCCATCTCGCGAGCGTGCGTGTTGTCGACGATGACCGCTGGCATCTCGCCCTGTTTTGCTTCGACATGCTCTTTGCCGATGTCGACGCCGGTCACCTCACAGGCGATGCGGTGCAGCTCGTTCATGGAGATCGACTGGCCCGATCCGATCGTGAGCACGTCGGCCCCCGGAAGGGCGACGGCGAGCTCGATCGATTTCACGACGTCGGCCACGTAGACGTAGTCGCGGACCTGCTCGCCGTCGCCGTACACCTGGATCCCGCCGCCGTTGAGGGCTGCACGCATGAGGCGGGGGACGACGCTGTCCTTCAGCTGCATCCCGCGTCCGTAGACGTTCGTGAAGCGGAGGGCCACCGTCTTCACCCCGTAGCTCGCCGCGTAGGCAGAGAGCAGCATCTCGCCCGCCGCCTTCGTCGCGCCGTAGGGGGTGAGAGGGCGCGTCGGCATCCGCTCGTGGATGACTGTGCGGCCGACGTCGCCCACGACGGCGTTGGTGGAGGCGAGGACGAACGCCGCGGCACCGGTCACCCGCGCACGCTCGAGGAGGAGGTGTGTCCCGAGAAGGTTCGTGCGGAACGTGCCGTCGGGGTCGTTCATCGAATCGAGCACCCGGGTCAGCGCGGCGAGGTGGACCACCGCCTCGGTCCCGGGGGACAGGGCGTCGGCTACCGCCTCGGGATCGCGGATGTCGCCCTGGACGTGCCTCACACCCTCGTCGACGGCCGGCTTCAAGTCGATGACGCTCACTTCGTCGCCACGCTCGAGCAGCTCGCGGACGGTCTGCCGCCCGATGAAACCTGCCCCTCCTGTAACGAGTACCCGCACTCGGGTCTTCCTTTCGTCGGCCGGCTCGGCGAGAACGAACGACGCTACTTCAAGCTCGCCCCAGGCCCGACCTCAGGCAGACTTCGAGCCTGCCGCACGGCGAGCCTCGTCGAACACGTGCTGGATCGAGGCCTGCACCTCGTCCGACAGCTCCTTCATCGCCCGGCGCGACACCCTCGCCGGCCTCGTCTGCGTCCCGGCGGCGGCGGGGGCTCCAGGTGGCGAGGAGACGGACGGGACGAGTGGGGAGCCGACCACGAACGTGATCCGGCGAGGCCGCGGCAGTACGGACCCTCGCGGCATCGCCTCCTCGCTGCCTGCGATGCCGACCGGCACTATCGGGACGCCGGCGCGAAGTGCCAGGTAGGCGACGCCTTCCCGCAAGTCCTCCACCACGGGACCGGTGCGTCTCGTGCCCTCGGGGAACATCACGAGCGGCTCGCCGCCGGCGAGCACCTGCAAGGACCTCTCGAGCGCTTCCCGGTCTGCGCCCGACCGGTGCACCGGAAAGGCGCCGAGAGCTTCGATGAAGCGCCCGACCGGCTTCGACTTCCACACCTCGGCCTTCACGATGTAGCGCAGCCGGCGCCTCGTCAGTCGGGCGACGAGCAGCCAGTCGACGTAGGAGCGGTGCACGGGGGCGAGGATGTAGGGACCCTCTGGCGGGACGTTCTCCTTGCCGATCACCCGACCCGGGTAGTAGAGCACCGACGCGCCCACTGCGACGGCCCGGCAGGCGCGGTAGAGCAGCAGCTCACCCCGGGTGGGTGGCCGAGGCATGGGGACGCTCGCCTGCGGTCGGGCCGGCGCCGGTGAACGTGGTCTCGCGCCGTCTGTCACAGGTACTTGAGCACCTCCTCGACCACGTCCTCGACACTCCTGCCGGTCGAGTCGACGAGGACGGCGCCTTCGGGGACGACGAGAGGCGATGCCGGCCGCGAGGAGTCGAGCGCGTCCCGCCGGGCGAGGCTCGAAGGGTCGGGCAGAGAGCGAAACTGGTCCGCGCGCCTCCTCGCCCGCTCCTCGGTGTCGGCCGTGAGGTAGATCTTGAGGTCGGCACGGGGGAACACGACGCTCCCGATGTCGCGCCCCTCGACGACTCCCCCGCCCTGCAGCTCGGCCCAGTGACGCTGGCGTCGTACCAGCTCGGACCGGACCGCCGGGCACGACGCCACGATGCTCACCGCCGCATCGACCTCGGCGGAACGTATGGCGAGAGAGACGTCTTCCCCGTCGAGCCACACCTTGACGCCGTCGAGCTCGAGGGTCATCTGCCGAGCGAGCCGCTCGAGCTCCGGAGCCGCCCGCAGGTCGGTGCCCGCGCGCAGGGCGAGCAGAGTCACGGCGCGGTACATGGCCCCGGTGTCGAGCCGCTTGAGGCCGAGCCGCGCGGCCAGCTCGGACGCGACCGTGGACTTGCCCGAGCCTGCAGGACCGTCGATGGCTACGAGCACCATCGCGCTGCCGTCTCCTTCCTGGTCACTCGGGCAGGTCGTCGCGCAGACCACGGGCACCCTCGAGGTACACGTGGTGCAGCTCGGCGCGGCGGCGGTCGCTGTAGCAGTGCACGAGTATCCGGATGCAGCGCGGCGTCGCGCCGGTGACGTCGATCTCGCTCGCGCAGAGGAGCGGTACGTCCCCGAGCCCGAGACGGCGGGCCGCCGCCGCGGGG
>JAJYVX010000120.1 GCA_021791795.1 Actinomycetes bacterium | reverse complement strand
TGTCCAGCCCGACGAGGTCGAGCAGCGCGAAGGGCCCCATGGGGAAACCGCACCCACCCTGCATCGCCTCGTCTATCTCCTCCATCGACGCGACGCCGTGCTCGAGGAGCCTCACCGCGTTGTTGAGGTAGGGGAAGAGGAGCGCGTTCACGACGAAACCCGCCTGGTCCTTCACCACGACCGCCTTCTTCCCGCACGCCTCGGCGAAGCCCCGCGCCGCGGCGATCGTCTCCTCGGAGGCGGTGATGGGGCGGACGACCTCGACGAGCTTCATGAGGGGAGCAGGGTTGAAGAAGTGGATGCCGCACACCCGGTCGGGCCGCCCGGTCTCCATGGCCATCTCGACGACAGGAAGCGTCGAGGTGTTCGTGGCGAGTATGGCTTCGTCCTTGCAGATCCGGTCGAGCTCGGAGAAGAGGTGGCGCTTCGTCGCGATGTCCTCGACGACCGACTCGATCACGAGGTCGCAGTCGAAGAGCTCGTGCAAGTTGGAGGTCGGCGTTATGCGCGAGACGACGCCCTTGCTCTCCTCCTCGGAGAGGGTGCCCTTCGTCACGCAGCGGCCGAGCGAGCGCTCGATGTTCCCGAGCGTGCCCTCGGCGGACGAGAGCGCCCGGGAGCGCAGCACGACGTCGTACCCGGCTCGGGCGGCGACCTCGGCTATGCCTCCCCCCATGATCCCGGAGCCGACAACTCCGACTTTCTCGACCGGCATCGAGGTGAGGTTACCCGCCGGTAGGGAGCTGTGGTCATGGTCGCCGCGGGAGCGCCGAACACTCGTTCGGGTACACTCCGGCCATGGGTGAGCGCGTCGCCGCTGCCGGCAGGCGGGCAGGCAGCCCCGCGAGGCCGCCGGCGCCCGGACGCCCTGCAACCGAGCCGGCTGAACCGGACCCGCTCGGCGCGTTCCACCCGGCGGTCGCGGAGTGGTTCCGCCGGCGTTACCCCGCCGGGCCGACCGAAGCCCAGGCACTCGGCTGGGCCGCCGTCGCCGCCGGCGAGGACACGCTCATCGCGGCACCCACCGGGTCAGGCAAGACGCTTGCCGCCTTTCTCGTAGCGATAGACCACTGCTACCGGGCGGCGATGTGGGGCGAGCCGCTCGTCGGGACGAGCGTCGTGTACGTCTCGCCCCTCCGGGCGCTCACGGTCGACGTGGCGGAGAACCTGACCGCTCCGCTGGCAGAGATCGCGGGGGTGGCCCGCGAGCTCGGGTACGCCGTGCCCGAGGTGCGTGTCGCCGTGCGCAACGGCGACACGCCGCCCTCCGAGCGTGCCGCCATGCTCCGCCTCCGTCCCGAGATCGTGGTGACGACGCCCGAATCGCTCTACCTGTTGCTCACCTCTGTGAGAGGGCGGGAGCTGCTCGGACCGGTCCGCACGGTCATCGTCGACGAGATCCACGCCCTCGCCCGCGACAAGCGCGGCTCCCACCTCGCGTTGAGCCTCGAGCGCCTTTCGCGGGTGGCGACGCTTCACAGGAAGGCGCACCCGCCCTCGGGCACCGTCGCCTCGGTCGCCGCCGCCTCGGGCGAGTCGGGCGACCGGCCGGTGCGGATCGGGCTGTCCGCCACCCAGCGCCCCATCTCGACGATCGCGAGGCTCCTCGTCGGGTCGGGAGACGAGCGCGAGCTTCCCGGCGGAGAGCCTCGCTGCACCGTCGTCGACGTGGGCCACCGCCGCCCACTCGACATGGCGATTGAGCTGCCGGACGACGAGCTCGGAGCGGTGTCGACCCACGAGCAGATGGCCGAGGTGCTCGAGCTGATAGCCGACCAGGTCCGCTCCCGCCGGACGACGCTCGTGTTCGTCAACACGAGGCGCATGGCAGAGCGCGTGGCCCACCGTCTCGGCGAGCTCGTCGGAGAGGACCTCGTGCAGGCGCACCACGGAAGCCTCTCGATGGAGCGGCGCCTCCGGGTCGAGAGCCGCCTCAGAGGAGGGGACCTGAGAGCAGTGGTGGCGACGGCCTCGCTGGAGCTCGGCATCGACGTCGGCCCGGTGGAGCTCGTCTGCCAGATCGGCTCTCCCCGGGCGATATCGACCTGGCTGCAGCGGGTCGGGCGCGCCCAGCACCACGTCGGGGGCACGCCGGTCGGTCGTCTCTATCCGCTCACGCGCGACGAGCTCGTCGAGTGCTGCTCCCTGCTCGCGGCCACCCGTACCGGCGAGCTCGACGCCACCGTCCCCCCTGTCGCTCCGCTCGACATCCTCGCCCAACAGGTCGTCGCCGAGGTCGCCGCGGCCGGTCCCGAGGGGATCGCCGAGGACGAGCTGTTGAAGCTCGTGCGCGCGGCAGCTCCCTACGCGTCCCTCGGCCGGAAGAGCTATGACGAGGTCGTCGATCTCGTGAGCGAGGGCGTTGTCACAGGGAGAGGACGCCGAGGCGCCCATGTTCACCGCGACCGCGTGAACGGCGTGCTCAGGCCGAGGCGGGGTGCGCGGCTGACGGCCACCACCTCGGGCGGTGCGATCCCCGAGGTGGCCGACTACCGAGTGGTGCTCGAGCCCGAGGAGACCTTCGTCGGGACGGTCAACGAGGACTGGGCGATCGAGTCGATGGCGGGCGACGTCTTCCTGCTCGGCACCCACACCTGGCGCATCCGCCGGGTGGAATCGGGAACGGTGCGCGTGGTGGACGCCGCGGGGGCTTCACCGAGCGTGCCCTTCTGGCTAGGCGAGGCGCCGGCGCGCACCGCCGAGCTGTCGTTCGCCGTGTCCGAGATGCGAAAGGGGCTCGAGCAGTGGGCGGGGCACTCGCGTGAGGCAGCCCTCGAGTGGCTGAAGGAACGAGCCGGAGTCGACTCGAGGGCGGCCGAGCAGGTTGTCGACTATCTCCTCGCGGCGAGGGCGGAGCTCGGTGCCCTACCGACGAGGGACCGTCTCGTCGTGGAGCGCTTCTTCGACGACACGGGCGGGATGCAGCTCGTCCTCCACTCGCCTCGTGGCGCGAGGGTCAACCGTGGTCTCGGCCTCGCGGTGCGCAAGCGCTTCTGCCGCACCTTCGACTTCGAGCTGCAGGCGGCTGCGAGCGACGATGCCGTCGTCCTTTCGCTCGGTCCTCAGCACTCCTTCCCGCTCGAGGACGTGAGAGGCTTCCTCGCGCCTGGCGGAGTCCCCGAAGCACTCGTCCAGGCGGTGCTCCCGACGCCGATGTTCGGCTCCCGGTGGCGCTGGAACCTCTCCCGGTCGCTCGTGTCGCCGCGCTTCCGCGGGAGCCGCCACCTGCCACCGGCCATACAGCGCATGGAGGCCGACGACCTGATGGCAGCCATCTTCCCGACGCTCGCCGCCTGCCAGGAGAACGTGAACGGACCGATCGAGATCCCCGACCACCCGGTCGTGCGCCAGACCCTCGACGACTGCTGCACCGAGGCGATGGACCTCGCCGGGCTCATGAGCCTGCTCGAGGAGGTGCGGGACGGCTTGATCGAGATGCGTTTCGTGGACACGGTGGCTCCGTCGGTCCTCTCCGAGGAGATCCTCAACGGTCGGCCCTACACCTTCCTCGACGACGCGCCGCTCGAGGAGCGGCGCAGCCGCGCCGTGACGTCGCGCCGCGGCCTGCCCGTGGAGGCGTATGACCTGAGCAGGCTCGACCCGGCCGTCGTCGCCGAGGTCGCCGCCGCGGCCCGGCCGGAGCTGCGGGATGCCGAGGAGCTGCACGACCTGCTCGACTCGGTCGTCGTCGCCGAGCCTCGAGACGAGTGGCGCCAGTGGTACGAGGCGCTCGTCGCCCACCGCAGGGCACTTGGTGTGCGGACCGGCCCCGGACCTGACGACGTCCGCTGGCTTGCCACCGAGAGGCGCATAGCGGTCGAAGCTCTTCTGCCCGAGGGCACCTTCGAGCCGGACACGAGGCTCGCGGCGGGCCGGGCGCCGCTTCCGGGCGGGCAGCCCTCGCCTGGCGAGGCGGCGGAGGAAGCTCTCGTCGCCGCCTGTCGAGGCCGGCTCGAGATCACCGAGCCGCTCACCGCCGCCGAGCTGGCGGTGCGGCTCGGCCTCGGGGAGGCAAGGGTGCCGGAAGTGCGGACCGCGCTCGCCCGCCTCGAGCACGAGGGTTCGGTCCTGCAGTGCCGTGTCGGCGACGACGTGTCCGAGAGGTACTCGGCCCGGCATCTGCTGATGCGGGTCCACGCCGCGATGCGTGACCGCAGCCGGCGCTTCGTGGAGACGTTCTCCCCCGAGCAGCTGATGCGGTTCCTCGTCTCGTGGCAGCACGCCGGCGCGGGCAACCGGCTCATCGGTGCCGGTGGGCTCGCCGAGGTGGTCGAGCAGCTGCAGGGCGTCGAGGCTCCGGTGAGGGCCTGGGAGGCCTCCATACTTCCGGTGCGGGTCGCCGGCTACCAGGCCGCGCTGCTCGACGAGCTGTGCAGCCACGGCGAAGTGGGCTTCGGGCGGCTCGGGCTGCGGCGGGAGCCCGGTGAGAGCGATCGCGACGGGTTGGGCATCCGGCGGGCGAAGCGACCCGGGACGGTGCCGTCTGCGGCCACGCCGGTCGGTCTCTTCCGTCGGGACGATCTTCCGTGGCTGCTTGCCGCCGTTCGGGGTGAGCTCCAGCCCGAAGAGCCCTCTCTCGGCGCCCCGGCCGACGTCTACAAGGTGCTCGTCGAGAAGGGAGCCCTGTTCCTCCCGGACATCTGCTCTCTTACGGGAAGGATGCCGGTCGAGGTGGCGGACGCCCTGTGGGACGGCATCTCGCGGGGGATCGTCACCGCGGACGGCTTCTCGGCGGTGCGGGCGCTCCTCGCCGGCAGGGCACGACTCGGGAGCCTCGTCGGGCACGCCTCCTCGGGTGCCGGCCAGCCGAACCGCCTCGCCTCGAGCTTGCCGTATCCTCGCGCATCGAGGGGCCTGCCGAGACCGGGCCGGCCCCGAGCCCGGGTGCGGCCGGCGATCACGGGCGGCAGGTGGTCTCGTCTCGAGCCTCCGGGAGAGGGGGCGTCAGCCTACGACCCCGACGAGCTCGCCGAGGCGCTCGCGGGCCAGCTGCTCGCGCGCTGGGGGGTCGTCTTCCGGGACCTCGTCGCGCGGGAGCTGATAGGGATCGGCTGGCGGGAGGTGCTCTCAGCTCTCCGCCGGCTCGAGGCCCGGGGGATCGTCCTCGGAGGACGTTTCGTCGGCGGGTTCACCGGAGAGCAGTTCGCTTTGCCTGAGGCTTACGAGCAGCTGCGCCGGATCGCCAAGTCGGCGCCCGACGGCCAGGTGGTGAGGCTGTCGGCAGCCGACCCGCTCAACCTCACGGGGGTCTTGCTGCCGGGCCCGCGCGTTCCCGGCGTTCACACGCGGACGATCACGATCGTCGACGGCATCGTCCGGGCCGACGCCGGCCCACCGCAGCCTCGAGCCGCGCTCCGGGGAGCTCGCTGAGGCAGGCACCCGCCGCCCGTCGTCGCCCGCCGCCCCCCGTCGTCGGGGTCGTCGCCGCCGAGTGGCCCGCGAGGTGGTCGGCGGATCAGGCGGACACGGCCTGGCGGATTGCCACGTCACCGCTCACGGTCCGGCACACGATCACGAGCGAGGCGGCATTCCTGCCCTCGGGTTCGTGCGGCAGGTCGCACCTCGTGTCGCCGCTCAGGGTGGCGATGTCGAGCCAGGCGCCGACGCCGGGGGCGACGCCGAGCCTGACGTCGCCGGAGACGGTGCTGGCGCTCACTTCTCCGCTCGAGGCGTTACCGATCGCGACGTCGCCCGATGCCGAGCGAAGCTCGGCACCGCCCGACGAGGGCCCGAGCGAATCGACCCGGAGGTCGCCGGAGGCGGTCTTCCAGCGGAGGTAGCCGTGCACCGTCCCGAGACGGACGTCGCCGCTCGCTGTCGCGACCTGGACGTCGCCCCCGACCGTCGCGCACGAGAGATCGCCGCTCGTCGTGGCGAAACAGGCCCGGCCGGCGACCTCGGCCGACTGCACATCGCCGCTCGCGCTCTTCACGTCGAGATCTGACAGAGCCCCGCCTGTGACGGTCACGTCAGCCGAGGCGGTCTTAGCTTCGAGGCCGGACAGGTCAGGTACCGCGATCGTCATGTGGATCTCAGCACTGTGGCGCATGTCAGGCACGTGAACCCGAAGACGGCCGCCCTCGAGGGCGATGGTGGTCTCGTCGATGGCCGCCTGGGCACGCTCGAGCTGTTTGCCGGAGACCGCCATGGGCTCGAGTAGCACTCGGGCGGACGTTCCGCTCGGCAGAAGATCCACGTCGAGCTGGCCGGCGGGCAGACGCACGTCGACGTGGACCGGCCGTGACACAGCGTAACTCCGCTCCATTTCCTCTCCTCCCTCTCCCCACATGGGGTTCTCTTGGAACCGAGATCTTGAAGGGACTGCCCCGGCGACGACGAGGGGCACTCAGCCGCGGACGAATCCCGTCACCCTCTTCGGGCCGCCGCGGCGCCCGAGCCCGCTTGCGATGGCGCTGCCGATCCCGGAGCCGAGGCCCGCCCCGAAGAACCCCGGTCCGGGGCTCGACTCGTGAGCCTGGAGGACTCGCGCCGCGGCGCCGACGAGCCACGCGTTGACCGACAGCCCATCGGCGGCCGCCGCCGCCTCGATCTGGGTCTTCATGCGCTCCGGCAGGCGGAGAGTCACCCTGGCGGGCTCGCCGTCTCCCGGCTCGGTGCCGGCCGTCTCATCCGGATGGTCCGCTGCCCGAAGCGGCAGCTCCTCCGGCACGGAGAGGAAGAGCACGGGATCGCCGTCCTGCAGCCGCACCTCGACCGTGGCGCCCGGGATCGACGTCGCCAGCTCGGAGGCCGCCTGTTCCAGTCCCTCGAGGAATCGCAGCTTCACCGAGGGTGCGAGCGCCGCGCCGACCAGCTTTGCAGCGTGCTGGACCATCTCGTCGCCGAGGGCGGCGGCACGCTCCAGATCCTCCGCGAGACCTTCTACCACAGTCGACAACCTAATGACGTCAGTATGACGTCATTAGTGATGTCTGTCAAGCGTCATCTCGGGGCAGAACGACACCAGGAGTGATCACCGCGGTGCCACGGCGAGCCGGCTCGCGCGAACGCCTCGTCGCGAGGATGCAGCCGGCGATGATGAGGGCGAAGCCCACGCCCGTTCCCCAGGCGAACTTCTCACCGAGCACGGTGACGCCGAGCAGCACGGCGACGGCGGGGTTCACGTAGGTGATCACGGTCGCCCGCACCGGCCCGACTTCCCCGATGAGCGCGAAGAAGACGAGGAAGGCCGCGACCGTGCAGACGAGGGTGAGACCGACGACAGACCAGACCACCGAGGCCGAGAGCACCCTGTTCGGCAGCGAGAAGGCGGCGAGCGGGGCGTAGACGAGCGCGCAGAGGATGAGGGACAAGGTGACGACGCCGAGCGGCGGCAGGTCCGAGAGGTAACGGGCGAGGAGCCAAGGGCCGAGCGCGTAACCGACGGCTACCCCGCCGAGGGAGAGGGCGGCAAGAGCGTCCGAAGCGTGCACGTCGAAGCCCACGAGGGCAGCCACGCCGCCGAGGCCTACGAGCACGCCCGCATAGCGGCGGCCGTCGAGCCGGTCGACCCGCGTTACGAGGGCGAGCACTGCCCCGACCAGCGGGACGGCGGCGACGATGAGCGCCGAGAGGGAGCTCGGGAGCCTTTTCTCCGCCGTGAAGAGGAGGAACCACGGTACGCCGAGCTCGGCGGCCGTGTAGGCGGCGAGCGGTCGCCAGTAGCGGAGGACGGGTCGCAGGGCACCTCGAGTGACCGCGACCGGGAGCAACAGGAGGCCGCCACCGCCGGTTCGCATGAGTACGAGGAGCTCCGGGCTCACCTCCCGCACCGAGACCTTTATGAGCAGGTAGGGCAGACCCCAGATGACGCCCATCGCGACGAAGAGGAGCCAGCCCTTCCTGCTCACGTCACAATCATGCAGCCTCTCCCGCCAACCAGCTGGCGGGAGGCATTACCGTTCCGGTCACATGTCGCAGCTCGCAGGAGAAGCTGGTCGTCTCGCCCTTCCGGCCCTCGTCCTCCACGGTGGGGCGGGCACGTTCGAACGGGTCGAGTCAGCGCGAGACGGCAGGGGGCTCGAAGAGGCCCTCGGCCGGGCCGTTGCCGCAGGCTGGGTCGTCCTCGACCGGCCGGGCGCCGATCCGCTCGACGCAGTGGTCGCCGCCGTCGTGTCGATGGAGGACAGCGGCCTCTTCAACGCCGGTCGGGGCGCCGTTCCCACGACGGACGGGACGATCGAGCTCGACGCCTCGGTGATGGACTGGTCGGGCAGGGTCGGCGCGGTTGCCGGGGCGCGCTATCCCGCCAACCCGGTGCTGGTCGCCAAGGCGGTGGCAGAGATGGGTGGCCTGCCCGACGGGCCGATCCTCCTCGGCGGTGACGGAGCAGACATGTTCGCGAGGCGCTCCGGCGCGCGAGGGATGCGGCCCTCGGGGCTCACCGGGCGGGGCGAGAGCCCTCCCGGTCCGGCGCACTCCGCTCAAGGCACTGTCGGGGCGGTGGCGGTCGACCGGGCAGGGCATGTCGCCGCGGCGACGAGCACCGGCGGCCGTTCCGGCCAGTTGCGGGGTCGCATCGGCGACACCCCGATACCGGGTGCCGGCGTCTTCGCCGACGGCAGCACCGTCGCCGTGTCGGCGACGGGCACCGGAGAGGTGTTCATCGTGACGGGCTTCTCGCACCGCGTCGACTGGGCGCTCAAGGCCGGAGCATCGGTGCAGGAGGCGGTCGACGCCGCACTCGAGCTCGTCGCTCTGCAGAAGGGCCAAGGGGGCTGCGTGGCCGTCACTCCCACAGGCGAGTTCGCCGCCCGCTTCAACTCGCGGGCGATGGCGCGGGCCTTCCGCGACCCGAATGGCCAGGAGACGAGGATCCTCTAGCCCGAAGTTCCCCCCTGTAGACCGGTCCGAGCGTCCCGCTTTGCGTCGCAGTCAGGACTTTCGCGCCCCCCCGGCGGCAAGGTAGTAGACATGTAAATAGGTGCGGAATCCCTAGAATAGCTGGCGATATGTGATATGATGTCGGCATGTATGTGGCGACGGTGCCGAACCGGAGCTCACCGCCGGCGGTGCTCTTGCGCGAGAGCTACCGCGAGGGCGGCAAGGTGAAGAACCGCACGCTCGCCAACCTGAGCCACTGGCCCGAGCACAAGGTTGAGGCCCTGCGCCTGGCGCTCAATGGCACCGCGCCGCTCGCCGATCTCTCCTCGTCCTTCGAGATCGCTCGCAGCCTCCCTCATGGACACGTCGCCGCGGTCTTGGGGACGTTGCGCCGCCTCTCCCTCGAAGAGCTAATCTGCCCACAGCCGTCGCGCCGACGCGATCTTGTGAGCGCGATGGTCGTCGCCCAGGTGATCGATCCGGCTTCCAAGCTCGCCACTTCACGCGGTCTTCGCCAAGACACGGCATCGAGCTCACTCGGTGAGGTTCTCGGGGTCTCCTCTTGTGACGAAGACGACCTCTACGACGCGATGGACTGGGTCGGGC
>JAJYVX010000008.1 GCA_021791795.1 Actinomycetes bacterium | reverse complement strand
CTCGTGCTTCTCGTATCAGCGGTCGTGCTGATGTTGAACGCCATCCGGATGGCGATCTTCTCGCGGCGGCGAGAGGTCGGCGTGATGCGACTCGTCGGGGCGACAGCCTGGTTCATCAGGCTGCCCTTCATGGCCGAGGGGGTCGTGCAGGGACTCATCGGCTCGGCGCTCGCCGTCGGCATCGTCCTGCTCGGCGACATCGGCATCCAGGCGCTCATCAACCACTTCCCGCTCTTCCGCCACGCGGTGGTTCCCGGCCACGACGTGATCGTCACCGAGATACTCGTCGTGATCGTCGGCCTGATCGTCGGAGCGGCCGGCTCGGCCGTCGCCGTCCGGCGCTTCCTCGACGTCTGAGGTTTCGGCCTCGACGGGAAGTCCCTCCCCGTTGCGGCGAGACGTCCTGCCGGTTTCCCACGACCTACGCTGTGGCCGGTGAAGGGGGTCCTGCTCGCCGGTGGTACCGGCAGCCGCCTGTATCCGCTCACGCGGATCACGAACAAGCACCTGCTTCCCATCGGCGACCGGCCGATGGTGAGCTACGGCATCGAAGCCCTCGTGACGGCCGGCGTGACCGAGATAATGGTGGTCACGGGCGGGACGCACGCAGGGGAGTTCCTCCGCCTGCTCTCGAACGGTGACGAGTTCGGCGTCGACAGGCTCCTCTACGCCTACCAGGACCGCCCCGGCGGGATCGCCCAGGCCTTGGGGCTGGCGGAGCGTTTCGCCGCCGACGAGGCGATCGTCGTGATGCTGGCGGACAACATCCTCGAGCGCACCTTCCGCAGCTCTGTCGACAGCTTCGCCGACGAGGGCAAGGGTGCTCGCCTGCTCCTGGCCGAGGCGGAGGACCCTGAGCACCTTCGGCACGTGGGAGTGCCGGAGCTGGACGGCGGCGGGCGACTCGTCCGCATCGTGGAGAAGCCCGACGTGCCACCCTCCCGCTACTGCGTGACCGGCGTCTACCTGTACGACCCCACCGTCTTCGAGGTGATCTCGACGCTCAAGCCTTCCGGTCGGGGGGAGCTCGAGATAACGGACGTGAACAACCACTACGTCGAGACGGGGGCGGCTCTCTACGACGTGATCGAGGGTTTCTGGGGCGACGCGGGCGAGTCGATCGACGCCTACTACGCGGTCAACGACTACGTCCGGCGGAACGGGGCGAATCGCCTCTGACGACCTCGGCCGCGGCCTCCGCCGCGCGTTGCCTGAGTCCGGTGTAGTCGAGCTTTCCCGTCGGGGAGCGCCCGATCGAGTCGACGAGGAGCACGAATCTCGGCGCCTTGTAGCCGGCAAGGTGAGCCCTCACGTGCGCGACCAGCTCCTCCTCGAAGACCGGCAGTCCCCTTCTCGCCTCGACCACGGCGGCGACCGCCTCTCCCATCCGCTCGTCGGGCACGCCCACGCAGGCTGCGTCAGCGACGGCGGGGTGGGTCTTCAATACTTCCTCGACCTCTTCGGGAAAGACCTTCTCGCCACCGGTGTTGATCACCACCGAGCCGCGGCCGAGGAGCCGGATCGAGCCGTCCGGGTCGATCATGGCGTAGTCGCCCGGGACCGACAGGCGCTGTCCGCCGACGACGGGGAACGTCCGCCGCGTCAACTCCTCGTCCTTGTGGTAGCCGAGCGGTATCCGGCCGCTCACCGCCAAGCGGCCCGGCATCGGCGAACCGGGCGGCAGCTCGTTCCCCTTCTCGTCGACCACCGTCGCGAGCTCGCCGCGCCGGAAGCGCCCGGTTCGTGCCTCGGTCCCCGACCCGGAGATGGAGGAGCCCATGCCGAGCGCCTCGGAGGAGGAGAACACGTCGACCAAGGCGAGATGCGGTGCATGGCTGAGGAGGCCGCGCTTCGCCTCCTCGCTCCACATCGCCCCGGAGGAGATGACCGACACGAGGCTCGAGAGGTCGTACCGTCCCACCTCGAGCGCGCCCAGCAGAGGCCTGGCGAAGGCGTCTCCGACGATCGAGAGCACGTTCACCCGCTCGCTCTCGACGGCGCGGAGGACTCCCGCAGCATCGAAACTTGGCCCGCCCATCGTCACGACCGTCCCCCCGAGCACGAGGCACGAGAAGGCGGTGAACGAGCCCGTGCCGTGCATGAGGGGGCAGGCCGGGAGCAGCACCGGCGGGGACGACGAGAAGGACTCGGCGAGCTCCCTCACGCCGCGGAGTCCCTTCGACTCGTCGACCTTCACGATGTTGCCCTCGTTCAAGATGGCGAAGAGGTCGTCCTGCCGCCACATCACGCCTTTCGGCCGACCGGTCGTGCCTCCGGTGTAGAGGAGGTAGAGGTCGTCGCCGCTCGTCCCCCACGGCCCGCGTACCGGCGATCGGCCCCCTTCCAGGCGGAGGCACGCAGCGCTCTCGTAGGGCTCTGCGAAGGACGGGCGCTCGCCCGTGCCGTCATCGACGTGGAGCCACAGCCTCACCCCGGGAAGCCGCCGGCGCAGGCGCTCGACCCTCTCGGAGAATGCGCCGTGGAACACGACGGCCTCCACGTCGGCGTTGTCCCAGAGGTAGGCGAGCTCGCCGTCGCCGTACCGGTAGTTCGTGTTGACCGGGACCATCCCTGCCTTGAAGGCGGCGAACACGGACTCGAGGTACTCGTTCGAGTTGTAGAGGTACTGCGCCACCTTGGCCTGGTGGCCGAGCCCCGCCTGGAGGAACGTCGTCGCGAGCGATGCGGCCCTCGCGTCGAAGCCCTGCCAGCTCGTCCGCCGCCCGCCGTTCACGAGCGCCGGGTGCGACCCGCCCCGCACGGCGGCGCACGTCTCGAGCACGTCCGCGAAGTTCCAGTCCGTCATCGGACGAGGGCGGCCGTGAGCGCCTCGTCGAGGTGCTCGTGGGCGAAGGTGAAGCCGGCACGGCGGAGCGCGGCCGGGATGACTCTCTCGCTCACGAGGAGCATCTCGTCGGCCGTGGCTCCGAGGGCGGCTCGCAGGGCGAGCGCAGGGACCGTGAAGGGGGCGGGCCGACGGAGGACTCGGGCGAGCGCGGAGGTGTAGTCCGCGTTGCGGACCGGGTTCGGGCTCACGGCGTTCACCGGGCCGGCGAGGCCATCCTCGTCGAGGGCGAAGAGGATGGCTCGTACCTCGTCCTCGAGCGACACCCAGCTCATCCACTGGCGCCCGGAGCCGAGCCTGCCGCCGAGCCCGAGCCTGAAGATCGGTCGCTCCAGGCCGAGGCTGCCTCCGCCCTTCCCGAGCACTATCCCGCTGCGGACGGCCACCACTCGGGTGCCGTAGCGCAGGGCGCCGGCCGCGGCGTGCTCCCACGAGCGGCAGACGTCTGCGAGGAAGCCCTCGCCGGGAGATGACGACTCGTCGAGCTCCTCCTCTCCCCGTTCCCCGTAGTAGCCGACCGCGCTCCCCGTGACGAAGACGGCAGGTGGTCTCGGCCACCGTGCGATGTCGCGCACGATGAGGTCGGCGAAGGCGATGCGGCTCGCGCGAATCTGCTCGCGCCTCAGCGCCGTCCAGCGGGTGAAGATCGAGGCGCCGGCGAGGTGGACGACAGCGTCGACCTCGCCGAGCTCGGCGCCGGGCAGCCTCCTCGCGTCGAGTCGACCCGAGGAGATGTCGGCCCCCACCTCGCCAGGCTGCGGTTCACGGTGGCTCACGCGCACGACGTCGTCCCCGCGAGCCTGCAGTGCGCCGGTGAGAGCCTTGCCCACGAAGCCGGAAGCTCCTGTGAGGAGGATCCTCACGGGGCGCCTGATCGCCGTTCTGCCGCCCTCGCCCGCTCCGCCGCCCGCTCCGCGCGCGAGATCGGTTCGCTCGGCGGCCCGAACGGCTCGCCCATGTTGCGGTAGCAGTCCTCGTGGTAGTGGTCGACACGCTTCCAGACGCCGTCCTCGTAGACGTTGACTATCACCTGGCGCTGGTGGGAGCGGGCGGCGAAGCGGATCTGCTCCTGGCACGCGACGCAGACCGCGTCGTTGCCCGGGTCCACGTGGCGGGCGGCAGCCCGCGTGACTGCGTTCGACGGGATCTCTATGCGAGAGAGGCTATCGAGGTCGCGCCGCGGGGCACGGGCAGGTGCCGCGCGGCGCGAACCGGCCTCTCTCGAAGTCGAGCGGTGGAGCGCCCGACGGTAGGATCAGGTGCCGTGCCAGCCGAGGGGACGAAGGATCGAGGAGCGTCCGGGACGAGCGGCGCGTACGGTCCGAACGCATGGCTCATCGAGGAGATGTACGAGGCGTACCGGGACGACCCGGCCTCGGTGAGCGACAGCTGGCGGGAGTTCTTCGCCGACTACAGGAGCCCGTCACAGGCAGCACCTACGGCCAACGGCGCCCCCGCACGAGCGGGCGAGGCTTCCCATCGCGCGGCTGAGGCCGTCGCCGGCCCCGAGCGTCCCGCAGGGCTGGGAGCCGCCGCCCCGAGCGGCGCGGCGGTGGAAGGGCACGCGCGGCCCGGAGCTGGTGCGGCCCCGAGCGGCGCCGCGGTGGAGGTGCCGGCTGTGGCTGTGCCGGCACGGGGGCGCGCTTCGCCCGAGCAGGGCGCTTCGGCCGGTGCAGGTGCGGCTGCGACGGCTGCGACAGCTGTGAAGGCGCCGGTCCCGCTCCGGGGCGCCGCCGCGCGGATCGCCGAGAACATGCGCGAGTCGCTCGACGTGCCGACGGCGACGAGCGTCCACCCGGTGCCGGCCAAGCTGCTCGAGGTCAACCGCCAGATCATCAACAACCAGCTCGGCCGCACGACCGGCGGCAAGGTCAGCTTCACCCACATCATCGGCTGGGCCGTCGTGCGGGCGCTCGGCTCGCTGCCCGCCCTCAACTCGAGCTTCGTGCCCGACGCCGACGGGAAGGGGACGCCGGGCGTGGTCCGCCACGACCACGTCGGCCTCGGCATAGCCGTCGACGTCGAGCGTGCCGACGGGTCCCGTTCCCTCGTCGTGCCCTGCATCAAGAGCGCCGACGAGCTCAACTTCGAGAGCTTCCTCCACGCCTACGAAGACCTCGTCCGCAAGGTGAGGACGAACAAGCTCTCGGTCGACGACTTCGCCGGCGTCACCGTGTCGCTCACCAACCCGGGGACGCTCGGCACGACCCAGTCCGTTCCGCGTCTCATGCCCGGCCAAGGCGCCATAATCGGCGTCGGCTCGCTCGCCTACCCGCCCGAGTACGCCGCGGCCGATCCGGAGGCTCTCGCAGAGCTGGGTCTCTCGAAGGTCGTGACGCTCACCTCGACCTACGACCACCGGATCATCCAGGGGGCCGAGTCGGGGCTCTTCCTCACCCGGGTGCACGAGCTGCTGCTCGGAGAGCACGCCTTCTACGACGAGATCTTCGACGATCTGCACGTGCCCTACCTGCCGGCGCGCTGGCACAGGGACGTGAACCCGTTCAACCGGGCCGACGGCGAGCGCGGCCGCCTCGTGAAGCAGGCGGCCGTCCAGCAGATGGTCAACATGTACAGGGTGCGCGGCCACCTCATGGCTCACCTCGACCCGCTCGGTCAGCACGCGCCGAAGCTGCACAAGGAGCTGGACCCGCTCACCTACGGACTCACCGTCTTCGACCTCGAGCGCCAATTCGTCACCGACGGGCTGGCCGGCATGGTCGAGTTGCCGCTCGGCCGGATCCTCGGCATCCTCCGCGATGCCTACTGCCGCACGACGGGCATCGAGTACATGCACATCCAGGATCCCGAGCAGAAGCGCTGGATCCAGGAGCACGTCGAGGGCGTCACCGGCAACCTCGACAGGGCCGAGCAGCGGCACGTGCTCGAGCGGCTGAACGCTGCGGAGGCGTTCGAGCGTTTCCTCCACACCCGCTACGTGGGGCAGAAGCGCTTCGGGCTCGAGGGCGCCGAGGCGGCCATACCGCTCCTCGACGCCGTGCTGGACGAAGCCGTCCATTCGGGAGTGGACGAGGCCGTGCTCGGGATGGCTCACCGCGGCCGGCTGAACGTCCTCGCGAACATCGTCGGCAAATCCTACGGCGAGATCTTCGCCGAGTTCGAGGGCAACCTCGATCCCGAGAGCGTCCAGGGCTCGGGCGACGTCAAGTACCACAAGGGCGCCGCCGGGAAGTTCGCAACTCGTGACGGTCTCGAGCTCCCCGTCACCCTCGCCTCGAACCCGTCGCACCTCGAAGCGGTCGACCCGGTCGTAGAAGGCATGGCGCGGGCGCGCCAGGACCAGCACGCCAATTTCGGCAGCTTCCCCGTCCTGCCCCTCCTCGTCCACGGGGACGCGGCCTTCGCCGGGCAGGGCGTCGTGGCAGAGACACTCGAGCTGTCCCAGCTCCGCGGCTACAGGACCGGCGGGACGATCCACCTTGTGATCAACAACCAGCTCGGCTTCACCACCCCCGTCGAATCGGCTCGCTCGTCGCTCTACCCGACCGACGTGGCGAAGACGGTGCAGGCGCCGATCTTCCACGTCAACGGCGACGATCCCGAAGCCTGCGTCCGCGTCGCCCGGCTGGCTGTCACCTTCCGGCAGGAGTTCCACAAGGACGTCGTCATCGACCTCGTCTGCTACCGGCTCCACGGCCACAACGAGGGCGACGACCCGAGCTACACGCAACCGCTCATGTACAGGGAGATCGAGCGGCACCGCTCCGTGCGAAAGCTGTACACCGAGTCGCTCGTGAAGCGCGGGGACATCACCATCGAGGAGGCCGAGGCGGCACTCGACGACTTCTCGAAGCGGCTGCAGCAGGCGCTCGACGAGACGAGAGCGACGGCGCCGCCGAAGGTGGAGAAGCTCACGCGCCACGCCACGCCTCACGTGCCGCCCCTCTCGGCCATGAAGACGGCCGTGCCGGCCGAGCGCCTCGACGCCGTGGCCGGTGCGCTTCACGCGGTTCCCGATGGCTTCACCATCCACCCGAAGCTGCTGCGCCAGCTCCACCAGCGGGACGAGATGTACCGCTCCGGCGAGGTCGACTGGGCACTCGGCGAGGCTCTCTCGTTCGGGAGCCTCCTCGCCGACGGCGTCGACGTGCGCCTCGCCGGGCAGGACAGCCGCCGAGGGACTTTCAGCCAGCGGCACGCCGTGCTCGTCGACTACGAGACGGGCGGTGAGATCGTGCCGCTCGCCGAGCTCCCGCACGCTCCCGGACTCGAGCTCGCGACCTGCGGTGCCTTCCGGATGTACGACTCGCTCTTGTCCGAGTACGCCGCCCTCGGCTTCGAGTACGGCTACTCGGTCGAGGCCCCTCGCTCGCTCGTGGCCTGGGAGGCGCAGTTCGGGGACTTCGTGAACGGCGCCCAGATCGTCATCGACAATTTCATCGCCGCGGCAGGCGAGAAGTGGGGCCAGAGCTCTTCGCTCGTCTTGCTCCTCCCTCACGGTTACGAGGGCCAGGGCCCGGAGCACTCGTCCGCCCGGCTCGAGCGGTTCCTCGAGCTGTGCGCCGAGGACAACATCACCGTCGCGCAGCCGACCAGCCCTGCGCAGTACTTCCACCTCCTGCGCGCGCAGGCGCAGCGGCCGATCCGCCGACCGCTCGTGGTGCTCACGCCGAAGTCGTTGCTCCGGGCGCGTTACGCCCGGTCACCTATAGGCGATCTCTCGGCGGGCGGCTTCTCGCCCGTGCTCGACGACCCGGTGTGTGAGGCCGGGAGGATCGACAGGCAGGCGGTCGATCGCCTCGTCCTCGCCACCGGCAAGGTCGCCTACGACGCCATGGCGCGGCGCGACGAACGCGGCCTGCCGCTTCCGGTCGTGCGGATCGAGCAGATCCATCCCTGGCCGGAAAAGGAGCTGTTCTCCGTGCTCGACCGCTACGAGAGGCTCGCGTCGGTCTCCTTCTTGCAGGAGGAGCCGGAGAACATGGGCGCATGGACCTACGTGCACGGCAGGTTGCACCGCCTGCTCCGTGAGAAGGTGGAGCTCACGCACGTGAGCCGAGGGGTGGCCGGGAGCCCCGCCACGGGCTCCGCGACCGTGCACCACCTCGAGCTCGAGGACCTCCTGGGGCGCTCAGTCGGAGCGCCGGCAGGCGGCTGAGCGGCCGATCGGTCTAGGCGGCTGCAGGCGCAGCCCGGCGCCGGTTCAGCCGCCAGGCAAGGCCGGGTCCGACGATGACGGCGAGCCCTATCCCCCCGTACGCCGGGACAGGCACCGGGACGGCTGGGAACGGGTTGACGGTGAACCCGCTCGTGTCGGTGATCGAGGCTCCGACTATCTCCCCGTCCGCTCCGGGACCGTTGGCCGGGAAGTTGCCGAGAGAGATCATGGCCCAAGGGGCGCCGGCACCGGAAGGGCCGGCGGCACCGAGTATCTGGGTCAGCGAGGCGTCGGCTGCACCGGACGGTGTCGCGGTCACGGCCAGAGACACCGCGATGACCGTCGCCAGCGCGGCGGGCACTCCCAGGAGATAGATCAAGTGTCTTCGCACTGCTCTCTCGTCCTATGCCGATCCGGCGACCACGGACCACGACAAGTCTGGTCAGTGAACGCGAGACGCCGACGGTAGAGGGCAGATCAGGCTCGTGTCAGTCCACCGGCTCGACGGCTTCAGATGATTGACTACGCAGCGGATGATCTCGCACATCGTCGTCGACGGCTCGAACATCGCAACTGAAGGCAGGTCGGAGCCTTCGCTCGCGCAACTCGAGGAGGCGGTGGCCGAGGTCCGCCGCGAGCACCCCGACGCAGAGGTGACCGTGATCGTCGACGCGACCTTCTCCCACCGCATCGACCCCTCCGAGCTCGAGAGATTCGAGAAGGCGGCGCTCGAAGGCGAGTACGTGCACCCGCCCGCGGGCGCGATCGGCCGCGGCGACGCGTTCCTCCTCCGTGTGGCGGAGAAGGTCGACGCCACCGTCCTCTCCAACGACTCCTTCCAGGAGTTCCACGGCGAGCACCCCTGGCTCTTCGAGCGCGGCCGTCTCCTCGGCGCCACCCCGGTGCCTTCGGTCGGCTGGATCTTCACGCCGCGCACCCCGGTACGTGGACCGAAGAGCCGCCGCGCGCTGCGCGACAGCGACAAGGCGAAGAAGCAGGTGTCGAAGGCCATCGAGGCCGCGACGAAAGAGGCGGTCGCGCCCGAGACCGCGTCGGAGCGGCGAGGGGACGGTGCCTCGTCGAGGCGCGGCGGGGCGCAGGCGAAAATGGCCCCGAACATCGCTGCCGCGGCCGTCAACGACCCGCTCACGTTCATCTCCTTCATCGCCGACCACCCGCTCGGCACCGAGGTGGAGGGCCAGGTCGAGAGCTACACGTCGCACGGGGCAGTCGTCATGGTCGGCACGGCGCAGGGCTACATCCCTCTCGCCAACCTCGCGGACCCACCGCCCCGGGCCGCGAGGGAGGTGTTGAAGAAGGGGGAGCATCGCCGTTTCGTCGTGACGGCGCTCGACCCGCAGCGGCGGGGCGTCGAGCTGTCGCTGCCCGGGGTCGGCGTGGTGTCCGGTCGCCCGAGCGACGAGACTATCGCCGCAGAGCTCCGGATCGTGAAGAAGTCGGCCCGGGCGAAGAAGGCGGCTGCTGCGGGGAGCTCCGCCGCCCCGGCGAAGGCCGCGACCAGGGCGCCGGCGAAGGCTGGCACAAGGAGGTCCGGAAGGAAGGCAGGCGAGGCACCGGTGGCCGCCGCAGCCCCGGCTGTCGACCCGGAGACTGCGCCCGGCGCGAGAGAGGCGAGAGCTCCTCGCAAGAGGGCCGCGAGGAAACAGGTCCCCGAGATGCCGCCGGCTCGGCCGAGCGGTGGGCCCGGGAACGGAAAGGCCGTGAAGACGCAGGCGAAGCTCGGGGCAGAGCCGCCGCTTTCGAAGCAGGCGAAGGGTGCAGCTCGGGAGCAGGGCGAGAAAGCTGCGACGGGGCCGGCCAGGCGATCCGGCAGGGCGGCTGGGAAGAGCGCACAAGAGGCCGCCGCGCCGGCGATGTCGGCAGGCAAGGCGGCCACGGCACCCGCGAAGCCCGAAGGCACGCCGACGGGCAGGACCAAGAAGACCGCGCCGCAGCGCGCGGCTGCATCGAACAAGAGCGAGAACGCTCCGGCTCCGGTGCGAGCCCCACGGACACGCAAGAAGAAAGCCCAGCCGTGAACGGCCTGCCGAGGCCGGAGGAGTTGATCCCGCACAGGGCGCCGTTTCTCCTCTTGTCCGAGCTCACCGCGCTCGAACCGGGGGTCGGCGCGTCCGGTCTGTGGCGGCTCGAGGGCGACGAGGAGTTCTTCGCCGGCCACTTCCCCTCCCGGCCGACGCTGCCCGGCGTCCTCATGGTCGAGTCGCTCGCCCAGCTCGGAGCTGCGGCCGTGCTCTCCGACGAGCGGTTCAAGAAGAAGCTGCCGTTGTTCGGCGGGATCGACCGAGCGCGGTTCCGCCGGCAGGTGGTCCCCGGCGACACCCTTCAGCTCCAGGTGACCCTCGGGCGGCTCTCGGCGAGGGCGGGGACGGGCCACGGGGTCGCCAGCGTCGAAGGGAGCGTCGCCTGCGAGACCGACCTGCTCTTCGTGTTCGCTCCGGATCCGGGCTGAGGCTCAGGGGCGGGCAGCGATGCCGGCCGCATCGTCGTCGACGTCGACGACGACGGGCGCATGGTCGGACGGCGGCTTGTCGCTCCCCAGTCCCTTGCGGGCCTCCCGGTCCACCAGCGCCCACGTCACGGCCCGTGCGAGCGGGCGCGAGAGGAGAAGGAGGTCGATCCGCATCCCCCGATGGTTGTGGAAGTCGCCCGCACGGTAGTCCCACCAGCTGAAGAGCTTCTCCTCGCCCGGGTAGACGAGCCGGAAGGCGTCCTCGAGCCCCCAGGCCTCGAGGGCCCTCACGGCCGACCGTTCCGGTTCGCTCACATGGGTGGCCCCGTCGAACCTGGCGGCGTCGTAGACGTCGCGGTCCTCCGGCGCGACGTTGAAGTCGCCGCAGACGGCGAGCGGCTCGTCCGGCCGGCAGCTCGAGGCTATGTCCGCCCTCAGCCGCTCGAGCCACTCGAGCTTGGCCTCGTAGTGCTCGGAGCCGACCGACCGCCCGTTCGGCACGTAGACGCTCGCGACGCGGACCCCGTTGCACACGGCCGTGATGAGGCGGCACTCTTCGAGGCCCGACGGCTCCTCGCCTATGAACCCGGAGCGGACGTCCTTGAGCCCGACCCTCGACAGGATGGCCACGCCGTTCCAGCGGCCGTTGCCGTGGTGGGCCGCCTCGTAGCCGAGCGCGGCGAACGCCATCGCCGGGAAGGCGCCATCGGCGAGCTTCGTCTCCTGCATGCAGAGCACGTCAGGCTCCGCGTACGAGAGCCACTCCTCCACCTTCGGCAGGCGAGCCTTCAACGAGTTGACGTTCCAGGTGGCGATGCGCATGCACCAAGCGTGTCACGCCGAGAGGGGCGGAATCAGAGGCTGCTTCCACCGGTCTCACACAAGGTGAGCGGGGTGCGAGCGGACGCAAGCCCGGTGAGGCGGGCTCAGCCCTTCGTCACCACACGCTGCTCGGGCACGACCTGGAAGCCGAAGCTCAGGCCCGGCGGAGCAAAGTACGAGAACCCGATCGTCAAGGGCGCCGTGGAGGCGAGGGTGTCCGTCATGACCTCGCCCAGCATGTTGACCGGCGCCGTGGTGGAGAACTGGCACGGGGTGAAGATGAAGGTCGAGATGTTGTTGGGGATCGCCGGACCGTTCGAGTCGGTGATGTTGTAGTCGCCGGAGCTGCAGGTGTAGGAAGTCGACGGAGTGGGCACGATGAGCGAAAGCTGGGGGAGAGTGGTGCTGCCGGGCGGGGGGGCGGGCAACTTGAAGCCGGAGCCGTTGCCGATCGTGATGCCGCCGGTCGCGATGATCGCCGTGTTGTACAACATGTTGAGCGTCGAGGAGATCGTGAGCGCGCAGTTGGCGACGATGACGGTCGGCGCGGTCTCGTTGTTCGCGTCGTAGGCGACCGATCCGGCGCTTGTCCCCGAGCAGCTGGCATTGGGGTAGTAGGCGGTGTAGCCGGCGCTCGACCAGGTGTTGCTCGAGGTGGGGGCGGTGAAGGTCGGCATCGGCACCTTGCTCGGACCGGACACCGACTGGTTCCAGCCGACCGTGATGCAGCCGTCTACGGTGGCACCGTTGGAGGTGGTGGCCGTCGTGCAGTTGGGAGCGCTCGGGCTCGTCGACTCAGCCTGGTTGCCGAGCGTGACCGTGCCGGTAGCGACCACGGAGCCGTCGACGGTGCTGTTGCCGGCGAGGAGGCCGCTGCAGGGCGAGGGCGGCGTGGGCCCGAGCGGGTTCGGGCACAGGACGACGTTGCCTCCAGCTGTCACGTCTTGTCCGACCGTCGAGTTGGACATGGTGATGTTGCCTGCCGAGGTGGACAGACTCCCGTCGATGGTCGCCTGGTTGAGCACGGCCCAGCCGTTGCCGGACCCGTCGTGGCCGAGGCTCACGGACCCGCTCACGACGCACTTGTCGCCGAGGTTGAGCGAACCCTGGGCGACGATGCTCGCCTGGATGGTGCACCCGCCGCCTGTCGGTCCGGTCACGTCGCCTGCCGCGTACACCTGGCCGAAGGTTGCCGTAGTGCCCGGTGGAGGCGCCGGCTGCTTCACCTGGAGGTTCGTGAAATTGACACCGCCGCCGCCGACGTACACGACGAAGTCGCTGGGCACGAGGGTGAGGTCGAGCGTCTCTGAGATCGTCTGCTTGGACGTGATCGGGCCGAGTTGCTCCGCGCCCTGCGACGTGACGACGGCCGCGCCGGGTGCCGAGCTGGCATTCCCGTCGCTGCAGGTCATCGGGCTGCCAGCCGGGGGATAAGTCGTGTAGTAGTCCACCGTCACGCTGTAGGAAGCCACACCTGCGTTGGGTGGACCGCCGGCCGAGGGAGTGAGAAGGTTCGGGCCGTTCGAGTTCGTGCTCGAAAGGGAGCAGGCGAACGTGCTGTTCTCGATCGAGTAGACGGCCGCGGCGATGCCGGCGTTGGCGCTGGCGTCGGCCTGCGAGTCGGCGTTGACGCCGCTCGACGTGGACGAGTTCGTCTGCGCCGACCAGAACGCGATCGTGCCGAGGATGAGGAGCAGCGCCGTCATGACGACGACGGCCACGAGCGCCTGGCCGCTCTCACGCTCACCGCGGTCGAGCCGCACCACCCGACCGACCCGAGATCGCAGCCGGCGCGAGGTAGGCGACCGAAACGACGTGATGCGGTGGTGTCCGGATCTCATCTCAATCTCCGCTCGTCGGCGGCGGCGAGCACGTCCCCGACGGTTGTCCCTGGGCTGCGACCGCCGTCTTCGTCTCGATGCTCGGCGCCCCCTTGGCGCCGGTGCTGACGTAGAAATCCACCACGAGCAGATCCGTCCCGCTCCCGGTCGACGAACCGAGGGCGAACGGCTGGTTGCCGGACGTGTTCGTGATCGTGACGGTCGGCGCCAGTGTCGTGAAGGACAACGAGGACGGCGGGCTCGCCGGGTTCCAGGTGCGGTCTTGCAGGAGGCCGTTGTAGACGCGCCACTGGCTGCACTCGGCCGCGGTGCCGGACGTCGCCTCGAAATAGAGAAGGACGGCCCAGCCGCTCGGCGCGTTGCCGCCGCCACTGCTGCATGCAGGAATGCTTCCGGCGTTCGTCCCGCTCGCGCAGGGGGAGTAGAGGGTTCCAGTCGAGGCGACCTGGTTGTTCAGCAGTATCAGGGCCGGCCTGATCGCCCCGTTCGCGGCCGAGATCTCCTGTGACCTTGCCGAGCTCGTGCTCACCACGATGTAGACGGGGGCGAGAAGTGCCAGGGCAACGGCGACGATCATCATCGAGATGACCATCTCGAGCAGCGTGAAGCCCGAGTCCCTCTCGCCGGGGACGGCTAGCTGATGTTCCATGTGTACATGTCCATGTCGCCCTCGTGGCCCCAGGCCGTGATCGTGAGGGACGCGAAGGTGAGACCGCTCGGCGCGACGCTCGGGACTTGGAACGAGATGAGCTCCTCCACGTTGGCGCTCCCGCTCGGCGCCGTCGTGGTGGCGTTCAGAGGAGTGCCGCCCGAGTAGCAGGCACCGGTGCCGGCGTTCGGATCGTCGGCGTTCGGTCCTGAAGCTCCGTAGCTTGGGTGTACGGCCACTATGCAGCTCGTCTCGAGATAGGGATTGCTCCCGCCGGTGCCGTAGAAGTAGTAGGTGGGGGTGATCGAGAGCTGCTCGGTTATGCCCTCCGAGTCGGTGACGCAGAAGGTCGGGATGTAGGGAGTGGGCGCCTCGTCGAGGAAGAAGATCCAGGCCGTGCCGCCCGGCGCGATCGTGGCCGACGATCCGGGGCTCGCGAGGAGCGACTCCAGATGCGCGCCCGACTGCTGGAACGTCTGTGTCGGGCACTGGGCCGGGGAAGCCGGTTGGACGATGGGGTCGGGCGGTGCGTAGAGCACCGTCTGCATCGAGAGCCGTTGTGTGCTCCCGGCTCCCCACGAGACCTCGACGATGACACTGACGGGGACGCTCGGGCTCGTGCCGCTCAACTGTTTGGCACAGGAGTCGTTCGAGTACTGGTTCAGGTTGACGACGGGATACGTGGCGACCGTGAAATTCATGCCGTTCACGGCAGGCGTCGAGTAGTTCGTGTTCGGTCCTGTCGCGTACGGGATGACAGGCGCGGCGGCCGAGCCGCCCGAGGAGCTCCCGTCCAGCGTCGGGACGAGGAGCCCGCTGGTCGGCGCCCCGTAGTAGAAGCAGTTGTTCGTGCTGTCGAACGTGATCATGTGGTTGGGGTCCGGTTCGGCGAGAGCGCTGCAGTACTGGGAGCCGGTCGGCACCGGGCAGGCGATGCCTTCGGAGACGGTGGCGTAACCGAGGTTCTCCGCCTCCTGGATCGTCTGCGAGGCCACCTCGGCTGCCGTCGTCCGGTACTGCGACTGGGCCGTCGACAGGAGCGAGGACGTGAGTCCACCGGAGAGGAAGGTGACCGCGACGGCGAGGACGACGAGAGCGACGATCACCTCCACGAGGCCGAATCCGGCGTCCTCCTCCCACCCGCTTCCCTCGACGGCGAGCGGCGTCCGCGCGAGTGCACGGCCGAGAAGTCTTCTGGCGGATCTCGACCCGCCCTGGTGCGTGCTTCGCCTCATAGAGCTCTTGTGCCTGTATCGGCAGGTGCCGGGTGGTAGTTGAGGCCTTGGCATGGGCAAGAACCTCCCTCGTGGATGATGGGGCAAGCTTAGCCGAAATCACACGCGGAGTAGTGGGACTATCACCTAGAGTGATGCTACTTCACTCTCTACGTCCACCTGCTGACCGTAGCCGTCAGGCGGGGAGCGGCCCTGCGTCGGCGTAGCCCTGGCGCACGCCCTGGCCCGCCCGCCGAATCAGCTGTTCCGGCTCGTAGAGCATCCAGTAGGCGTTGCGGGCGTGCTTGCGGGCGCGGTCCTGGCAGACCGCCAGGAGCCGGGAAGGATCGTCCTCCTCGTTCTCGTGCACGAAGACCTCGAGGATGTGGGTCGACGTGAGGAGCTGGGCCATCATGATGCCCTGCGAGGCCTCGTGGGCGCAGACCTGGTCTATGGCGGCGCGCCCGGGCATGCCGAGGGCGACGACGACCCTGCAGCCTTCTCGCTCTATGAGCCTCTTGCACTCGACCGCCAAGTCCTTGAAGCCGGGCACGGTACGTCGCAGGACCTCGAAGCGCTCCCCGTGGCCGGGACAGGCCTCGAGCTCCTCAAGAGCGGCACTGCCCATGTCCACACGAGCGAACATCGTGTCCACGATCCCGATCCGGTCCATGCGGCAATCCTGCCAGGAATCCCCGCGGCGGCAGGCCGCCTAGCATGACTGGATCCTCGGGGAGGCGACGCATGGAGACTGGGCTCGGCTACGTACCCTACGAGCGCCTCGGCGAGCGTCCTCACGTGATGGTCGACGGGGCACAGCGACGCTCGTCCGTGCTCACGCTGTCGCACTGGCCGGCCTCGCCGACGCCGAAGGCGTTCTGGCGCGACCTGTCGGCGCAATCCGTGCTCGCCTTCCTCGCCGCCGCGAGAGGCCGGCTCGACGTGCCGGCCGACGCCAAGCCCGAGGTTGCCCGCGCGGTCGAGGCGGCCGAGATGGCCGAGGCGGTGACGAACGACCATTTCGACGAAGACGGGCTCATGTCCGTCTGGTCGGCCATGGTGCCCGACAGCGCTCTTCGGGTCGCCGATCTCGTGGTGGACGTGGCGTCGTGTGGCGACTTCGGGGTGGTGTCGAGCGACGAGGCGGCGCAGGTGAGCTTCGCCGTCGGCCCGCTCGCCGAGGAAGTGGCCGGGCCCGGGGCGGGGACGGGAGAGCGCTACCTCGCGATGCTCGGGCGGGTCGCCGAGCTGTTGGGACATCCGGCCAGGTACCGCCGTTACTGGGCCGACGAGTTCGCCGCCTACGAGCTGGGCAAGGATGCGATCGCCGAGGAGACGGTCATGCTCGAGACCGACGGGGCCGTCGACCTGGCAGTGGTGAGCAGGCCGTCCCGGCCGCGCCTCGCCGAGCTGAACGGTCGCCTGCCCGGTGCGGCGGGCGGGCTTCCCATCCATCCGGTGGCCGTCCACTCGGCGACGACGGCCAGCCGCGTGCTCGCGTTCGACGGCGACTTCTGCGAGTGCTACTTCCGCTACGAGGGATGGGTTCGCTATCTGAGCCGCGAGGTACCCCTCAGGCCCGACCTCGCGCCGCTCGCGGCGGAGCTCAGCTCGCTCGAGCCCGGGGACGTCTTCTGGGAGGCGAACCCGGTCGGGGCGATCGTCGGGCGGCTGCAACCGTCCGGGGAGGGGCGCACCGAGATAGCGCCGGAGAAGGTGAACGAAGTGGTCGTCGGCTACCTGGCCAGCTCACCGCCTGCCTGGGACCCGTTCAGGGTGGACGGGGGGTACATCCCCGAGAGCGAGAGGGCGAGCTACCGCCGCCGGCGCTGAGCCCTGCACCCTTGCTCAGTGGACGGGCACGCCCCAGAGAGGCATCCAGCGCTCCTTGTCCTTTTCGACCTTGAGCTCGGAGCCGAGCACGTTCTGCAACCGCATCTCGCTCTCGAGGTCCCTGCGCTCCTTGCCCGGGAGGGGTACGAAGGGGTAGAAGGCGCCTCGCTTGTAGAGGTAGACGAGGTAGGTCGTGGCGGCGCCACCCGACGCTGGCCGAGCCGCGCCGGCACCTCCCGGGCTGGTCGTCCGGAAGCCGAACACCGAGCAGAGCAACTGCGGGCCGTAGCCCTGTTCCTCGAGCGTGGAGTTGACGACGTGCACCTCGTTCACGAGCGCCTGGAAGTCCGGATCGGCGATGACGACCCAGTTGTACCCGTACCGGTCGGAGCTCTCGGAGACCTTCGCCCCGGGCGAGAGAACGAGGAGCTGCTCGAACTCCTCGGTCGTCTTCACGAAGGGCTGGCCGGCCGAGGGCTTGTAGCAGACGCCGGCCTCTCCGGTCGGCTCCATCGCTTCGGCGGCTTCGAGCGTGATGATGGCGCCGGGCAGCCCGAATAGAGCATCGAGGTTGGCGTCTGCCGGTTTGGTCCTTCCTAGAAGGACGTCGAAGAAGCGCACCGTGGAAAGCCTCGGGCGCTCAGGCGCTGACGCCCCGTCCCATCTGCGCCTCGAGCTTGGCAAGCTGCTCGAGCCTCTTCTCGAGCGAGGGGTGCGTCGAGAAGAGGGACGAGAGCGAAGCGCCCTTGGCGAAGGCGGGAGCGAAGAAGAAGGCGTTGAAGTGCTCGGCGGCCCGCAGGTCCCTCGTGGGGATCCTGCTCATCTCGCCGCTCACCTTGACGAGGGCGTTCGCGAGCAGGCGGGGCTGGCCGATGAGGATCGCGCCCGCACGGTCGGCTGCGAGCTCCCGGTAGCGGCTGAGCGCGCGGATGAGGAGGAAGCTGATCATGTAGATGAGCGCCGAGAAGGCGAGCGCGCCGAGCTCGAACAGGACGAGCTGCCCGCCGCCGCCGGCGTTGTTGTTGCCACCTCGGCCACGCCCGCCCATGCCGCCGCCGAGTCCTCCGAAGAGGTCGCTCCAGTAGAGCATCCTCGTGAGGAAGCCGGCGATTATCCCGAGGAAGCTCGCCACGGTCATGACGGCGACGTCGCGGTGGGCGACGTGGGAGAGCTCGTGGGAGAGGACCGCCTCGAGCTCGGGCTCGTCCAGCCGGCGCAGGATGCCGGTCGTGACGCACACGACGGCGCTCTTCTGGTTGCGCCCGGTGGCGAAGGCGTTCGGGATGTCGGTGTTCGCGACCGCCACCTTTGGCTTCGGCATGTTCGCCAGGTTGCAGAGGCGATCGACGACGCCGTGCAGCTGCGGCGCCTCCTCGGCGGTGACGAGCTTCGCGTGCATCGACCAGAGGGCGATCTTGTCCGAGAAGTAGTACTGGCACGCGAGCACGACGAGCGGGATGACGATGATGAGCGGGAGCGGCACGTGGGCCAGGAAGAGCGCCGTGACGAAGATGGCGTAGAGCAGGCCGAGGAGGAAGACGGTCGTCATCATGCGGGCAGTCAGCCCTCGGTCTGCGGGATAGCGGGTACGGGTGGACAAGATGCTCAGGCCTCCCCGAGGTCTTCTGATGTGAGGAGCTGCCGGACTTCCTCGATGGTGGAGCCGACGGCCGGCACCGTGAGGTCCGACGGCACTATGCGGTCAGGCTCGAGCTCTTTGCCGCCCGAGCGGATCTTCTCGACGAGCTCTGTGAGAACCCGGTCGAAACCGGCCTGGTCGCCACCCTCGAGCGCCGCGTTCAACTGGGCGTCGAGGTGGTCGAGATCGTTCGTCATGGCGCCGTCGAGCTCGTACTGCCCCTCGCCGAGGATGCGCACGATCATTGCTGTGTCGATTCGCCGTCGAGGCTGAAGAGGTCGTCCGAGCCCTCGCCGTCCCCGCTGGCGGCCCGGTCCGGCGCGGCCGGCTGCGCCTGCTGCGCCGCCGTCTCGGTCCCGGGGGTCTCCTCGACCAGCTCGGCCTGGGCCGCCTCGCCGTCGGGCCCTTTGTCCGCCTCCCCGGCAGCGGCGCCGGCCGGGAGGGACTCACTGGGAGCGCCGGCACCGAGCTGGCCCTTCAGCTGGGCGAGCTCAAGCTCGACCTGGTTTGTCTGGGTCGTCTTGTCGAGCTCGGCCTGGAGGGGGTCGGTGCTGCCGGAGAGATCGGTGAGGGCGCCGGAGGCCATGAGCTCGTCGATGGCGCCGGCGCGCGCCTGCATCTGGGAGATCTTGTCCTGTGCACGCTGCATGGCAAGGCCGGTGTCGCTCATCGACTCGGAGATGCCGGAGATCGCCTCTCCTATGTTCGTCTGCGCCTGGGCGGCCGTGTAAGAGGCCTTGAGGGTCTCCTTCTGGGTGCGGAACGCCTGCACCCTCGACTCGAGCGTCTGGAGGGTCGCGGTGAGGCGGTCCTGCTGGGAGACCAGCTGGTCGTGCTGAGCCTTGAGGCCCTCGAGCTGGGTGGCGAGGGCGGCCCTGCGGCCGAGCGCCTCCCGGGCGAGGTCTTCCCGGTTCTGGGAGATCGCCTGGCGTGCCTGGTCCTGCAGCTTCTGGGCGGACTGCTGCAGCTGCTGGGCCTGGAGCTCGATGCGCTTGCGGGCTGTGGCCACGTCGGCGACGCCCTTGCGGACCTGCTGGAGCTGCTCGAGCTGCTTCTCGTAGGACAGGTCGAGCGTGTCGCGTGGATCCTCCACCCGGTCCATGACCTTGTTCGCCTTGGCCTGGACGATGCCTGTCAGGCGCTTCATGACACCCATTGAGCGTCTTCCTTCCTCTCCCCGCGTGCCGGGGCCTCGGACGTCCCCCGTCCCTGCTGAGAGTGTACGGCGACGGGGTGTGCGACAGGGCGGCGGGCCGGACCCGACCGACTGGCGACGGGCCACCGATACCCTCTCGCCCGATGACGGAGCGGATGTGCCTGATGACGGTGCACGCCCATCCCGACGACGAGGCGTCGAAGGGGCCGGGCACGGTCGCCAAGTACCACGCGGCGGGCGTCCACACGGTCCTCGTCACCTGCACGGGCGGCGAGGAGGGCGACATCTTGAACCCGGCGATGGACACGCCCGAGGTGAAAGCCGACATCGCCGCCGTGCGAGCCCGGGAGCTCAGCGCGTCCGCCCGGGTCATCGGCTACGACGAGGTGGTCATGCTCGGCTACCGCGACTCCGGCATGCCCGAGAGCGAGGCGAACAGGAACCCGGCGAGCTTCGCCGCGGCTCCGCTGGACGCGGCGGTTGCCAGGCTCGTCGCCGAGGTGCGCCGGGCGCGACCCCAGGTGATGGTCGGCTACGGCGACGACCACACCGGCTACCCCCACCCCGACCACATACGGGCGCACGAGACGGCCCTCGGAGCGTTCGAGGCGGCCGGGGACCCCGATCTGTTCCCGGAGGTCGGCGAGCCGTTCCAGCCGCTCAAGCTCTACTACACGGTGTGGTCCTACAAGCGGACGTGGCTCACCCACCAGAAGTTCCTCGAGCTCGGCCTCGAGTCGCCCTACGACGAGGAGTGGTTCACGCGGCGCCCCGACGAGGAGGACAGGATCACGACGTCGATCGACCTCGCCGGTTACGAGGATGTCCGGCGCGAGTCGCTGCTGGCGCACGCGACGCAGGTGGACCCGAATTCGAAGTGGTGGTTCGGCCTGCCGCCGGAGGTCGCGAAGACGATCCACCCCTTCGACGACTACGTGCTCGCACGCAGCCTCGTCGACACCGACCTGCCCGAGAGCGACCTGTTCGCCGGGGTCCGGGCCACGGCCTCGCGCTGAGGCCGGTCCCGGTCGGCAGAAGGCGACCGGGGCAGCCGAGAGCGACCGGTCGGGGGAGCGACCTGGCGGAAAGCGACCGGCTCGTCGCGGTCAGACCTCTCCGGTCGGCGCGTCCAACGGGGTGAGCGGGCCCGCCGGGTTGTAACATCCCGCGTTCGGACACGTCGACGAGGGCCGCCGCTCGCGACCCGCTCCCCGAGGAGGAATCGATGGCGAAGTGGCTGAGCCAGGAGTGGCTCGACGAGGGCAGGAGCCTCGCTGAGTCCCAGCCCGAGCGCGCCGGCGCGACGGCGCGGATGCAGTACGTCGTCACCGGCGGCCCGGACGGCGACGTCAAGTACTACTGGGTGCTCGAGAACGGGAAGCTGCTCGAGAGCAACCTCGGTGAGCTGACCGATGCGGAGGTCACGCTCACCGAGAGCTACGACGACGCCATGAGGATCCAGAAGGGCGAGCTCGACCCGAACGCGGCGTTCATGCAGGGCCGCGTCAAGGTGACCGGGAACATGGCGAAGCTGATGGCGCTCCTGCCCATAACGAACTCGCCCGAGTACAAGGCTCTCCAGGGAGAGATACTCGCGATCACCGAGTTCTGACGGCAGCGGGCTGCTGCCCGGGTCAGGCCCGCATGGCCTCGCGCAGCGCCCTGTAGCCGATGAGGGCGGCACCCGCCGCCGAGGCGAGGGCCGACAGCCCGCCGGGCCCCTCGTCGACGAGGAAGGCGTGGTCGTCGACCCTGCCCTGCCAGTCCGGGGACATCGCACGCAGCTCGGGCGTGTCCATCGCCGGGTGCAGGTAGACCTCGGTCACCCCGCGCCCGAGGTCCGCGAGAGCCGCGCTCACGTCGGCGCGGCACCCGGCGGAGCGGACGTGCACGAAGTGGTCAGGGAACACCACGCCGCGCTCGGCCGCGAGAGAGCGAAACGGGAACCCTATCCTCCTCTCGGTCGACGCCCCCGACAGACGTAGCGGCAACGAGAACTCGGCGGCAAGGTCCAGGTAGACGTCGTAGAACTCCGGACGCAGTTGCAGCGTGCCCATGTGCGAGTCGAGGTGGGACACGTCGAAGCCCCAGAAGATCGCCCGCTCCACCTGGGCCCTCAGCTCACGCCTCACCTCGTCGAGGTCGGCGTGCTCGAACACGTCTGCCACCGTGCGGGGGAAACCGCCGTCGCCGTCGAGCAGCGAAGGCGCCTGCGTGATCGGCCCCCACCGGTACAGGTCCCATTCGGCGTTGAGCGTGAGGTGGACGCCGATGTCCTCCCCCCGGTAATCGGCTGCCGCCCCGCGTGACCACGGGCAGGGGACCATGAGCGACGCCGAGGTCCCCGCGCCGCGTCGCAGTGCGTCGTAGACGGCCGTGTTGGCGGAGTGGGAGCTGCCGAGGTCGTCGCAGTTGACTATGAGCAGCCTGTCGTCGGGCCCGTGACCGAGCCGCTCGGCGAGAGTCGTCACGCTGCGGAGGGTAGCCGGGGCAGGCGACGGCCATAGGATCCGCCGGGTGCCGACAGCCGAACCGCCGCGCTACGGGTTGACGATCCCATACGACAAGACGCCGCTCGCCGATTACCGGTCCTTCGTGGAAGAGGCCCGCGACCTCGGCTACACGGACCTCTGGAGTGCCGAGGCGAGCGGCACCGACGCGTTCACCCCTCTCGCGTTGGCAGCCGCTTGGGCACCGGGGCTGCACCTCGGCACCGCCATCGTGCCGACTTTCACGCGTGGGCCCGCCACGCTCGCCATGTGCGCCGCGACGATGGCGGAGGCGGCCCCCGGACGCTTCACGCTCGGCGTCGGGAGCTCGTCGGACGTGATCGTCGAACGCTGGAACGCCATGTCGTTCGTCGAGCCGTACAAGCGCAACCGCGACACGGTCCGCTTCTTGAAGGCGGCGCTCGCGGGGGAGAAGGTGTCGGCGGAGTACGAGAGTTTCGCCGTGAAAGGCTTCAAGCTCGAGCGGCCGCCTGCCGTCGTCCCCCGCATCCTCATCGCCGCCCTCCGGCCCGCCATGCTCCGCCTCGCAGGACGGGAGGCCGACGGCACCGTCACCAACTGGCTCTCGGCGGACGACGTGCGCAAGATCCTGCCCGAGATGGGCGAGAACAAGGAGGTCGTCTGCCGTATCTACGTGTGCGTGACGGACGATCCGGGCCCTGTGCGGGACTGGTCCAAGATGCTCATCGCCTCGTACATGAACGTCGGCGTCTACGCGAAGTTCCAGGAATGGCTCGGCCGCGGCCCGAAGCTCGAAGGTATGTGGAGCGCCTGGCGGTCAGGCGACCGCAAGGGGGCGCTCGCCCAGATCCCCGATGAGGTCGTGGACGAACTCGTCGTGCACGGCACGGCAGCGGAGTGCCGTGCTCACATAGGGCGCTACGTCGAGAGCGGCGTCACCGTTCCCGTCCTCATGCCTCTTCCGTTCGGGACGGACCCACGCGAGACGGTCCGCCTGCTGGCGCCTGGCGCCGGCTGAAGGGGAGCCGAGGCGCTCAGCCGGCGCCACGCAGCTCCTCCGCCTTCATCTGGAGCCTGGCGTCCCGCTCGCGCACCTCGGCCACCATCCCGTCGGTGAACCGGTCGAGCGCGGCCGCCACCGAGGCGTCGGAGAGGGCGAGGATGCGCCCGGCGAGCAGCCCGGCGTTGCGGGCACCGTCGATGGCAACGGTCGCGACCGGGATGCCTTTCGGCATCTGGACGATCGAGAGCAGCGAGTCGAGCCCGTCGAGTTTGCCGAGGGCTATCGGGACGCCGATGACGGGAAGCCGCGTCACGGCTGCGATGACTCCGGGAAGGTGGGCCGCGCCGCCGGCGCCGGCTATGAGCACCTTAATGCCGCGCGCCTCGGCGGTCCTCGCGAATTCGAGGGTGTCGTCCGGCGTCCGGTGAGCCGAGAGCACCCTCATCTCGTACCCGACGCCGAGGGAAGCGAGCGCCTTGGCGGCTTCCGACATGACAGGGAAGTCCGAATCGCTTCCCATCACGATGGCGACAGACACATCTCCTCCTTGATCGGCTGGTGATCTGCTCAGTCGGCCGGGCTCTGGCGGGGCACGGGTGGAAGCGGGCTCAGCCTCCTGCCGAGGAATCCGAGGGCCGTGCCTACGACGATTCCGGCCGCGACGTCCGACGCGTGGTGGATCTTCACGTGGATCCGGCTGAGGGCGACGACGAGGGCCAGCGCGAAGTACAACGGGGCGAGGTCGTCCCCGTCGGAGAGGAGCATCGCCGAGCAGAACGCCGCGGTGGCATGACCGCTCGGGAAGCTGGAGGTGAGGGGTTGGCGAAACGGATACGGGTGCACCAGACCCTCAGCCACCGGCCGGCCCCTTCCGAAGAGGCTCTTCACGACGACGTTGACGAGCACGGACTCGAGCACCCACGCCACGAGCGTCCTTGCGGCTGCGCGGTCGTCGTTCGGGCGGCCTCGCAGCGAGCGGAAAAGGGCCAGCATGACCCAGAGCAGGCCGAAATCACCGAGGGCGGACGCCGTGTAGAAGACGCGGTCGGCCACGGCGTTGCCCCGGAGAGCCTCGAAGTAGCCGTCGACCCTGGCGTCCATCCCTTGCACGAGGTCCGGCATCAGGCGGGCAGCGTAACCGCGTCAGGCCGAGACTTTGACCGGGTCGCCCTCGAGGGCTGCGGCCGGGGCAGCGTGGGGGACGGCGGTCCGGCCGATGCCTCCGAGGTTGCGGGAGAGACGGATCCCGGCCAGCTCCGAAGCACTTTCCGGGTCGCCCCCGAACACCGGGCAGAGCTGCTGGAAGGAGCACCACTTGCAGAGCGGCGACGCGTTGGGCCTGAAGTCGTTCCGTTCGCAGGCCCGCTCGATCGCCGCCCAGACGGCGTTCGCCCGCTGGTGGACTCCGCGCAGCGACTGGTCCGTCGTGTCCGCCGAGATGACGACACGGTCCCGCAGGTACAAGAGCCGCACGACGGCCGGTCTCACACCGAGGACGCGCTCGCAGAGGAAGGCGTACAGCTGCAACGCGGAGAGGCGGGAGCGCGACTGCTCGGGGCGCGGGGCACGACCGGTCTTGTAGTCGACGACGGCGAGGCTGCCGTTCTCGCCCCGGTCCAGCCGGTCGATGATCCCGCGCAGGCGCAGGCCGCCCACCTCGGCGGTGAGGTCGAGCTCGGTCCCCTCCACGTCGACCGAGTCCGGGTCCTCGAGCTCGAAGTAGCGGTCGAGCAGCGTCGAGGCGTCGCGGTCGAACTGCTCGAGCTCGCCCGCGTCGAGACCGAGCGCGCTCATCTCCTCGTCCTCACGCATCTCCTTCAAGGCGCGGGAGAGGCATGCCTCGGCGCTCGGGCGGTCGCGGCTCCCCCTCGGGTGGTCCTCGAAGAGGAGCTGGAGCGCACGATGGACGAGCGTGCCTTTCACGGCATGGACCGACGGCGGCTCCGGGAGCCGCTCGAGCACGGAGAAACGGAACGAGAGCGGACAGCTCGTGAAGGCCGAGATCTTCGACGGAGTGAGGGTGGCCGGGAGTGGTAGGGACATCTCCCGGCCACCCTACGCAAAGGGTGTGTCACCCACGTGGATGGGATCACGCTGACGCCGACCGACGCAGAGGCGTGCCCGCCGGCTGAGCGGGCCACCCGGGGCCGTGACTAGCCGGCCAAGGGGGCGAAGAGGTCACCGTCCTTCTCCACCCGGGCGATGACCTCTTGCGGGGCGAAGCGCAGCCTCTCGCCCTCCCCGCTCCGTGCGCACGCCTCGACCTCGTGCCAGGAGACAGGAGTCGAGACCGACGGCCGGCCCACGGCGCGAAGGGAATACGGGGTCACGGTCGTCTTCGCCGGACTGTTCTGGCTCCAGTCGATGAGGACCCTCTTCTCGCGAAGCGACCGCTTCATGAGTGAGACGACCAGATCGGGGGCCTGCTGCTCGACGGAGCGTGCGACGTGATGGGCGTACTCGTTCACCCCGTCTCCGCCGAAGCGGTGGCCGGCGACGCGACCGTACAACTGCAGGCCCTTCGCCCCCGACGTCTTCGGCAACAGCTCGATGCCGTCTTTCGCGAGCCTCGCCTGGAGAAGTGCTGCGACCTCGCAGCACTCGACGATCGTCGCGGGCGCACCGGGGTCGAGGTCGAACACGATCATGTCGGGATGCTTCGGACGGCGCCGCAGGTCGACGCGCCACATGGGAGTGTGGAATTCCACGGCGGCCATGTTCACGAACCAGATCAGCTCGGCCACCCCGTTCGCGAGAGGAAAGGTCGTCGTCTCCCGCCCCGAGCCCTTTCGCGGCAGCTCGACCGTCCCAATCCAAGCGGGCGCGTGCCGCGGCAGGTTCTTCTCGATGAAGCCCTTGGTCTCGACGCCGTCGGGGAAGCGCTTCACCGTGAGCGGACGGTCCCTCAGGTGGGGAAGCATCACCGGGGCGACGTTCGCGTAGTAGTCGAGCATCTCGCCCTTGGTGAAGCCGGTTGCCGAGTAGAGAACCTTCTCCAGGTTCGAGAGGGTGATCTCGTGCCCCTCGACGGTCACGGTGACGCGCTCAGGACTCACGGGCTACCTCACCGGCCGACTTGTCGTGGCGCACCCCGCGCCACGAGGGCTGGCGCAGCCTGCCGTCCCTCGTCCACTCGCTGAAGCTCACTTCCCCGACGAGCACCGGCTCGACCCAGGTCGCCTTCCTCTCGTAGGGCTGGGCGACCTTGCCCGTGAAGGGGGAGTCACTGCGAACGTGGCTCGCGAGGAACCTGCCGAGCGCGGCGAGCGCATCTTCGTCGAATCCCGTCCCCACCTGCCCGACGTACCGCAGCCCACCGGCATCGGGCATGCCGAGGATGAGCGAGCCGATGCGTCCCTTGCGCCTTCCCTCGCCGGAGGTGAAACCGCCGACGACCACCTCCTCGGTGAGCAGGTTCTTCACCTTCGTCCAGGCGGGAGATCGCTTGCCCGGTAGGTAGGAGGAGTCGTCCCGTTTCGCCACGACCCCCTCGAGTCCCTGCTCGCGGCTCGCATCGAGCACGTCGCTCCCAGGACCGGTGAAGCGTGGGCTCACCGTCCAGTTCGGCCCTTGCAGGCCGAGCGACTCGAGTGCCTCCCGGCGCTTCAAGTACGGAGCGCCGAGCAACGAGACACCGTCTCTGTACACAAGGTCGAAGATCACGTAGGAGACCGGCTTCTCTCCTGCGAGCCTGCGCGCCCGTGCGTCACCCGAGGCGTGGATCCTCGGCTGCAGCACCTGGAAGCTCGGACGGCCCGTGTCGTCGAAGGCGACGATCTCACCGTCGAGGACGACCGCCGTCGAGCCGAGCGCCTCCCCGAGCGCCCGGAGCTCGGGGAAGGCTTGGGAGAGGTCGTTCCCGTTCCTGCTCGTCACGCGGATCCGTCCTCCGTCCACGTAGGTGATCGCCCTCATCCCGTCCCACTTGAACTCGTAGGACCATCCCTCGTCGGAGCGCGGCAGCTCGCCGGCCGCCGCGAGCATCGGCCGGAGCCCCTTCGGCGGCAGCTCGTAGCCGGGGGGCGGGTCGTCAATGCGGTGGATCATCCAGTTCTTGCCGCCTGTCCGGAAGAGGACGTACCTGCCCTTCGCCCGCTTGCCGTGGAGGAGGACGATCACCTCCTGCTCTGACCACTTCTCCTCGTCGTAGGTGCCCCTGTCCCAGAGATGGACTTCGCCCGCGCCGTAGTCGCCCTCCGGGATCCGCCCCCGGAAGGACGCGTAGTCGAGCGGATGGTCCTCCACGTGCACGGCCAGGTGGTTGGTCTTTCGGTCGAGCGGGATGCCCTTCGGCACGGCCCAGGAGACGAGCACGCCGTCGCGCTCCAACCGGAAGTCCCAATGAAGGGAGCGGGCACGGTGCTCCTGCACGACGAAGCGGGGCTTCTTCGGCCGGGGCTGTGCTGGCCGGCTGGAAGCCTCGGGCTCGTCCTCGCCCATCGGCTCGGGCGTCCGGGCAGCCGCCCGCTTCCTGCGGTAGGTGTCGAGCCTGCCCGAAGCGCCGCCTTCCCGCGCGGCCTCAGCCCGGGCCGGTGTCATGAGGCGCGGCGAGCGCTCCGCTTCGCCGGGGCCGGCTCGTCCGGCCTCGCCTTCGAGACGGCGAGCTCGAGCTCCTGCCTGCTCATCTTCGAGCGCCCCGGCACGTCGAGGCTCTGGGCTAGCTGGTAGAGCTCCTCTTTCGACAACATGCTCAGTTGCTCGGAGCCAGCGCGGCTGTCGACTGCCTTGGCCGCGGCATCGCGCTTGGTGCCGCCCGCCTTCTTCCCGCCGGCTGCTCTCCGCGCCGTTTCCTCGGGCGCCGCCCCCTCCACCTCGACCGCCTCCTCGCCGCCGCGCACCTTCTCCACGCTCTTGCGCAGTGCCTCCATCAGGTCGACGACGTTCGTGTCCCTCTTCGGCTGCCTGCCCACCACGACCTCTTCACCCTTGCGCTTCTTCTCGATGAGGTCCATCACGCGCTCCCTGTACCGGTCGTGGTAGCGCTCCGGCTCGAAGGGAGCGCTCATCGACTCGATGAGCGAGACTGCCATGGCGAGCTCGCGCTCGCGGGGCTCCTCCCCGTCGGGGAGCAGGTCGAGCTCCTTTCGCGGATCACGGATCTCGTCGGCGAAGTACATGGTCTCGAGCGCTATGACCTCGCCGTCGCCGTCCACGCGGATGGCCGCGAGGTGTTCCTTGCCCCGCATGACGAAGCTGGCGATCCCGACCTTTCCTGCCTGCCGCATCGCCTCCCGCAGGAGGGCGTAGGGCTTCATGGCAGCCTCGTTGCGTGGTGCGAGGTAGTAGGTGCGCTCGTAGTGGATGGGGTCGATCTCGGCCTGGTCGACGAAGTCCTCGATCTCGACGTTGCGCGAACCGGAGGGCTCGACAGCTTCGAGCTCCTTCGGGCTGAGCACGACGTACTGGTCGTCGGAGATCTCGTAGCCCTTCACGATGTTCTCGTACTCGACTTCCCGCTCGGTTCGCTCGTTCACCCTCTTGTACCGGATCCGGTCCGAAGTCCCGCGCTCCAGCTGGTGGAAGCGGATCGTCTTCTCCTCGACGGCCGAGTAGAGGCCGACGGGGATGTTGACGAGCCCGAAGCTGAGAGAACCTGTCCAGATGGATCGTGCCATGACGCTCCTTGGGGCGAGCGCCTGACGGGCGCCGCGCTGCAATGGCCGAGCACCTCCGGCTCTCCGCTACCCGCCTGTGAGAGCGGGCGCAACGGCACCGGAGCAGAGGCCGCGAGCATCGCTTGCGGCCTGCAATAGGGTACGGCAGATGGAGACAGCCCGCGTCCGCGAGTACCTGGAGACCCATCATCGCGGGGTGCTGGCCACGAGGCGGAAGGACGGCTCCCCGCAGCTGTCGCCCGTCTCCTGTGCTCTCAATGCCGAGGGCGACGTCGTCATATCGACGCGGGAAGGCGCCATGAAGACGCGGAACACGAGGCGTGAGCCGCACGTGTCGCTCTGCGTGATGGACGACCGCTTCTTCGGCGAATGGGTGCAGCTGGACGGCACGGCGGACGTCGTCTCGTTGCCCGAGGCGATGGACGGGCTCGTCGACTACTACAGGCGGGTTGCCGGAGAGCACCCGAACTGGGACGAGTACCGCGAGGCGATGGAGCGAGAGCGGCGCGTGCTCCTCGTCGTGAGGATCGAGCGCGCCGGGCCGGACCGATCGGGCTGAGGCCCCTCCCGCCTTCGCGCCGGAGGTGGCCGGCGTCCTGATGTCGCCCCGCGTTGTGACGCACCTGTCGCTGGCCGTAGCCTAGGGCCATGTCCGCTCTAGCCCATGAGGAGGTGGCGCTCGTCCCGAGGTCCGCGCCGGACGTCGCCATGCGACGCCTCTTGCGAGTGCCGGACGAGCGGGCGAAGCGCGTCACCGACGACGACGCCCATCGCCTGTTCAGCACGTCGATCCTCATCTCGGCCGTCCGCTGCCTGCTCGGCTACGTCGTCTTCCCGCTCATAGGTCCCGTCGTCGGCGCCGCCGGCGTCGCTCCGGCCATCGGCATCCCGGTCGGCATTCTCGCCCTCGTCTTCGACGTCCGCGGGATACGGCGCTTCTGGCTCGCCGACCACCGTCACCGCTGGGCCATCACGGGCATCTACGTCGCCGTGATGGTCCTCGTCACCGTCCTTTTGGTGCAGGACTTCATGCACATCGCCTAGCGCACCGAGCGCTGCGACCAGCTCCTTGCGAGAAGGCGCAGCTCGAGGAGGCAAATGCCCCGAGTAGCCGACGCGACCCGGAACCGCCTTGCGGCCGAGCTCTTCGACGGCCTGCCTGCGCGCTACGACGCCCTCGCCTACCTGCTCTCCTTCGGGCAGGACCGCCGGTGGCGCCGGTCCGCAGTCGGCCATCTGGCCGCGAACCGGCCGTCTCACGTGCTCGACGTAGCCACCGGACCGGGGGGTGTCGCCTTCGCCGTGAGGGCGGCTACCGGAGCAGACGTCGTGGCCGTCGATCTCACCCGGGCCATGTTGCTCCGGGCTCGCGCGAACGTCGAGCGCCGCGGAGACGGCGAGGTGCGTCTCGTGCAGGCGACGGGCGAGGAGCTTCCCTTCAAGAGCGCTTCCTTCGACGGGCTCACGTTCAGCTACCTGCTCCGGTACGTCGAAGATCCCGAGGCGACGCTCCGGGAGCTCGCCCGGGTCGTGAAGCCCGGTGGCGTGGCGGCGAGCCTGGAGTTCTGCGTGCCCGGATCCGCCCTCTGGCGCGCCTTCTGGTGGCTCTACACGAGAGCTCTCCTGCCCGTCCTCGGGTTCCTCGCCGGGGGAAAGGAGTGGTTCCTCGTCGGTCGCTTCCTCGGACCGAGCATAAGCGGCCACTACCGCCGCTTCCCGATCGAGTGGCACCTGCGGGCGTGGGAGAGGGCTGGTTTCGCCGACGTCGGATGCAGGCTCCTCTCGCTCGGGGGCGGTCTCGTCATGTGGGGGACGAGAGCCGATGACCGCACAGCCTGAGCACCTCGAGACAGAACCTCTCGTGCGGGACCCGCGGGACGCCGTCGGAGCGGCGGAGGCACGACGGAGACCGCTCCTCGGACCGGCTTACTACGCGAGTGGACGACCGTCGCTCTGGCGAGACTTGCGTGCGCTCCTCCACCCTCCCTACACGGCTTGGCACCTCTCCTACGTCGTCATCGGCGGCCTGCTCGCCCGGAGCGTGAGCTGGTCGACCCTCGGTGCCACGGTCCTCGCCTTCTTCCTGGCGGTCGGGATAGGGGCGCACGCTCTCGACGAGTTGCACGGCCGGCCGCTCTCCACGGCCGTCCCTTCCTCATGGCTCGCCGCAGCCGCGGCGATCTCGCTTTCGGGCGCCGCTGCGATCGGTCTCTTGGGGGTGGAGCGCGTGGGTGCCGGGTTGGCAGGTTTCGTAGCCGTGGGTGTCGTTCTCGTGCTGGCCTACAACCTCGAGTTGGCGAATGGGAGGCTCCACAGCGACCTCGTGTTCGCCCTGGCCTGGGGCGCCTTCCCCGTCCTCGTCTCCGCATTCGCGCAGGCACGCTCCCTCAGCTGGTCCGCCGTGGTGGTAGCGGCCGGAGCTGGCCTGCTGTCAGCCGCCCAGCGGACGCTGTCGACGCCGGCCCGCCGCCTCAGGCGGCAGGCGCCGGGGGTGACCGGAGCCATCGAGTACCGGGACGGCCGCCGCGAGGAGATCTCTGCCAGCTCACTCGTCGCACCCCTCGAAAGCGCTCTCCGCCTGCTCTCCCTCGGGGTCGTGGCGCTAGCCGCAGGTCTCACCCTCGCGCGGGCTCTTCACTGAACAGATGGCGCTCCTGCGGCCGCCTCGGGTCTAAGAGCCGAGCCAGCCGGCCACGTGCTCCATGGCCTCGTCGGCCTCCGGCAAGAGCCCCGCCCCCATCTGAAAGACGTGGAACATGCCGGGCCACGTCTCGAGGGTCACATCGACGCCGGCGCTCCGCGCCCTTTCGACGAGGCGGGTCGAGTCGTCGAGGAGGACCTCGTCGGAGCCGACCTGCACGAGCATGCGTGGCAGGCCGCGGAGATCGCCGTAGAGGGGGGAGACGAGGGGGTCCTTCACATCGGTGCCGCTCGAACCCAAGTAGGCGCGAACGGCGGGGCTCTCACCCTCCCCGATCTTGATGACGGGGTCGATCGCACGGTTGGCCACGATCGAAGCGCCGCTCATGGCGAGGTCGGTCCAAGGCGAGAAGAGGACCAGCGCCTTCGGAAGGCTCCGATGCTCCTCCCGTAGCCGGAGAGCCAGCGCGAGGGCAAGGCCGCCTCCTGCAGAGTCCCCTGCAACGGTGATCCGAGCGGGATCGAAGCCCTTGGCCACGAGCCAGTCGTAGGAGGCCAGTGCGTCGTCGAGAGCGGCGGGGAAGGGGTGCTCGGGAGCGAGACGGTAGGAGATGACGAGTCCCGTCCTCCCGGTCCGGCGGCAGAGCTGCGCCACGAGCTTTCGATGCGTCGTGACGGAACCTGCCCAGTAGCCGCCGCCGTGCAGGTAGAGCAGCATGGCACTGGGATCGCTCTCAGGTGTCCGGACCATCTCCGCCGGCACCCCGCCGGCGTCTGCGGCCTCGAAGGCCGAGCCCGGCACGTCTCCGGTGAGGAGCGGCCACACGATCTCGGACTGCGCACGCTGTTCTTCGAGCGGCTTCGTGTCTCCGTCCTCTTCCGGCAGTGACCTCATGAAACGCAACACCTGCTCCGCGATCTCGCTGACCATGAGGCGATCCTGCCAGGATCTCGGCGACCGCGAGGCTGCGGCGTTCATTACGGTCTGTTACGGGCTCGTCTCATTCCTGGACGGGGCCGTCGGGGACGGGTATCTTTCGCGGCCCGTGGGGACTCGTACGTCGGGTGCGTTCTCGCGCGCGAGCAAAAAGGTCCGCCGCGCGCTCCTCGCGGCGCTCGTCACGTCCGGCATGCTCACGACGGCGCTCCTGAACGGCGGCGGCACGGCCAGTGCGTCCGGGCCGAGCATCACGTCTGCGAGGAGCAACATCAGCTCGCTCGAGCAGAAGATCATCGCCGACGGCGACGCGATCCAGCGCCTGGTGATCGCGTACGACAAGGCACAGACCCACGAGCTGGTGCTCGAGGACCGCCTGGCGGCGACGACCCGCGCCCTTTCTGTCGAGATGGAGCGGCTGGCGAAGGCCTATGCAGAGCTGCAGGCGGCAGCCGTGGCGTCGTACGTGACCGACGGCGGCCAGAGCGCGGCCGAGGCGCTCCTGTCGGCCAATCCATCGTCGTTCGGCCAGATGTCGGTGTACGAGACGGCGGCCGCGAGCAACATCTCGGGCGCGGTCACGGCCTACGAGCTCGTGCAGCACCAACTCACCACGTCGGAAGCGGCCCTCAAGAGCGAGAAGGCAGCCTCCGTGGCGAACCTGAAGCTGATCGGGCGTGAGAAGTCCGCAGCCGACAAGGCACTGCAGGCAGACCAGGCGCTCCTCGCTTCTGCGAAGGGCAACCTGCGCCAACTGCTCGCTCTCGCGGCGGCCCAGGCCGCGGCCGCTCAGAAGGCCCGCGAGCAGGCTCTGGCGAAGAAGCAGCCACCTCCGCCCCCTCCGCCGCCTCCACCGCCCACCAACAACCCGCCGCCCCCTCCTCCTCCGCCTCCACCCCCCCCTCCTCCCGGAGGCGGGAGCGGCTACGGGAACCCTCTCGCGAGCGTCTCCGCCCTCAGCCCCGAACGGGTGGACCAGGGGGTGGACTTCTCGGGGTCCGGCCCGGTCATGGCGATCGGGAGCGGTGTCGTGCTCAGCATCTCCAACGGGGGCTGGCCGGGAGGCACTTTCATCACCTACCGCCTCACATCCGGCCCGGGTGCGGGACTGGTGGTCTACGACGCCGAGGACATCGTCCCCTCCGTCCAGATAGGTCAGGCGGTCTCGCGCGGCACGGTGCTCGGCACTCTCTACGCGGGTCCGGACGGGATGGAGACCGGCTGGGCCGACGGCGGTACGGGTGAGACCATGGCGATGGCCGACGGCCAGTTCTCAGGGGGCAATTCGACCGCATTCGGCGCCAATTTCTCGCAGCTCCTCGCCTCGGTCGGCGCGCCGCCCGGCGTCATGCAGAACAACCCTCCGACAGGCTCGCTGCCGAGCGGCTGGCCCAGCTGGTAGGAGGGTCCGGCCGAAGCGCGCCGCCGCCCTCTTCAGAGCTCGGAGGCGGACGGCAGAACCTTTACGCTCGATGCCGTGACGCGTACCATGGCACCGGTATGACCCGGAGGGGACGGGCAGATAGGGGGTTGTCGTGGCTGGGTGCACGGGATGTGGAGCAAGCCTCGCGTCCGAGGACGTCTTCTGCCCTCGCTGCGGGCAGCCGGTATCCGACAGCGCGCCGATAGGAGGCACCGAGTCGGCGGCACCGACCATGCCAGGGGGCGGTGAGCCACTGCCCGGAGCAGTGACCGGAGCGGCACGAGACGCCGGCAGTCGCGGGGTGGGAAGTGCAGGCGCACCATCCCGGGCGTTACGACTCACGGTGCCCCAGTGGCTGCTCGTCGGCGCTTCGGTGCTCTTGCTCATTGCGCTGCTCCTTCCCTGGTGGTCGGTCACGGCGGTCTTCCTCGGGACGTTCTCGCTCGACGGCTTCCACAGCTGGGGCTGGCTCAGCTTCATCTCGTGGCTCGTCATCGCCGCGTTGACAGTCGGCCTCGTCGCAAGGCAGCGGGTCGTGGGCACCTCGCTCGCCACGCTCGTCGACGACCGGCGCACGCTCTGGCTCCTCGTAGCGGCCGGCGGCGCCGAGATCCTGGGCGACCTCCTCTTCATCGCGGTCGCCCCTTCGGGATCCGGGACCGGCTACTCGGCCGGCATCGGGGCAGGAGTGGTGATAGCGATCATCTGCGGACTCGTGATCGTTTACGCCGGATTGCTCATGATCAGCCCGCCGTGGCTCCCCAAGCCGAAGGCGCTCAAGTGAGCCGCCACCGGCTGAGCGCCTGGAGAGGACCTAACCGGGTCGAGGCGGCTCCTGTGGCCGACTCCTCCCGGCGAGCTCGTCGCGCACCTCTGCCATAGCCGAGGCCAGCCGGGTCATGAGCTCGCCCGGCCCGACCGTTATCCGGAGGTGTCCGGGGAGGCCGAACTCCGATCCCGGGCGGACGAGGAACCCCCTACGGATCAAGCCTTCGTACCAGGCAGCGTCGTCGCCGCCCGGTTCGGCGAGGACGAAGTTCGCCTGCGAAGGCCAGCTCGGGATGGCCAGCTCTAGAAGAGACTTCTCCAGCTGATCCCGCGCAGCGGCAACCTCACGCCGTCGCGCCTCCACGGCCCCAGGATCGGCGAGGCATGCGGTCCCGGCGGCGAGCGCCAACCGGTTCACGTTGAACGGCTCTTGTACCGCGTCGAAACATGAAGCGAGGTCAGGATGCATGACGGCGTAACCGAGCCTTAGCCCGGCCAGTCCGAACAGCTTGGAGAAGGTTCGCAGCACGACCACTGGACGCCCGGCGCGGACGTCAGCCATCCGGTCGGGCCTGTCCTCGGGCGCCATGTAGTCGGCGTAAGCCTCGTCGGCGATCGCAACACAGCTGTCGGGCAGGGCGTCGAGGAAGCGGCTCCAGGAATCAGGGGAGAGCGCGTCGCCCGTCGGGTTGTTCGGATCGCAGACAAAGACCATCGTCGCCCCCCTCGCGGCTTCGGCCATGGCTTCGAGATCGAGTCGGTACCCGCGTGTTGGCACGTCCACGACTTCTGCTCCAGCGGCGGCGCAGGCCTGCCGGTAGAGACCATATGTCGGAGCCGGCAGCACGACCTTGGAACCGGGCTCGAGGAACACCGAGGCTACTGCGAGCACGAGTGCTTGGATGCCGTGGGCCGGCACGATGGAGGAGGCGTCCGTACCCGCCCACTCGGCCACCAGCCGGCGGAAGTCGCTGTAGCTCTGCTCCGGGTAGAGAGCCGCCCGGCTGAGCTCCAGGTTCACCGCTTCGCCAACGCCGGGGAGAAGGCCGAACAGGTCCTCGTTCCAGTTCAGCTTGTGGAGGCCGTCCACGCCGTACTGCGCCGCGAGGTCGGCGACGCTCGGCCCCGGGTCGTAGCTGCGGACGCTGCGCAGCGCCGGCCGCACGAATTTGCGCATGTCCAGGCGGGCGTCAGTTGGCATTCGGGCTGTGTGTGGGCAATGGAGCCGATTTCTTGACCAAGTTACTAAACGTAGATGAATGAAGTTGACAAGATCCGTGGGGCGGGCCGAGACTTGCCCGACCTTCGACATTAGACGACCCGGGAGACGTCGATGACCCTCCGCATCCGCCTCGTGGAGCCGCGCCCGGCCGACCACAACGTCTATGACATGGCGTTGTTGCCCCGATTAGGGCTGCCGCTCATGGGGCGGCTCCTCGCGGAGGCCGGCCACGACGTCCGCATCTACTGCGAGGTGCTCGAGACTCCGGACCTCGACGACTGCCTCGGCGCGGACCTGGTCGGGATCTCGTCCACGACATCGACCAGTCTCGCCGCGTACCGGTTGGCCGACTTCCTCGGTGCCGCGGGCGTGCCAGTCGTGCTCGGGGGACCGCACGTCACCTTCCGCCCCGACGAGGCGCTCGCGCACGCGCCCTACGTCGTGCGGGGAGAGGGCGAGACGACGATGTGCGAGCTCGTCTCGGCGCTCGAGGAGGGCAGGCCTCTGAGCCGTGTCCTCGGCCTGTCGTTCCTCGACGACGCAGGCCAGCCCCGGCACAACCCGCTTCGGCCCCGCTGCGACCAGGCCGGCTTCGAAGCGCTTCCGGCTCCCGACCTACACCTCATCGCCGGACACGAACGCATGACCATGAAGCCGCTCATCACGCAGTGGGGCTGCCCCTTCGACTGCGAGTTCTGCTCGGTGACTGCCATGTTCTCGCGGACCGTGAGGTATCGCCGACCCGAGCAGGTGTTGGCCGACCTCCGAGACCTTTCCGCCGAGAGGGTCTTCTTCCACGACGACAACTTCGTCGTGAGCAAGCCCCGGACGACCCGACTTCTCCGCTCGATGGTCGATCAGGACCTGGTGCCGGAGTGGTTCGCGCAGCTCCGTGCCGGCTCCGCCCTTCGGTCACAGGCCCAGCCCGACCACGAGCTGCTCTCGCTCATGCGCCGATCCGGGTGCCGGATGGTGATGCTCGGGATCGAGGCGATCACCGACGAGGCTCTTCAGCACGTCGGCAAGCGGCAGCGTGTCTCCACGGTGGAAGCTTCGGTGCGCGCCTTCCACGATCACGGCATAGCGGTGCACGGCATGTTCATCGCCGGGCTCGACACGGACACCGCCGCGTCAGCCGTCGCCACTGCAGCCTTCGCACGCCGTCTCGGGATCGACACCTTCCAGCTCATGGTGGAGACGCCGTTGCCGGGCACGCGGCTCTGGGATCGCGCCAGCTCGGAGGGGAGGCTCCTCTCAGAGGAGTGGTCCCTCTTCGACGGGCACCACGTGGTGATGCGACCTGCCAACATGACTCCGCTCGAGCTCCAGCTCTCAGTGCTCGACGCGATGCGACGCTTCTATTCCTGGCCGGCCATCGTCGCCTCGGGGCTCGTGGGCGCGCTGCGACACCTGCCCGATCTTGCCTCGGCCGCGAGGCCCAGCCGGCTGCGGCGCCTGCCTGCCCTCGCCCGCACCGCCTGGGCGCGAGACTGGGGCGAGGCGAGAGTCCTCATCGAGCAGGTCCTCCCCGCCCATGCCCGCAGTCGCCTGTCCGGGTCGTTGTGGCTCCCGGCGCTGCGCTTCTACGCCCGCCGCCAGCTGTCGGGCTGGTCCGACCAACAGCGCTCGCGGGATCACATCGAGCTGCTCGCCTCTCTCTCGTGAGGTCGACGAGCGAGTCGATGCGCAGGGCGCTCCTGCTCACCGCCGTCGCCACCGCAGCTGCGACCTTCTGCCTCGTCCTGCTCGGAAGCACGGTGCGTGTCACTGAGTCGGGCATGGGATGCCCGGACTGGCCCCTCTGCCGCGGCCAGATCGCTCCGATCGACCAATTCCACGCCCTCCTCGAACAGTCCCACCGCTACCTCGCACTCGTCGTCAGCATCGGTGTCGTCGCCGTCGCTCTCCTTGCGCGGCGTGCTCGCTCTGCGAGACGCGTCGTAGCACCCGCACTTGCCGGCGTGGCCATCGTGGGCGTGCAGATCGTCCTTGGCGCGATCACGGTGCTCACCCACAACGCGCCGGTCACCGTCGCACTGCACCTGCTCGTCGGGTTCCTCCTCCTCGGTGTGACGACGGTCACAGCAGCGTCGGTCATGCTCGATCGCCGGAGGCCGGGTCAGGTCGCCGGAAGCTGGGGATGGCTATCCTGGACGGCTCTCGCCGTCACCCTCGCCCTCTTCGCTTCGGGCACGGGGGTCGTCGACAGCGGCGCCGCCAAGGCCTGTCCGAGCTGGCCCGGATGTCCACCCGGACGGAACGGGTGGCTGGTGGCCGCTCAGCTCGCCCATCGCGGCCTTGCAGCTCTCGCGGTGGCGTTCCTCGCCGCTCTTGCATATCGAGCCGTCCGCCGCGGCGGCCCTGATCGGTTGCCTCCGACCCTCGGGTGGGCGCTCTTCGGCCTGCTCGTGGCTCAGGTGGCAGCAGGCGCAACGAGCGCCGTCCTCAGAGCACCGCCGGCGGCGCAGGACGTGCATCTCGGTCTCGCCGCGACCATCTGGGTCTGCGCCGTGACGCTGGCTGCCTCCGGCGCACGTGCAGCCGCGCCGGCATCGTCGCGACGTCAGGCCGCCGGGACGTACGGGCAGCTCGGGTCCTCGCCGAGAGGATCGCCGCTCGAGGCGTAGGCGCGGGCGCGCGACCCGCCACACACGCTGCGGTACTCGCAGCGCCCACATCTTCCCCTCAGTCGATCGGCGTCTCGCAACTCCCTGAAAAGCCTGCTCTCCCTGTAGATCGTCGTGAGCGGGCTCTCACGCACGTTGCCTACGACCAGCGGCAGGAAACCGCTCGGGCTCACGTCGCCCGTGTGCGAGACGAAGACGACCCCGCGGCCGTCCCCGACCGCGAGCGGCGGGCGGGGCTGTGGGCGCTCGGGCGATGTGGCAGACCCGGCCGGAAGCTCGGCGGCGTCGACCAGAGCGCCGATCAGCCTCCGGTAGAGGTCCCCCCGATCCGAACGGTCGCCGAATTCTTGTGAGCCTGCCCGCTCTGCGACCACGCGCCGGTACTGGGGCGCCTCGGTCGTCTTCAAAGGCTGCAAGGCCGATACGTCGTAAAGGAAGTGGAGGGCGTCTTCCGTCTCGTCGTCCGAGAGCGGGGAAAGGGCCTTTCCGCGGCCGGTCCCGACGAGGAAGAAGACGCTCCAGAGGTTCGCCCCGAGATCGCGCACCAGGCGCAGGATGCGCGGGAGCTCTGCCACGGTTCCAGCGCTCACGGTGGTGTTGACCTGCAGGCGAAGTCCGGCATCTTGAGCTTCACGACACGCTTTGGTAGTCCAGTCGAACGATCCTTCGACGCGCCTGAACGCATCGTGGCTTTCGGCGTCTGCCCCGTCGAGCGAGAACGAGACGGTTCGGGCGCCGGCACGGCGCAGACTCTCGAGGCGGTCTCGCGTGGCGAGGAGGGTGCCGGAGGGCGAGACCGCCATGGCGAGGCCCAGCTCGGAGCCACGGGCCACCAGCTCGACGAGGTCGGTGCGCTTGAAGGGATCTCCACCCGTGAGCACGACGATGGGACGAGGCGGTCCGAGCGCGGCCAGGTCTGCCAGAACCGCGCTGACCTCTCCCGTGGTGAGCTCGAGGGGATGCCGTGCGGCGCTCGCCTCGGCGCGGCAGTGCCTACAGGCGAGATCGCAGGCCCGGGTGAGCTCGAAGAGGACGAGGAACGGTCTCGAGTTGATGTCGAGCCGGAGGGTGCGCACACCGGCGGTCGCTCTTGCCCCGTGCGTCCGCCAGGGATCGGTCACGTGCTGCCTCCTCGCTGCCGGGTCGCATGGCGTCTGCCCTCGCTCCGGGTCCAACCTATCGCTGCGGCAGGCTCTCGAAGGCGGCACCATGTCTCCGGGGCCGAGCCGCCAGCCGTGGGAACGGGGGACACGCAGCCGCCGACCGGCGAGACCTGACGGCGCTGCTCGGATGCTCGTACGCTCGAACGGACAACAGACTGAGGGCTGAGCTCGCCCGATCCCAGATCGCCAAGGAGCCACCATGGACACGGACAACGACAATTCCCGCCCGATCGGACCCGTCGACGCCACGGTCGTGCCGCGCTTTGCGGGCGCGGCCACTTTCGCGCGCATGCCCGAGATCGACCGGGTGGGGCGGTATGACGTGGCCGTGCTCGGGGTGCCTTTCGACAGCGGCACCTCCTTCCGGCCGGGCGCTCGCTTCGGGCCGACCGCGGTACGTCAAGCGTCGCGCCACCTGCGGCCGGCCCAACACGTCGAGCTCGGCATCGCTCCCTTCGAGACGATCCAGGTGGTCGATGCCGGAGACGTGGCTGCGACACCCTTCGACATCGAGGCAGCGATCGGCCAGATCGAGGGGCACGCCCGCGAAGTCGTCGCGGGCGGGGGGACGATCGTGGCGATCGGTGGGGACCACACGATCGCCTTGCCCCTTCTCCGTGCTGCCGTGCGGCGAAAGGGTCCCGTCGCCCTTCTCCACTTCGACGCCCACCTCGACACGTGGGACACCTACTTCGACGCGCCGATGACGCACGGCACCGTGTTCCGCCGCGCCTTCGAGGAGGGCCTCTTCGTCGAGGACCACTCCATGCACGTCGGCATCCGCGGCCCGCTCTACGGAGCGAAGGACGTGACCGACGACCAGAAGATGGGGTTCCGCACCATGCGGACGAGCGACCTCGACGTGCTCGGGCACGAGGCGGCCCTCGCCGCCATCCACGAGCGGGTCGACGACCTCCCCGTCTACCTCTCGGTCGACATCGACGTACTCGACCCCGCGTTCGCCCCTGGTACGGGCACCCCGGAGGTGGGGGGACTGACGAGCCGTGAGCTGCTCCGCCTGCTGCGAGGGCTGACGGGGGTCGACCTGGTCGGTTGCGACGTGGTCGAGGTCGCCCCCGCCTATGACCACGCCGAGATCACGGCGCTCGCCGCGGCCACCGTGGCCTTCGACATGATCGCGCTCCTCGCTCGACAGCACGTTGCCTCTGGCGCGACAAGCACCGCCGGCGACGGCCGAGCGCGCTGAGCTGGCAGTGGCGAGCGTGCGGTGCGTCGAGCCGGCCTGTCGAGCTCGAACCTCAAACGGTGAGCGAATCTTGGGCCATTCGGCTCTGTGAAGCGAGAAAGGAAGCGAAGCAGGTTGTAGCGAAATCAAAGTCGCCGATGCATGAGTATGCAGGCTGGGACGGGTAGGTCGCAGAGCTGACGTCCGATGCGCCAACGACTTTCCCGCAAATGGCGGGGCTCGAGGCGGGCGTCCTGTGCGCGACCTGCGACCTGAGCGGTCCCGGTGGTCGCTACGTGGCGGGGAGGACCGCGCTCGGGTTGTGGTGGAAGACCTTCAAGAGGTTGTGGGCGGCGAAGATGGTGAGTGCCGCTTCGCTCTCCGCGGCACTGAGACCACGGCGCATGAACCGGCGAAAGCCACGGTTCTCCTCGGTGTCGCCGAAGACCGGCTCGACGGTGTGCGAGCGGGTCGCGTAGGAGGCAGCTCCCTCGGGGGTCCGCAGTCGGTGCTCCATCTGTTCGAGCGGGCTGGCGTCTGCTGGTGGCGGCCCAGCTGT
>JAJYVX010000119.1 GCA_021791795.1 Actinomycetes bacterium | reverse complement strand
CGTCGTCGGCATCTCGCAGATGTTCGCGGCCGGTCCGCCCGTCTGTCCGTCGTAGGCGAGGAGGGAGCCGAAGTAGAGGACCTCGGTCACGCAGTCCCAGGCGGGCAGGTTGTAGCCGGACGCCGGGTCGAAGCTGTTGGGCGCCTCCTCCCAGCCGACTGCGACCGTGCCACCGTACTTGCCGCCGGACACCGGCTGCGGGCCGGGCACGTACTCGTGGATCTGCACGCCCTTTCCGGTCGAGTTGTTGGGAACGTTCGACGCGCTGGGGTTGCTGGCGCACGCCGCAGCGATCCCGCCGAGCGCCACCGCGCCCCCGACCTGGCCTGCGCGCACCATGAGCTCGCGGCGGCCGAATCGCCGTTCCCAGCTGAACTTCTTCTGTGCCCCGCCGAGGCCGTTTTCCTGTTCCATCACTTTCCCCCTCCTAGGTGGCGGTTGCTGTCATCTGGTCGGCCAACTTCTCCGCTCTCGGTCTCGCCGGCCCGTTCCCACGCCTCAGCACGGCGGCTCACGTACCTGCGCACGTCCGCGCTCGGGTCCTCCATCGGGGCGAGGTAGCCGGTTACGAACCTGCGTGACGTCATGCCGTCCTGTACGAGCTCGCAGATCCGCCAGTCCTGCCGGTTGACGATGTCCCAGAGCTCGACGACGTCGGTCGGGTCGAAGCCACCGCGTGCCATCTCGTCGGGGTGGAAGAGGAAGTCGCACACGATCGTGGTCCGTGTGGCCGAGCGCGGGTAGAGCGTGAAGGCGGCCACGTGGTCGCACGAGCAGCTGAGCATGAGGTTCGGCAGCACGAGCTCGCCCTTGTGGCGGGTCCGCTCCTCCGCGTCGAGCCGGGGCAGCGGCGCCCTCGCCGTCTCGCCGCTCCTCGAGAACGTGACGGCGCCGTCGCGGTGCGGGATCCCGCTCTCCCAGTCGAGGTCCCGCCCGCCCCTCGCGAAGGCCGGCACGATCTCGCACAGCTCCGGGTGGACAGGCCCGCAGTGGTAGCACTCGTTGTAATTCTCGAGGACGACCTTCCAGTTGGCCGCGACGTCGTAGACGATGCGCCGGCCGACGCGCAGGTGCTCGAGCTCGTAGTTCTCGAGGTAGGCCGCCGCTCGGCGGACCGCCTCGGCCGGGGCACCGCCCGAGTTGCCGCCGCGGCCGGCTGCGCTTGGGCCGCCGCCGGCTGCGCCGAGGCCGCCTCTCGCACCGGCGTCCGGCTCGAGCCGGCAGAAGACGAACCCGCCCCAGGTGAGCACGGCGATCCGGTGCAGCCCGAGCGACTCCTTCTCACCGCGGACCTCGGGCAGGTACGGTGCCGCTTTCAGGCCGCCCTTCAGCGAGTAGGTCCAGGCGTGGTAGGGGCACCTCACGTTGCGTTCGAACCGCCCGTGCGCTCCGGCCGAGTCGGAGGGTTCGGGTCGCGGCTCGACGAGGCGTGAGCCTCTGTGCCGGCAGAGGTTGTAGAAGGCAGACACCTCGCCCTCCTCGTCCCGCAGGACGACGACGCTCTCACCTGCCACGTCCACTGTCAGGTAGTCGCCCGGCGTCGCGATGGCCTCCGCCCGCCCGACGCAGAACCAGTCGCGGAGGAACACCGCCTCCCGCTCGTCCGCGAAGCAGACGTCGTCCACGTAGGAGCGTCTCGGCAGGCTCGTCTCGAGCGGCGCGCAGAGGTTGGTGTCAGTCATCGGCGTAGGGGAAGGGCGGGACGACGAGATCGCCTTCGGCGAACCGGTTGGGGCGGAACGGGTGCATGTCGATCCAGCTAGGACCGTCGCCCACGACGAGGTCGGCGACCGCCTCGCCGACGGCGGGCGAGATCTTGAACCCCATGCCGGAGAAGCCGACGGCGACGACGAGACCTTCGAGACCGGGCAGCCGCCCGATCATCGGCCGTGCGTCGGGCGTCATGTCGTAGACGCCGCGCACGCCGCGGGCGACGCCGGCTTCTTCGAGCGCGGGCAGCCGGCGCGAGGCGGCCTCGGCGAGCTCTGCAAGGGCATCCTGGTCGACGGGAGCGTCGGCATCTGCCGGCGCGGCCGGGCGACCACCCTCGAAGGAACCGACGAGGGTCGTCTCGCCCGAGCCCTCCGGCCGGAAGTAGGTGGCCGTGACCGAGTCGATGCAGGCGAGCGGCGCGCCGCCGGCCGGCCCGTTGCGGAGGATCGCCACGTGGTGGAGCTCGCACTCGATGGGGGCGTGGAAGCCGATGTCGCGAAGCAGCGGCCTCGACCAGACGCCCGTGGCGAGGACGACCGTGCCGGCGTGCTCCGGCCCGTCGTCCGTCTCCACGCCTACCACGCGGTCACCCTCGGTGAGGAGCGCACGGATCGGGGTGCCCGGCCGGAACCTCACACCTCTGCGCCGCGCCGCGGCCATGAAGTCGCCTGCCACCACGGCGCCGTCGCCGAAGCCGCCGTTCGGCTCGTAGGCGGCCTCCGCGACGTCGTCGACGAGGAGGCCGGGGGCGATCTCGGCGAGCTCTTCTCCCGTGACGATGCGCGTGTCGGCGCCGAGGGACTGCTGCATCTTCACGTTCTCGCGCAGGTTCGACTCCTCGCCCGGCATGACTATCCGGGCAAAACCCGTCCTCTTCACCACCCCGCCGGCCCCGACCACTTCCGGCCAGCGGCTGAAGATCCCGTCGCTCCGCACGGCGAGCTGGACCTCTGGCGGAAACGTGTAGTGCATGCGGATGAGAGCCGACGAACGGCTGCTCATGCCCGAGCCTGCCGCGCCCTGGTCGAGGACGAGAACGTCGCCGGCTCGGCGCTCGGCGAGCTGGAACGCGGTCGAGGCGCCTGTCACGCCTGACCCGACGACGATGACGTCGTGGGTCACCGCTTAGGCCCCTTCTTCCGGTCGGCGATGACGAGCCGTGCCGCGTTGTAACCCGGCGCACCGGTCACGCCGCCGCCCGGGTGGGCCCCGGCGCCGCAGAGGTAGAGCCCGCCGACGGGGGACTCGTAGCGGGCGTAGCCCGGGACGGGTCGCATGTGGAAGAGCTGGTCGGGCGAGATGTCGCCGTGGAAGATGTTCCCCTCGGTGAGGCCGTAGGTGTCCTCCAGGTCCGCTGGGGTGAGCACCTCCCGGGCGACGACCGCGCCGGGGACGTTCGGGGCGATCTCGCCGATCCGGGCCGTCACCTTGTCCGCCAGCTCGTCGCGCCGTGTCTCCCATGTGCCCTCCGCGAGGGCGTAGGGGACGTACTGGACGAAGCACGTCATCACGTGCCTCCCCTCGGGGGCGAGAGAGGGGTCCACGTTGGAGGCGACCACGCAGTCGAGGAAGAGCTCGTCCGTGCCCGCTATCTCCCCTCGCTTCGACCGGTCGTAGCAGGCATCCGCCTTGGCCGCCGACGGCGGGAGCGTGAAGAGCGACCGGCGGGCCGGACCGGCGTCCTCCGGCATCCCGACAACTTGCGGCTCGGCGTCGAGCACGTAGTTCACCTTGGCGCAGGGGCCGTCCATCTTGATGCCGTCGATCGCTCTGCGGAAGTCCTCCGGCAGCTGCTCCTTGTCGACGAGGCGGAGGAAGGTCCGCTTCGGGTCCGCGCCGGAGAGGACCGTCGTCGCCCGTAGCTCCGTGCCGTCGGTGAGGAGCACTCCTGTCGCCCGCCCGCCTTGGACGAGGATGCGTTCCACCTCGCTCGAGGTGCGCACCTCCATGCCGTGCGCGGCGCCCGAGGCCGCCATCGCCGCGGTGATGGCCCCCATGCCGCCCATCACGTGCCCGAACCAACCCTGTGCCTCCTCCTCGCCTCCGCTCAGCAAGTGGAAGAGGAGACCGAGAAGGGTGCCTGGCTGGTAGGGGCCGCCGTGCTTGCCGTAGAGGTTGTTCGCCAGCATGAGCGCCCTCGCCTCTTCCGACTCGAAATGGCCGTCGACGAATTGGCCGAGGCTCCCCGTCAGCATCCGGGTGAGCCCCTCCATGTCCCTGCCGGTGGTGCCACGCATGCGCCGGCCGACCCTGAGCAGCTCCCGCAGTCCCTGCAGCCCGCTCGCGCGGGTGTCGGGCGGCAGCTCGGTGAAGAGCGGCTGCAGGCGTGAGGCGAGGCGCTGCAGCTCGGCCGTCATGGCGACGAAGGCCCTCGCGTCGACCGCAGAGAAGCGCTCGAGCTCGCGTGCGGTCTCCGAGGCGTCGTTCCAGGCCGCGACCACCCTTCCTCCGTCGAGGGCCACCTGGAGCGCCGGCTCGCAGGGCACCATGCGGAGCCCGTAACGCCCGAGCTCGAGCTCGCGGATCACCTCGGGGCGCAGCATGCTCGCGATGTAGGAGGTGGTCGACGCTCGGCAGCCCGGTGCGATCTCCTCGGTGACGCAGCAACCGCCGACTATCTCCCGGCGCTCGAGCACGAGCGTCGACATCCCGGCCTTGGCCAGGATCGCACCGGCGGTGAGTCCGTTGTGCCCGGCTCCCACGACGATGGCGTCCCACAACTTGTCTGGCAAGAGTGACTCTCAGTCAGTTATACGGCTCGGAGTTGCGCAAGTATTGCCTGTCGAGCCGAGAAGTCAAGGGTTCTCGAACATCCGGCGAAGTCGTGACTCGAAGTCAGCGAATGACCGCCGGTCAGGCTCGCGAGGGCGGGAGCGGCCTGAGCCAGAATCCCTCCGTGGCAAGCGGCAGCTACCGGAAGGTGATGCGGTCACCCGGCGTCGGGTGGCTGCTCGCGACGTCGCTCGTGGCGCGCCTTCCGGTCGCGATGGTCAACCTCGCCATCATCCTCCGGGTGGTGCACGCGAGCGGCTCGTATGCCCGTGCCGGCGAGATCGCAGCCGCCTACGTCGTCGGGACGGGGATCGGCTCTCCGCTTCTCGGCAGGCTGGCCGACCGCGTCGGGCGGCGGCCCGTTCTCGTAGGAGGGGGGATCCTCAATGCGACGGGCCTCGTCCTCCTGGCCGTCGTACCGGTGGGCGAGCTGGCACTCGTCTTCCCGATCGCGGCCGCGACAGGCGCCAGCCTCCCCCCGGTCGCTCCCGCGGTCCGCAGCCTGTGGCGGAACCTCGTCGACGAGGACGTGCTGAGCCAGGTCTATGCGGTGGACGCCACCTTGCAGGAGGTGACGTTCATGGTCGGTCCGGCTCTCGTGGCGGTGGTGAGCTCGCTCGTGTCGCCGGCAGCCGCCCTCGCGGCGAGCGGAGCGATCGGGCTCGTGGGGACGCTCGCCGTGAGCGCGCAGCGGGCGACGTCGTTGCGTCCGGCTCCGCAGGACGAGGCGGCGGCCGGCCCTCGGCCGAGGGCGAGATCGGGCGGGCTCCTCGTCCTCGTAGCCGTGACAGCGCTGCTCCTGCTCGGCATCGGCGTGGTCGAGGTGGGGGTGGTGGCGTTCGCCGGGGAGCACCACGCGGCGCACCAGGCAGGTCTTCTGCTCATGGTCTGGAGCGCCGGCTCCTTCGTCGGCGGCCTCAGCATCGGCGGCCGCGTGGCGGCGGGCGGCGCCCGGGCGGTGGTGTGGTTGATGGGGGCGAGCGCGGTGGGCTTCGCCCTTCTCGCGGCTGCGCCGGCGGTCGGTGTGCTCTACCCGCTCCTGTTCGTCGCCGGCACGGCGATCGCGCCCGGCTTCAGCTGCATCTACTCCCTCGTCGGCCGGCTCGCACCCGAAGGCGCGGCCGTCGAGGCGTTCAGCTGGGTGGCGAGCGCGATCCAGTTCGGCGCTGCCGCCGGCGGCGCGATCGGGGGAGTGCTGGCGCAGTCGGCCGGGACCCGTTTCGCCATGCTCAGTGCTGGAGCCGTCGGTCTCGTCGCGGTCGTCGTCGCCCTCTCGGGCAGGCGGCTGCTCTCGGCCCGCCCCGCCGGGGTCCTCCACCCGGCGGCTCTCGACTAGAGCCGTCGGGGCACCGGAGACCTCTTTTGCTAGCATGCCCGCCCTAAGGCGACACGAGCGAGCATGCTCAGCGGGACCGTGGGTGAGCACTCTGGTCCGGTGACCACCGGCTTGACCAGAGTCGGAAGGAAGACGCACAACACCTATGACGAGACGGCGAGGCGTTATGCGCCGAGGCGCCGATGCCGCGGCGAGGCTGTCCCGGGTGCAGCGTCTCCTTGCGGGCGCTCTCACGGCCGGGCTGGCGACGTTCACCGCGTGCGGCGGTCCGGGCGCTGCGGCAACGGCGACCACGTCGTCCGCCGGGCAGATGCTCTCGCTTGCGCTGAGAGACATCCGTGCGACCGATTACACAACTGCCCGTGCCGAGCTGAACAAGGTGCTCAAGCAGGATCACAGCAGCTACCTCGCGTACTACGACCTCGGCGTGATCGACCAGACGCTCGGCAAGGACCAGGGTGCTCTCGCGGAGTACGCGCAGGCTCTCGCGATCGACGACAAGTTCGTGCCTGCGCTCTACAACGAGGCCGTCATCACCTCGAGCAGCAGTCCGGGCGTCGCGATGACGCTCTACCAGGCGATCATCAGGCTGCAGCCGATGGCGCCGACGGCCTATCTCAACCTCGGCATCCTCGAGATCCGCGCCGGGCAGGTGAAGCAGGGCGAGAACGACCTGCGCGTAGCCGAGCAGCAAGACCCGGGCCTCGCGGCGAACGTCCGGACGGCTTTGAAGAACCTGAAGCCGACGAAGAGCCCCAACACGTCCTCGACGTCCTCGACCACGTCCACCACCGCAGGCGGTTGAGCCATTGAACACCAAGCGAGCATCGAGTCGGCGCGTCTCCGTCTTCACTCCGAGCCACGACCAGCGGTACTTGGACGAGGCGTACGACAGCCTTTCGGCTCAGTCGCTCGAGCACTGGGAGTGGGTGGTGCTACTGAGCGGGAGGGCGACGAACTGGCGGCCGCCCCCCGACGAGCGCGTGGTCGTCGCACGCTCGAGCGGGCGCAGGCAGGGTGCCGGAGCCCTGAAGCGTCGCGCCTGTGAACTGGCGAGCGCCGACATCCTCGTCGAGCTCGATCACGACGACCTCCTCGCAAGCGATTGCCTCGCCGAGGTGGTGACGGCGTTCGACGAGCACCGCGACGCCGGCTTCGTCTATTCCGACTTCGCGCGGGTCGGTGCTGACGGTTCTCCGAGCGGAGAGCGCCTCGACGAGGACATGGGCTGGCAGTACTCGACCGAGCGCATCGATGGGCGCACCTACGAGCGCTGTCATGCCCTCCATCACCATCCGCACAACATCGCCTACGTCTGGTACGCCCCCAGCCATGTCCGGGCGTTCCGTCGCGACGCCTACGAGAAGGTGGGCGGGTACGCCGCCGATCTCGCCGTGCTCGAGGACCAAGACCTCATGATGCGCCTCTATCTCGAGACCGGGTTCCACCACATCGAACGCTGCCTCTACCTGCAGCGGGTACACGAGGCGAACAGGCAGTCGAAGACCGCGACGAGCGCTCCCGTCCAGCAGGCGACAGTCGACAACTACCTGAGGGGGATCGAACGGCTCTCGCTCGCGTGGGCGCGGCGCGAGGGGCTGGCGACCCTGCAGCTGCGCACACCTTGGTGGATCGCCGACGAGGGAGCAGGATACGAGGGCGTGTCGGTGGATCCGGGAGACCCGTCGCTCCCCTACGAGGACGGCAGCGTCGGCGTGATGATGATGGCCGACGTCCTCCAACGGGTGCCGGACCGGGCGGGCCTGTTCAACGAGGCATATCGCGTGCTCGCGCACGGGGGGATCATCCTCTCCGATACTCCGAGCACCGACGGGCGGGGCGCGTTCCAGGACCCGAGCCACGTCGCGTTCTACAACCAGAACAGCTTCATGTACCTCACCCAGCAGATCCTCCGGCCGACGATCCCGCAGCTCCGGGCCCGCCTGCAGGTGAGCCACGTGAGGACGCACTATCCGTCTGCGGCCCACGAGGAGCTCGCCATTCCCTATGTCCAGGCGAACCTGCTCGCGGTGAAAGACGGCCCGCGCCTCGGGGGACCACTTCTCTGCTGAGACGCGCCGAGTTCCTCTGGTAGAGTCGGCGCCCGGCTGGGCTTGGCTTGGGGGCAAGGCCTCGCGAGCGAGTCGTCAGCCCGTGGGCTTGAGCACGAGCCGTCGCCGAAGCAGAGAAAGAACTCAGGGACATGAACACGCGCGTGACAGGCGCAGACATCGCCCAACCGCCCGCACCCGGAAGGCTCCGATCAGTCGCCGGTGCGCGCGCCGGACGATTGGGCCTGGTCGCTCTCATCGGCGGCAGCGGGCTGCTGGCGTCTGCTTGTGGTGGGCCGGGCACGCCGTCGGCTTCGAGCCTGCTGTCGACGGCCGTGTCGGAGATCAACGCCCATCAGTACTCGGCGGCCAAGACGGAGCTCGACGACCTGCTCAAGCAGCGTCCCTCGAGCTACATCGCCTACTACGACCTTGGCGTCATCGACCTGCAGCTCGGCGACACGGCGGGGGCGATGAAGGAGTTCGCCCAGTCGCTCTCGATCGACGGCAACTACGTCCCTTCGTTGTACAACGAAGCGGTCGTGGACGGAGCCACCGACCCGACTCTTGCCATGTCGCTCTACCGGCAGGTCGTGAGGATCCAGCCGCACTCGCCCACGGCGTACTTGAACCTCGGCATGCTCGAGGTGCGGTCGGGCATGAAGACCCAGGGCGAGCATGACCTGAACACCGCCATCCGCCAGGACCCCGCCCTTGTCCCGGTCGTCCGGGCAAGGCTGAACGCTCTTTCTGGCAAGAAGTCGAGCAAGAAGAGCAGCTCGAGCGGCTCGAGCAGCACGACGACATCCACCACAGCTGCTGCGGGCTAGCTCTGGGGCCTAGCTCCGCCCGGGCGCTCTCTGCGAACGGGCAATGCTTGACGAGCCGTTCCCGTATCTGTACCCTCCCGACCAGTCGTACACGAGCACACAAAGCGGACGGGAAAGGGACACTGTGACCGAGGCTCACGGCAGTTCGGCGGGTGAGGTCAGGAAGCGGCAGTCGCGAGGTGTTGCGACGATCGCCATGGCCGGCAGTGGGGTTTTCGTAGCCAGTCAGCTGTTCATGCCAGTGGCGCTGGCCGCTCGCAACTCGTCCTCGGGCACCATCACCGCCTGCGTGGCGAACTCGGGTGTCGACAAGGGCGAGTTCTACTTCTCGAGCAGCGGCAAGTGCGCCTCGGGCTACTCCAAGCTCGAGTGGTCGATCAAGGGACCACAGGGAGCCAGGGGCAGGCGTGGATACCGCGGTTACAGGGGCTACAAGGGTGCCCAGGGAGCCACGGGCGCCACAGGGGCGCAAGGTGCCACAGGGGCGCGAGGTGCCATGGGCGCGCAAGGTGCCATGGGCGCGCAAGGTGCCATGGGCGCGCAAGGTGCCATGGGCGCGCAAGGTGCCATGGGCGCGCAAGGTGCCATGGGCGCGCAAGGCTACAGAGGTGTGCAGGGCTACCAGGGCATGATGGGCGCCCAGGGCTACCAGGGCATGATGGGCGCCCAGGGCTACCAGGGCATGATGGGCGCCCAGGGCTACCAGGGCATGATGGGTGCCCAGGGCTACAAGGGCGCCCAGGGCT
>JAJYVX010000118.1 GCA_021791795.1 Actinomycetes bacterium | reverse complement strand
GCGTTGATGATCGCCCCGCGCATTCCGGCGAGAGCCACTCCGCTCGGCACCTCTGCCGCTGTCGTGATCGTCGGCTGCTGCTTCTGGCCGGTCGGGATCACCGTCTTCGCGCTGTAGGTGCCAGCGCACACCCTCACGGTGTCCCCCGCCGCGGCCGCGGCGAGGGCCGCCGGGATGGTGTGGAACTTGGCGGTGGTGCAAGCCGGCGGCTCACCCTTCGTGGTCGTCGTGGGCGCCACGTAGAGCGTCGTACCCGTCCTCCCCGAGCCGACGGATGCGGCAGCTGGGGTGACGGCCGTGACGAGCGCCCCGGTGAGCCCTCCTCCGAGTAGGACCGTGGCGATGAGCCCTCGCCATCCTGTCGTGCGCATTGCCCCTCCCGAGATGTCGAAAGCGCGGAGAGCGACCTTCCCCCGTCGCTTCTTGTCCTTCAGAGTTGCGACGCTAGGGGTCGAGTACTCGGCGGTCAAGTGACTTTCGTGACGAAGGTGGGGCTGCCTGCCAGGTTTCGGGCCGGCATCCCCCACTCGCATCTCAGATGGTCGGCCGTGAGCAAGCCGCCCTTCTTCGGAGCCGAGGTACCGCCGACGTGGCCACTGTCAGAGGAACCTCGAGCGACGTCGGATCAGGCGCGACCCGGTCCAGAACCCGGCAAGGGCTGGCCGTCGAAGGTGTAGTTGTGAGCGTTCACGTTCGTCGGCGGGAAGGTCACGAGGTCGATCGGGTCGAGGAACGGACCGCCCGGAGCCGTCTCTGGACCATACGCCGAGTCAGTGGTGCCTGTAGCTCCCTTTCCGCACATCGAACGAGGGATATCGCGTCAGTCCGGCAGACCCCACTGCTCGATCCTGCTGGCGGCACGCAACGAGATGACCTCGAGGTCCTTCGTGAGCTGCCGTAGGCGTCGGTGCTCGTCGAACCAGGGTTGGTAGCGCTCGATCTGTTCGGCACTCAGCGCCCGGGTCAGGGTCTTGTTCTCGAACTTGCGGGTTAAACCGCGCGTCGGCTCGTCAAGTGGTGGACCCTGCTAAACAAGTACCTTGGAACAGCAGAAGCGCTTCGCGCACGGCCGCGTTGACGGGGTGGCCGATCGAGTACTCGCTGTTCGTCTTAAGGCCGGCGACAAAGCCGTGGGTCGCACCGGCCGAGTCGGCGCGGACGAGGATGTGGTGGCGCACAAGGCTCGGGTCGTCGCCCGGCTCGTGACCGGCCCGGTAGTCGGCCGAGAGCACGGCGAGGGCATGGTCGAGCAGCTCGAGGTGATCGTCGGTGTCGTTCGAGCCGGCGTTGCCCGGGCGGAGCATCGCGGCGAGCGGCTCGTTCGTCGTGTCACACCAGGCGCCGAGGGGATGAAAGCCGTATCCCTTCTTGTAGGTTGAGGCGGCGTCCTCCTTCTCGGAGTGGACGTTCAACAGTGTGGCGTCGACGTCGAGGGTGAGATCGCCCGGCGGGGCAGCGAGCCAGATCACCTCCCGGGCGGCTGCCGCCGCACGCGGGATCTGATCTGACGCAGCTCGAGCGAGGTCGTCCTCTTCACGGCCCCCCACGCCGTCGAGACCGAGGCGACCTCCCCGTGCAGCTCGGACTGCTCCCGCAGCGCCTCGAAGTCGGTGAGACAGTCCGCCCCATCGGCAATGGCGACGGCGAGATGGGTGCGGACGACACCGGGGTCATGGGTGTGCCAGGAGATGCCGCAGCTGGTCATCGCCTCCAACATCGCCCCGGTGAGACCGCTTCGATCGGCCAGATCGCACAAGAGAGTCGCACCGGCGTGGCTGACGAGGTTCCTGCCGTCGGTGGTCACCTCGACGCGACGGACCGAGCGGCTACGATCCACCTTCAAGGAGCCCTCCTCCTGGGTTGATGACAGGCTTTAGCGACCGTCATTCTCCCCGTTGAGGAGGGCTATTACGCGGATACTGGCAGGCTCATGCCGCGATCGCGCGAATGATCGAGGCTAGGTTCTCCACGCTATGGACCGACGAGTGCTCGAGCGGGTGCGCCACCTGGAGGTCGTGGAGCGTGCCGTCTCGAGAGCCAGCCATTCGAACGTGCTGCAGCGCCTGCTCTACGCCAGGCGGCTGGTGGAAGCGAGGGCGACCACGGGCTACCGGATGGCCTACCCACCCGGCCACTACTACTCGCCAATCCCAGCACTTAAGGACGTGCGGCGACGGGAGGCGGAGATCTTCGCCAAGCCCGAGACGCTGCCCGGGATCGATCTCCGTGTCAGCGACCAGCTCGAACTGGTCGCGACGCTCGGTGAGGCGTCTCGCGGCCACACGTTCGCCGCCCGACGCCGGGCGAACGAGCGCTACTACTTCGAGAACGAGTTCTTCAACCTGAGCGACGCCGTCGTGCTGCACGCGATGCTGCGCTGGCTCCGTCCTAGGCGCCTGGTGGAGGTCGGTTCCGGCTTCTCGTCTGCCGTCATCCTCGACGCCGACGACCAGTTCCTCTCCGGAGAGCTCGCCTGTACCTTCGTCGATCCGTTCCCGAAGCGACTCATGTCGCTCCTCACCGGGTCTGACCGCGAACGCCACCTCGTGGTGGACAAGCCTGTGCAGGACGTGCCGCTCGAGACCTTCCAGACGCTGGAGCGCGACGACGTCCTCTTCATCGACTCGTCGCACGTGGCGAAGGTTGGCGGCGACGTCAACTACCTCCTCTTCGAGGTCCTGCCAAGCCTGAGAGAGGGAGTGGTCGTGCATGTGCACGACATCGGCTATCCCTTCGAGTACTTCCGCGACTGGGTCTATGCAGGGCGCGCCTGGAACGAGAGCTACCTGCTTCGCGCCTTCCTCATGTTCAACTCCGACTTCTCCGTCCTGGTCTTCAACGCCTTCCTCGCTTCGTTCCACTCTGCGGAGGTGGAAAAGCACCTGCCGCAGTGGGACGGCAGAGGGGGCTCGATCTGGCTCCGTCGGGAGAAGAGGGCGACCGGCTGAGCCGGGTAAGGTGGCAACCCGCGGCCCGGGGCGTCATCGACGACCCATCCTCCCTCGAAGGGCATCGAGGGTACCGGCCAGGTAAGCCTGTGCCACCCGTAGGGCTGACGCGAAAGAGCGGGCGGTCGACATGCCATCTGACCTGCCCGTTTCTGGTCGGGCTGCCGGGATTTGAACCCGGGACCTCTTGACCCCCAGTCAAGCGCGCTAACCAAGCTGCGCCACAGCCCGTGGTGCAATCACCCTAGTCGGAGCGCCGGACCCCCGGCGTTCCCGGAAGTTTCAACTTCTTCACCGCCCCACGGCTGCCCGCCGGTTGGTGGCAGGTTGCGGCGAGGCGACAGAACCGCCCTCTGCACGTCGGCGCCCGTCCTCCAGAGCCTCAGCACGCGCGGGGTAGACTGGTCATGGTTGGGGAGTAGCCCCTCGCCGGGATATCGACATGCTGGCGCGATGAGTGCCCGGTCCCCGGGTCTGCAGCCTGCTGCAGATGAGCGAGACCATCCGCTTCCGTCCATGTTGTCGTGGCCGGGCGGTGGTCGGGTGTGCCTCCCTCCGGCGGAAAGGGCAGGGTCCCCTCTTGTCGCCCTACGTGGCCCTCGTGTGCTTCCCCATAATCTTCCTCGGGGAACTGCCGGACAAGACCATGTTCGCCACGTTGCTCATGGCGACGCGGGGCCGCCCGGTCCAGGTCTGGATCGGTGCCGCGCTGGCCTTCTTGGCCCATGTCGCCATCGCCGTCACCGTCGGAGTGGCTCTCTTCGCAGTCCTCCCGCACCGCGCCGTCGACGCGCTCGTCGCGGTGGCCTTCCTGGCGGGCGCTCTCTATGCCTGGCGCCTAGCGAGATCGGACGATGAGTCGGCTGAAATCTCACAGCGATCCGCCCGCAGTGCGCTTGCTACCGCGTTCCTCGTGATCTTCGCCGCCGAGTGGGGAGACCTCACGCAGATCCTGACGGCCGATCTGGCCGCGAGATACGGGGCGCCCTTGTCGGTCGCCGTGGGCTCGGTAGCTGCCCTCTGGGCGGTGGCGGCCATCGCGGTCACAAGCGGGCAGGCGATCCTTCGTCTCGTCAATCCTCGACGGGTCCGCCAGGTCACGGCCGTCATCCTCCTCGGGCTTGCCGCATACGCCACGTGGGCTGCGCTGCGATAGGAGCTGGCGAACGCTCGTCCCGGGCTCGCCCCTCTCTGGAGACGAGCGGGTCGGGCCAGGCGTGGGCCAGGCGTGGGCCAGGCGACAGAATCGTCCGGCGCAAGGCATCCGACGGTTGGCGGCGCGGCGCCGGTAGCGTCTTCACCGATGCCGATCTACGAGTTCCGCTGCAGCGACTGCGACGCCGTGTTCGAGGAGAGACGTGGCGCTGAGATGGCCGACGCCCCCGCGCCCTCCTGCCCGAACGGGCACAGCGCGACGCGTCGCATCCTCTCGGTGTTCGCCACCGCCGGCAGGCGGACGGGTGAGTCGACGTCGGGCCTCGCACCGACGAGAACCGGCGGGGGCTGCGGCCCGGGCTGCGCCTGCGCGCACTGAGTGGCCGCGGGCTCAGGCGCTCGCCCTCGCGGGCCGGGAGTGGTCGCGCGGCGAGCGCGCCAGCAAGCGGGCAAGTCCGGAGAGCTGTCGCAGCGCCTCACCAGGCACAGGCCGCCAGTCAGTGGATGTGGTGTGCGAGCCAGGAGATGCCCTGGTAGGCACGCCAGCCGAGGTAGCCGACCGATCCCACCAGCAGCATCTTGAAGTGCCACGGCGCCCGCGCCTGGCGCGTCGGCGCCTCTGACTCGCCGTCGTCGCGGGCGTCGTCGGCGTCGCCGTCCTCGTCCGCCTCCCCGCCTCCGGCAGCGAATTCGTCGTACCCCTCGTAACCCTCGACCTCGCCGTCATCCTCGACATCCTCGACCTCGCCGATCGCGCGGGCGTCGTCGTCGTCGAACCCATCGCCCGGTTCGAGCGGTTCCGCACCCGTCGAGCGCACGCTCAAACCGGTGGCACTCCGTGGTGACGGTCCGTGAACCAACGGCTCTTCGACGCGGCGAGCTCGAATCGCCGCTCCAGCTCGGAACGAAGCTCGTGAGGCTGCACGACGGCATCGATGACGAGGTCGGCCGCGAGACGCATCAGGTCGACGTCGGACTCGTACTCCCGCCGCCGCTCGAGCACGAACGCCTCCCGCTCGGAGTCGGACTCGAGAGCGGCGATGCGGTTGGCGTACACGGCGTTCACCGCAGCCTCGGGTCCCATGACGGCGATCTTCGCGGCCGGCAACGCAAGACAGGCGTCCGGCGCGAAAGCCGGCCCCGACATGGCATATAGGCCCGCCCCGTAGGCCTTGCGCAGGATGACGGAGATCTTCGGCACGGTCGCCTCGGACACGGCGGTGATCATCTTCGCCCCGTGGCGGATTATCCCCTCACGCTCCACCTGAGTGCCGATCATGAAGCCGGGGACGTCTGCGAGGAACAGCAAGGGCACGTTGAAGGCGTCCGCACACCAGATGAAACGGGCCGCCTTGTCGGCGGAGTCACTGAACAGCACCCCGCCCTTCACCATGGGGTTGTTCGCCACGATGCCGATCGAGCGGCCGGCGAGCCTCGCCCAGCCGATGACGAGCTCGGGAGCGAAGAGCGGCTTCAACTCGAAGAAGGATCCCTCGTCGACCAGCGCGTCGATGACGGCGTGTATGTCGTACCCAGCCCGTTCCGACTCCGGGATGGCGTCGTCGGAGAGCGGAGCCCGGGGAGCCCGGGCGAGCTCCCACGGGGCGGCCTCTCGCCACGAGCCCGGCAGGTAGGAGAGATAAGCACGGGCAGAGGCGATAGCCGCCTCGTCGTCGGCCACGAGGTTGTCCCCGCAGCCCGACACGGTGGCGTGCATCCTCGCCCCGCCCATCTCCTCCAGGTCGGTGTGCTCTCCGACCACCATCTCGGCCATGCGGGGCGAGCCGAGGTACATCGAGGCGTTGCCCTCGACCATGAAGACGACGTCGCAGAACGCAGGGATGTACGCGCCGCCTGCAGCCGACGGACCGAAGAGGCAGCAGATCTGGGGGACCCGCCCCGACAGCCGTACCTCGTTGTAGAAGATCCGCCCGGCGCCGCGGCGCCCGGGAAAGAGGTCGACCTGGTCGGTGATCCGCGCGCCGGCGGAGTCGACCAGGTAGAAGACGGGAAGCTCGTGCTCGAGGGCGTACTCGGTGAGGCGCACGATCTTCTCCACCGTCCGCGCTCCCCAGGATCCCGCCTTCACCGTCGGGTCGTTCGCCATCACGCAGACCGGCCGGCCATCCACCCGGCCGTGGCCGGTGACGACACCGTCAGCCGGTAGGTCACTCGCCAGGGCGTTCGCCAGCAGCCCATCCTCGACGAACGAACCCTCGTCGAGAAGGAGGTCGAGGCGATCTCGCACGAACAGCTTGTGCTGCGACTTGAGCTTGGCAGCCCCCTTCTCGAGGTTGCCGGCAAGGGCCCGTTGAGTGGCCGCCTCCATCCGCTCCACGTCGCTCATGGCCGCCTCGCAGCAGTCGGCCGCCGCCTCACCGGAGCCGCACTCGGAGCTCGAGCGGCGAAGGGCCGAGTTGGAAGCGCTCTCTCAAGAAGCGCTCGAGGTAGCGGAGGTAGGGCGGCGGGAGGCGCCGCGTGGCGAAGAGAGTCACGGTGGGCGGGTCGATAGCGCCCTGCACGCCGTAGAGGATACGAGCGCCGGCGGCCGGGTGAGCGCTCTGGGCTGCCCGGAGCGCCTCGTTGAGTCGCGACGTCGGGATGCGCCGGTGGTACGCCTCGATCGCCGAGCGCACCAGCGGCAACAGCCGAGATACCCCGAGCCCCGTCTTGGCCGAGATGCGGAGGACCGGTGCGTAGCCGAGAAAGGCGAGTTTCTCCGTTACTTCCTCGCCCATCGCGAGGCGGTCGTCGGTCGGGAGAAGGTCCCACTTGTTGAGGAGGATGACGATCGGGCTGCCCGAGGCGTCGATCCGCTCGGCCAGGCGCTGGTCCTGGTGGGTGACACCCTCGGTCGCGTCGAGCACGAGGAGGGCGACATCGCTTTGGTCGAGCGCCCGGAGAGAGCGCACGAGCGAGTAGTACTCGGGCGCGTCGCCCTCGCGCGCCCGACGCCGCATGCCGGCCGTGTCGACGAGGCGCAGCGCTCCCGCCTCCGTCTCGATGACGGTGTCGATCGCGTCACGCGTCGTGCCTGGCAGGTCGTGGACGATCGAGCGCTCGTCGCCGATGAGCCGGTTGAACAAGGTGGACTTGCCGACGTTCGGCCGGCCGACGATGGCGATGGCCGCAGCGACGGTCACCTCAGCCTCGGCACCGGGCTCGGCCCGAGCCTCGCCCCCCTCGGCTCCAGTCCCGACCACGACCGCCTCGACCCCCCGGCCCTCCGCCGCGGCAGGCAGCCGGGAGACGACCACGTCCAGCAGGTCCCCCATCCCGCGGCCGTGCAGCGCGCTCACCATGAGGGGCTCTCCGAGCCCCAGGGCGGCGAGCTCCCAGGCGTCGAGCTCCCGGCGCTCCGAGTCGACCTTGTTGGCGACGACGAGCACCTTGGCCGCAAAGGGTCGCAGAAAAGCGGCGACGTCGGCATCCTCGCCCGTGATCCCGGTGGTCACGTCTGCGACGAGGAGGACGACGTCGGCGTCCCGCACGGCACGCAACGACTGCTCGCTCACCTTGGCGTCGAGCGAGTCGCCCCCGGCGAGCACGCCGCCGGTGTCGACGACCTGGAACTCCCTTCCTGCCCACTCGCAGACGAGCCCGAGGCGGTCCCGGGTGACGCCGGGCGTCTCCTGGACGATCGCCACCTGCCGCCCGGCGATGCGGTTCACGAGCGTCGACTTGCCCACGTTCGGCCGCCCGGCGACGACGACCACGGGCAGCGACCTCACTTTGACGCTCACGCGAGCGCAGCCCGGAGCGATCGGCCGTCGGTCGGCACGACCTCGACCGGGACCGACAGCGCCTCGACCGCCGTCCCGTCGAGAAACCGACCGTTCGACAAGCACACGTCCGGCAACAGGTAACGCCACCTGGCGTCCCGGGAGCGGAGCACGGCGTCGACGTCAGCCCCCGTGATGAGGCCGGTCACGGCGATGTTGCCCCCGAAGAACGAGTTCGGCACGGGCACGACCTCGACGTCGGAACGGTCGGCGAGAAGCGGCCCGAGCACCTTCGCCCCGTACTCCCCGGTGAGAACGCCGACCGGATCCCGCCCGCCGGCACCCGCGCGCCGGCGCCGCCCCAGTTGCACTGGCGTCGCCCGAGGCCCGCGGTAACCCTCGCCGGGCGCGCCCTCGACCCACCGGAAGAAACCCCCCCTCTCCCCCGCGACCTCTCCCCCCTCCCACTCGCGCTCGAACGCCCGAGCCATCCCGATCCCGTTCTCGCGCTGGGGGAAGTCGCCGTAGTCCTCGGTGGAAGGGAACGGGCGGCCGGCGAGCAGGTAGTACTCGTCCGCCGCGTACACGAGCCGCCGCCCGAGGGTCGCGTCGAAGATCTCCTGCCAGCAAGAGACCGTGTCGAGGACCGCGGACGCCTCGCCCGGGGTGTGCGGGCGCATGGCCTCCTCGGTCGAGAAGCGGCTCACCCCGAGGGGCACGGCGGCGACGGTGGCGAGCTCGGGGAAGCGCTCGAGCACGCCGGAAAGGGTGTCCTCGAGGACGTGACCGTCGTTCAACCCGGGGCAGACGACGATCTGGCCGTGTACCTCGATCCCGTGGTCGAGGAGCGCGCGCAGCCAGCGGAGCGACATCGCGCCCCTCCGGTTGCGCAGCATGCGGGCGCGGACGTCCGGGTCCGTCGCGTGGATCGAGACGTAGAGAGGGCTCAACCGTTCGCTCACGACCCTCTCGAGGTCCAGTTCCGTGAATCGGGTGAGCGTCGTGAAGTTCCCGTAGAGGAACGAGAGGCGGTAGTCGTCGTCCTTCAGGTAGAGCGTGCGCCGCATGCCCTTCGGCAGCTGGTAGATGAAGCAGAACTCGCAGTGGTTGTCGCAGGTCCTCACGCGGTCGAAGACGGCCGAGGAGACCTCGAGGCCGAGAGGCTCCCCGGCCCGCTTCTCCACGGCGACGAGGAGGTCGAGACCGCCGCGTCCGACCTCCAGCTCGACGAGGGGCTCGTCGGCCAGCAACTGGTACTCGATGACGTCGCGGGGCACCTGGCCGTTCATCGAGCGGATCTCGTCGCCCGGGAGCATCCCGGCGAGACGCGCCGGGGAAGGATCGGCCACGGCCACTACCTGGGGCAGCGGCATGACTAGAGGGTACTTGCACTAGCGTTTCGGCGATGCAGGTGGAGCGCGTACGCCTGGCGGAGCCGCGCGGATTCTGTGCGGGCGTCGAGATGGCCATAAAGGCCCTCTCCTGGATGGTGCGCGTCTTCGACTCTCCCGTGTACTGCTACCACGAGATCGTGCACAACCGCATCGTCGTCGAGGAGTTCGAGCGCCTCGGGGTCATCTTCGTCGACGACGTCGCCGAGGTCCCGGCCGGCGCACCGGTGATGCTGTCGGCTCACGGCTCGGCACCGGAGGTCGAAGCCGCCGCCGGCGATCTCGGCCGGGTCGTCGTCGACGCCTGCTGTCCGCTCGTCACGAAGGTCCACCACGAGATGAAGGTGCGCGCCCGCAAGGGGTACACGGTGCTCTACGTCGGGCACGAGGGCCAC
>JAJYVX010000007.1 GCA_021791795.1 Actinomycetes bacterium | reverse complement strand
GCTGTACTCGAACTGGGCGTCGAGCATCCGGTCGTCCCAGCGCAGCGGCGAGTTGCAGTTGATGAGGGACACCGTCACCGGGGTCTGCTCGATCGCCTCCCTCCCGCCGAAGAGGATCTCCGACATGGCGATCGTGTCGCGGGCGTTGACGCCGGAGACGACGTTGCCCATGTAGATCTTGTCGGTGAGCGTCTGCAGCGCGAAAACCATGTCGAGGTGGCGCGAGTCCAGGGGCGTGTCGTTCGGCTCGCAGATGATCCCGCCGGCGGAGTCGAGCTCGGGGTAGTGCTGGGCCAGCATGGCAAAACGCCGGTAGTCGCGCATGCTCGCGTCCCGGCGCTCCGAGCCCTCGCGCACGAACGGGGGTCCGTAGACGGCGGAGAAGACCATGTTGTCGCCGCCTATGTGGACCGAGTTCGCGGGATTGCGCGCCTTCAGGGAGAACTCGCGCGGGACGAGGCTCACCTGCTCGAGGACGAAGTCAGGGTCGAGGAAGACGACCTCTCCCTCCGTGCGCTGGCCGGCCCTGGCGAAGAGCTCGACCGCTTCGGGCTTGGCGAACTGCACGCCGATCTCGGTCATGATCCTGCGCCATCCACGGTCGAGCACCTCGAGAGCATCCTCGGACAGGATCTCGTAGCGGGGCATGCGATTTGTGAACATTGACTCGCATCGTAGAACAGAGTTCCGTAACATGGAACCCATGTCCACGCCGACGGGCACGCAGGCGGTCGATCGGGCCGCACGCCTTCTGACGGAGATAGTCGACGCGACCGACGCGCTGACGTTCTCCGAGCTCGCTTCGCGCACCGGTCTTGCGAAGAGCACGACATCACGGCTCCTCCTCGCTCTCGAGCGTTCCAACCTCGTGCGCCGCGAGAAGTCGGGCACCTACGGCCCAGGCGACGTCTTCGTCCGTTACGCCTGGGGGAGACGGCGGGAGGACGACCTTGTGAAGGTCTCGGAGCCGTACCTCGAAAAGCTCGGCGCCCTCACCGGCGAGACCGTCAACCTCGGCGTCGAGCGCGGCGGCCGGGTGGACCAGATCGCACAGGTCGACAGCCGCTACGTGCTCGGCGCGACGAACTGGATCGGCCGGCCCGTCCCTCTTCACGCCACGGCGCTCGGCAAGGCGCTGCTCGCTTTCGAGGGCGGGGAGGTGCCGGCCGGCAAGCTCGAGCGCTGCACGGCGAGGACGATCACCTCGAGGGCGAGCCTCTCCGAGGAGTTGGCTTCTGTGAGAAGGTTGGGCTTTGCCGTGACAGACGAGGAGCTCGAGCAGGGCCTCGTCGCCGTGGCGGCGCCTGTCTTCCGCGAGGGGGACAAGGCCGTGGCCGCGATCTCGGTGACCGGTCCGGCGGGCCGGCTTGGAGCTGCACGCCTGGCGGACATCGCCGGGGAGTGCATCCGCGAGGCGGCTCTCCTGTCGAGGGCGCTCGGACATCGCTCGGAAAGGGAGGGTGCAGCATGAACCGCGACGAGTTGCTCAAGGTGCTCTACGACGAGACTCTCGTCGGAAACGCGCCGAGGGTGCTCGAGCTCACGAACGAAGGGCTCGGGATGGGCCTCGGCCCCGAGGAGCTCCTCTTCGACTCGCTCATACCGTCTCTCGAGGAGGTGGGCGCCCGATTCGAGCGCGGAGACTTCTTCGTGCCCGAGATGCTCATCGCCGGCAAGGCGATGTCGGGTGCGCTCGAGATCCTCCGCCCGCTCCTCGCCGAGACAGGCGCCGAGTCCGTCGGCACCTTCGTCATGGGAACCGTGAAGGGCGACGTGCACGACATCGGCAAGAACCTCGTCAACATCATGCTCGAGGGCGCCGGCTTCCACGTGATCGACCTCGGGGTCCAGGTGTCGCCGGAGAAGTTCGTCGCCGCGATCGAGGAGCACCAGCCCGACATCGTCGGCTTCTCGGCGTTCCTCACGACGACGATGCCGATGTTCAAGGCGAACATCAACGCGCTCGAGAAGGCGGGGCTCCGCAAGAAGGTGATCGTCATGGTCGGCGGCGCTCCCGTCACCCAGGAGTACGCCGATGCGGTCGGCGCGGACGGGTATGCGGCCGATGCCTCGGCTGCGGTCGCCCGGGCGAAAGACCTCATAGCTCGCCGCCGGGCGGCGAGCGTGGCCTGACGGGAACGGCGCGTACAGAAGGAGCCCCAATTGCAAACAGTGCTCAGGTCGGCCTCGCGTGAGGTGGTCATCGGCGACGGTCAGCCCTTCTGCATCATCGGCGAGCGGATAAACCCGACCGGGCGGAAGATCTTCCAGGAGCAGCTGCGAGCCGGAGATCTCTCGCGGGTCGAGATCGACGTGGCCGAGCAGGTGGCCGGCGGCGCCATGGTGCTCGACGTGAACATGGGCGCGCCCCTCGCGGACGAGGTCGAGCTGCTCTCGAAGGCGGTCAAGCTCGTCCAGTCAATCACGGACCTGCCGATCTGCATCGACTCGTCGGTCATCGACGCCCTTGCCGCCGGCCTCGAGGCATACGAGGGGAAGGCTCTCGTCAACTCGGTGACGGCGGAGGAAGAGCGGCTCGACGCCATCCTGCCGCTCGTGAAGCACCACGGGGCTGCGATCATCATGCTCCCGAACGACGAGGAGGAGATCCCCGAGGATCCCAAGCGACGCCTCGAGCTCGCCGGCCGGCTGGTCGACGTGGCGACGGGACGCTACGGGATACCCATCGAGGACATCGTCATCGACCCTCTCGCCATGCCCATCGGAGCCGACACGACGCTCGTCTCGAAGACGCTCGAGACGATCCATCTCGTGAAGGAGCGCTTCGGCCTCAACATGACGCTCGGCGCCTCGAACGTCTCCTTCGGCATGCCGGATCGCGCCGGGATCGGCAGCGCGTTCCTGCCGATGGCGGCCACGCTCGGGCTCACGAGCGCGATCATGGACGCGCGTTCGCCGGCGCTCGTGCAGGCCGTCAAGGCGGCCGACCTCCTCTTGGACCACGACCCATGGGGGGCGGGCTGGATCGCCGCCCACCGGGCGAAGCAGGCCGCGTCTCTCGGATGACCCCTTCGAACGAGCGGGCGGACCTCGTCTTCGAGCCGAGCGGTCGGCAGGTGCGCGTGCCCGTGGGAGTCACGCTCTTCGATGCCGCCAGCTGGAACGGCATCGCCATCGACTCCACCTGCGGCGGGCACGGCACGTGCAAGAAGTGCAAGGTGAGAGTGCTCGAGGGTGATGCCCCGGTCACGAGCCTCGACACGCGGGCCTTCCACACCGAAGACCTGCGCGAGGGCTGGCGGCTCGCCTGCCGGGTCGAGGCACGCGGGGACCTCAGAGTCGACGTCCCGCCGCTCACGACGAGACCGAAGGCGGCCACCGTCGGTGTCGGCCGCAAGGTGATCCTCCGGCCGGCGGTCCAGAAGCGGTTCGTCGAGCTCAGCGAGCCGACCCTGAAGGACCAGCGGGCGGATCTCGAGCGGCTGCTCGACGCGATGGACGACCTCGAGCTGCGCACCGACCTGTTCGCCCTCCGGGCCATCGGGCCGGCGCTCAGGGCGGCCGACTACAAGGTGACGGCAGTCGTCGTCGACGACGTGCTCGTCGCCGTCGAGCCGGGGGACACCTCGGAGCGGCTCTTCGGCATCGCGTACGACCTCGGCACGACGACGGTGGTCGCGACCATCCTCGACCTCGCGACGGGCACGCCGCTCGCCGTGCAGTCGATGCTCAACCGCCAGCAGCAATCGGGCGCCGACGTCATATCGCGGATCAGCACGATCATGCTCGATCCGACCGCTCTCGGCCGGCTGACGACCCATGCGCACGAAACCCTCGACGAGCTCACGGCGGCCGTCTGCGAGGAGGCCGGCGTGGAGCCGCGGGAGGTCTACGAGATAGCCGTGGCGGGCAACGCCACCATGACCCACATCGCGCTCGGCATCGACCCCGAACCTCTCGGCGTCGCGCCCTTCGTGCTCACGACCCGGGCCTTCCCCGAGCTGCTCGCGAGCGACCTCGGCGTGAAGGTGCACCCCCGCGCCCGGGCCGTCGTGTTCCCGGCCTTCGGCGCCTACGTCGGCGGCGACATCACAGCCGGCCTGCTCGCCGCAGGTATGGACCGCGACCAGCGCACGCGGCTCTTCATCGACATCGGGACGAATTGCGAGATAGTGCTCAGCTCCGACGCGGGCCTCCTCGTGACGGCAGCGCCCGCCGGTCCAGCTTTCGAGGGAGCGTCGATCCGCTGCGGCATGCGCGCCGCAAAGGGCGCGATCGAGGCAGTGAAGATGACGCCCGAGGACCTCGCCCTCCAGGTGATCGGCGAGGCCGAGCCGAAGGGTCTGTGCGGTTCGGGGCTGGTGGACGCCGTGGCGGAGCTGGTGTCGCTCGGGTTCATCGAAGCATCGGGGCGTTTCGTCACCGAGGAGGCGGCGAGAGATCTGGCCCCGGAGCTGGCTTATCGGCTCACGACGGTCGGTGAGGAGCGGGTGTTCGTGCTGCACTGGCTGCGGGAGCCGGGCGACGTGGAGCGCTCCATCTACCTGTCACAGCGCGACGTGCGTGAGCTCCAGTTCGCCAAGGCCGCCATAGCCACCGGTTGGACCCTCCTGCTCGAGGACGCCGGTGTCGCCGTCGAGGATGTGAAGCAGGTGCTTCTCGCCGGGTCGTTCGGCAGCTACCTCTCGCCGGCGAGCGCGGTCCGGCTCGGTCTCGTTCCCGAGCTGCCCGTCCTTCGCGTCGTGAGCGCCGGCAACGTGGCCGGCGAGGGGGCGAAGATGGCACTGTTGAGCGTGCGGGAGCGGGCCGGGGCGGTCGCCCTGCTCGAGGAGGTGAACTACGTCGAGCTCTCCGATCGACCGGACTTCAACGACCGCTTCGTCGATCGCCTCTCCTTCCCCGTCTGAGGCAGCCCGGCTGCGCTTGGTGCCGGCGGCCGCGCCGCTCGCCGTCGTCGCCTGCGGAGCTCTCGCAGCCGACGTCCGCATAGCCGCGGCAGGCCTCGGGCGTCCGGTCGAGGTGCACAGCCTCTCGGCGCTCCTGCACAACCGCCCCTCGGAGATCGCCCCCCGGGTGGAGGAGCTCGCCCGCCGGCTCCGCGCCGAGGCCAAGACGGTGCTCGTCGCGTACGCCGACTGCGGGACCTACGGCGCGCTCGACGAGGTCTGCGGGCGTCTCGGCCTCGAGCGCCTGCCGGGTCTCCACTGCTACGACATCCTCGCAGGAGAGCGCGGGGTCTCCTCGCTCATGGAGGAGGAGCCCGGCACGTACCTGCTGACGGACTTCCTCTTGCGCTCCTTCCGCCGGCTCGTCATCGCCGAGCTCGGGCTCGACCGGCACCCCGAGCTGGTGGTTGACTACTTCGGCAACTACCGCAGGATCGTCTGGCTGACGACGAGCGCCGGTGAGGAGCTTCTCGACGAAGCCCGTTTCGTGGCGCAATTCCTCCGCCTCGACCTGGTCGTCCGCAAGGTTCCCGGGAGCCGGGTGGGCGACGCGCTCGTATCTTTGATACGGAAGAAGGACCAGGTGCTGGCATGAAGCTATGGCCGACGGGCTGGCCGGCCACGAGGGGCTCGGGCGGGCGGAGCGTCACGTCGCTTCTGACCCAGGTCCGCTACGAGGTGCTGCCCACCAAGGCGGTGGCGGCCACCGTGGCATCGGTCGTCCCGAAGGACGTCACGGTGACCGTGACGGCCTCTCCGCGAAAGAGCATCGAGGTGACGGTCGAGAGCGCCCTCGAGCTCGCCGCGGCCGGCTACAAGGTCGTGCCGCACGTCTCGGCCCGCCTCCTTCGCGACTCCTCGCACCTCGGCGAAGTGGTGGGGAGGCTGAGGGAGGCCGGCATCGAGGACGTCTTCGTGCCGGCGGGCGACGCGGATCCGCCCGTCGGGGTCTACGACGCGGCTCTACCTGTGATCGTCGAGCTCGCCGAGCTCGAGCAACGCTTCCGTGTGGGCATCACGGGCTACCCGCAGACGCACCCCCAGATCACCGACGACGTCACGATCCAGTCGATGTGGGACAAGAGGCTGTACGCCGACTACATCGTCTCCAACCTGTGCTTCAGCGCGCCGGTGCTGCGCGACTGGATCCGCCGGGTGCGTGCCCGCGGCGTCACCCTGCCCATCTACCTCGGCATGGCGGGGCCGATCGAGCCCACCCGCCTCGTGGAAGTGGCACGGAAGATCGGGGTGGCGGAGTCGTCGCGTTTCGCCGGGGGACATCTGAGCTGGGTGGCGCGTCTCTCGACGCCGGGCGGCTACCAGCCCGAGCGGCTGCTCAAACGGCTCGCGGCCACCCTCGCGGACCCGGCCGCCGGGATCGCCGGGCTGCACGTCTTCACTTTCAACCAGCTCGAGCAGACGGAGCGCTGGCGCCAGCAGCTACTCGCCGCGGCCGCGTGAGCGCCTCTCGCCGAGGGCGGCGACGAGCGCGGGGAGGACTTCTGACACGTCGCCGATGACGGCGTAGTCGGCCCTCGCCATGATGGGTGCGTCCGGGTCGGTGTTGATGGCGACCATCTGCTTCGCGCTCTGGCAGCCCGCGAGGTGCTGGATGGCGCCCGAGATGCCGCACGCCAGGTAGAGGTCGGGCGTCACCTTGGTCCCGGTCTGGCCGACCTGCTCGCGATGGGGCCGCCACCCGAGGCTCGTGACGACCCTCGAGACCCCCACGGCACCGCCGAGCAGCGCCGCGAGCTCCTCTATCACGGCGAAACCCTCCGGTCCCCCGACCCCCCTCCCCCCGCTCACCACCACTTTGGCGCTCGCGAGCGCGACGCCGGAGCTCTCGGGACGGGACTCGGCCGCCTGCAGGGCGAGCTCTTGTGCCGAGAGCTCCGGCCGGATGGTCCGCGTGGTCGGCGCCGTGGCGGCGGGTGCCGGGACGGGAGGCACGGCATCGGTGGAGACGCTGAAGATCGCTCGTGGTGCTCGGAGGACGGAGTCCTCGAGCAGGCTCCCGCCCCAGCGGTGTCGCGTGAGCGAGAAGCCACCACCGTCCTCCTCGCGGGCGGCCGTGCAGACCGCCACGAAGTCGCGGCCGGTGGTCGCCGCCAGGTGGGCCAGCACCTCGTTCCCGTGGTCGGTGGCCGCGGCGACGACGGCGAGGGTGTCCTCCTCCCCGGACATGGCGTCGAGGCAGCGTGAGAGAGCCGTCGGGGAATATCCCGAGATGCCGTCGTGCTCCAGCACCGCCACGTCGGACACGCCGAAGGACTGGAGCTGGCCGAGAGCCTCGGCCGTCGGTGGGGACGGGAGCAGCGCGGCGAGCGTGGTCGGCCGGGTCGTGATGCCCCGGGCGAAGGTGAGCGCGCGGGCCGAGGCGTCGACGACGCCGTCTGCGTCGAGCTCGACGTAGCAGACCACCTTCGTCACGAGACGACCCCCATCTTCTCGAGCAGGCTGACCAGAGCAGGGACGGCCTCTTTGCCGTGGCCGAGGACCTCGGCCGAGCGGCGCTCCGACGTGGGCACCCGCAGCGTCCTCATCTCGACGGCCTCGTCGGGCGTCTCCGGCACGAACGTCACGATCGTCGCCTTCTTCGCACGCATGCGCCCGGGCAGTGAGGGATACCGCGGCAGGTTGATCCCCTCTTTCACGGTGACGACCGCCGGGAGCGGCAGGCGGAACAGCTCTTCGGCGCCGCGGTACTCGCGGCGGGCGACGGCCTCTCCCGCAGTCACCTCGAGCTGCTTGACGCCCGTTGCGACGGCTCTGCCGAGCGCGTGGGCGACACGGATGCCGACCTGGTAGTCGCCCGTGTCGGCCGCCTCGTTGCCGAACATGACGAGGTCGAAGACCCTTGAGCGCTCGCGCTCGAGCCGGGTGACGGCGCTCGTGATGGCACGCGCCGTGGCGATGGGCCCGAGGCCCTCTTCCTCGGTCGGAAGGAGCACGGCCGAGGCGGCGCCGACGGAGACGGCCGCCCTCAGCTGCTCGGCGGCCTCGGGCGGGCCGAGCGTGAGCACGGTGACCTCGCCGCCGTGCGCCTCGGTCACCTGCACCGCCTCCTCGACGGCGCACTCCTCGTGCGGGCTCACGGTGAAGCCGAGGAGGGTGGTGTCGATGTGGCGCTGGTCCGGTTGGAGCGCTATGCGGCCGCCCACCATCGGCACCCGTTTCACGCATACGAGTACGTCCATGATCAGGCCTTCACGCGCTCGTTCGCGGGGTCGAAGAGAGGGGTCGAGCCGGCCACGGCGACGCGGACCGGGAACCTCTCCGCCATGTACTCGACGAGGAGCTCTGCCCCCTCCTCCGCCAGCTCGGTCGGCAGGTAGGCGAGCATCAAGTGCTTGCCGAGGGAGGGACCCGATCCGGCGCTCGTGACGTAGCTCGGCCGGCCGCGCCCGTCCTTCATGCCACGGCCGTCCTTCGTGAGGATCGGCTCGCCCCCGAGCGGGTAGCGCTTGCGCCCGTCGGACGCCGTCGGGTCCTCGAGCGTGAGCGTGCAGAGGGTGGCTGCGGGCTCGGACTCGCGTCTTGCCATGTAGGCGTCCTTCCCGATGAAGTCCTGCTTCTTCACCGAGGGCCGCGTCATTCCCGCCTCTACGAGGTCGTAGTCGGCCGTGAGCTCGTTCCCGTAGGCCCGGTAGCCCTTCTCGAGCCTCCCGGTCGTGCCGTAGACGCCGATCCCGGCGGGGACGAGGCCATGGCCCTGGCCCGCCTCGTACAGCGTCTCCCACAGCCTGGCGCCCTGCTCGAACGGGGCGTAGATCTCCCAGCCGAGCTCGCCCACGTACGAGATGCGCGAGGCGAGGACGCATATGCCGTTCACCTCGATGGGCCGGCACGTGCCGAACGCGAAGCCCTCGTGGGTGACGTCGTCTGCCGTGACCTCTGCGAGCGTCTTGCGGGCGTTCGGTCCCCAGAGCCCGATCGTGGTCCAGGCGGAGGTGAGATCGGCGATCTGGGCCGACCCGTCGGCGGGGAGGTGGTCGGAGATCCACTTCTTGTCCGCCATGCCGTGCGCGCCGCCGGTCACGACCCTGAAGTGGTCCGGGCCGAGGCGCATGATGGTGAGGTCGGCCCTGAACCCGCCCCGCGCGTCGAGGAACGAGGTGTAGACGACACGGCCGACCGGTACGTCCATCTGCGCCACGGCGATGCGCTGCATGGCTTCGAGGGCTGCCGGCCCGGTCACGTCCAGCTCGACGAACGCGCTGAGGTCGACGAGCCCGCATCCGTCCCGCATGGCGAGGTGCTCGGCGTTGACGATGGGCGACCACCAGCGGGACTCCCACTCGGCGCTGCGTGGCATGACGGCGTCGCCGTAGCGCTCCAGCAGCGGCGCGTTCGACTCGTACCAGTGCGGGCGCTCCCATCCGGCTGTCTGGAAGAACCTGGCCCCCAGCTTCTTCTCGGCCTCGAACATCGGCGCGAGCCTGATGTCGCGCTCGTCCGACCACTGCTCGGCAGGATGGACGATGCCGTACATCCTGTTGAAACCCTCGGAGGCGCGGGCCTCGACGTGGCGCACCGTCCGCTGGAAGTCGTAGAACCTCGAGATGTCAGCCTCGGCTATCTCGATCTCCGGCTCGCCGCTCGTCATCCACTCCGCGACCGCCCTGCCGATGCCCGGTCCCTCCTTGATCCAGCTGGCCGCCACCGACCAGAGCCCTTTCACCTCGGGCGTCTCGCCGAGAAGAGGATGGCCGTCGGGCGTCATCGAGATCAGCCCGTTTATGGCGTAGCGGATCCCGACGTTCTCGTCGCCGAGCAGCTCGGGCATGAGCTCGAGCGCCTGCTCGAGCTGGGGGTCGAAGTCCTCCTCGGTGAAGGGCAGCTCGGTGGGGGAAAGGGCGGCCTCCTCGTTCGAGGGGATGGTGTCCGGCCGCACGATGATCGCCCGGTGGGCGTAGCTGCCCACCTCCATGTCACCGCCGTGCTGCCGCTCGTACATGTTCGTGTCCACGTCCCGCACGATCGGGTAGGCGATCTCGCCCACGGTGTCGGCGAAGAGCGGTATCGGTCCGACCGAGATCATCTGGTGGACGATCGGGGTGAGCGGTATCGACGCACCGGCCATGCGGGCGATGCGCGGGCTCCACACGCCGCAGCAGATGGCCACGGTGTCCGTCTCGTAGTCGCCCGTGCTGGTGCGGACGCCGGTCACGCGCCTCGTCGCAGGGTCGACGTCGATGCCGAGCACCTCGGTGTTCGCCCGGACCGTGAGCGCTCCCTCGCCCTGGGCTCGCTCACGCATGATGGTGCCGGCCCGGAGCGAGTCGACGACGCCCACGCTCGGGAACCACGCCGCCATCGTTATGACCTTCGGGTCGAGGTAGGGCACGAGCTTGTGGACATCGCCGGGCGTGATGAGCTCGCAGTCGATGTGCCATGCCCGGGCCTGCGAGGCGCGGCGCCGCAGCTCCTCTTCCCTCTCGCTCGTCCTCGCGACCTCGAGACCGCCCGAGCGGGTGAAGACGCCCAGCTCCTCGTACTGCGCCGTCGAGTCGGCCGTGAGCTCGGTCATCATCTTCGAGTAGTCGATCGGGTAGATGAAGTTGGAGGCGTGCCCGGTGGAGCCTCCCGGGTTCGGCATGGGGCCCTTGTCGAGAAGGACGAGGTCCTTCCAGCCGAGCCTCGCGAGGTGGTACACGAGGCTGTTGCCGACGATTCCCGCGCCGATGACGACGGCGCTCACCTGTGTGCGATCTGTCACTTCGTCGCCCTTCTTCAGCCGATTGCCGGATAGTAGTAGGACACCTTGAACATCCTCAGCTCGGTGAAGGTCTCTGTCCGCACGACGCCGCCGACGGCTATGAGCACGAAGGCGAGCACGCGGCAGCCGAGCTGGAAGGGATCCGCGATCGCGACGATCCGCAGCGCCTGCGCCTCGACGAGGCGACGCACCCGGAGCCTGACGGTCCCCTCGGACACACCCACGACACGAGCGATGGCACGGTAAGGCTTACGCCCGTCCGCCTGGAGCTGGCGAACGATCTCGTAGTCGAGCTGGTCGAGCGGGGGCCGCTCCTTGGCAGGCGGGACGGGTTCGAGGACCTCGCGGTCCGCGCCCGAGACCATCAGGGCGCCGGCTCGTCCTCTGGCCCGTACCAGAAGCCCGAGCGCAACCCGCCGTCGACCTCGAGAGTGGTGCCGTTCACGTACGAGGCCTCGTCCGACGCGAGGTAGAGGATGGCGCTCGCCAGCTCGTCGGGCGTGGCGAAGCGCCGCTGCGGGATCCTGCGGACGTACTCGCGCTCGAACGCCGGGCTCAGATCGGGCCCCGTCATCTCGGTCACCGTCATGCCCGGGCACACCGCGTTGCAGCGGATGCCGAGGTGCCCGAGCTCGAAGGCCAGGCACTTTGTCAACATGACCATGCCAGCTTTCGACGCGGCATAGGCGCCGAAGGGCGACTCCGCGACGAAGGCGTCGACGGAGGCCACGTTCACGATGACGCCGCCTCCCCTCTCGGTCATGTGGCGGGCCGCCTCGCGGCTCGCGACGAAGGCGGAGGTGAGGTTCGTCTCGATCGTGTCGTCCCAGTGCTCGTCGCTCACATCGAGGAGCGGCTCCCTGTAGGCGATGCCGGCGTTGTTGACGAGCACGTCGACGCCGCCCTCTGCAGCCGCGGCCAGGGCAGAGCGCAACGCCGTACGGTCTCGTACGTCGACGACGACTCCTTCGACCCGGCCAGGGCCGGCCGTGGCCGCGAGCTCGTCCAGGCGATCGCGGCGACGGGCGAGAGCGAGGACGGTCGCGCCGGCAGCGGTGAAAGCGAGCGCAGTCGCGCGGCCGATCCCGCTCGAAGCTCCGGTGACCACGGCTCGTTTGTCCTCGAAACGAAGCCTCAAGTAGCGACCGCCTCGCGGACAAGGCTCTGGAAGTGCTGGATGAGTCGCTCGGAGTCGAGGAGGAGGCGCCCGCGAGGGACCCGTCCCGAGCGCATGCCTCGCTGCACCGACTCGACGAGGCGCTGGTCCTCGGCGCCGACGGCGACGTTGAAGTCGACGATCTGCCGGATGAGCTCGGGCGAGGCATCGTCTCCGAACATGTAGTCGGATACGACCACGGTCTTCTCGGGTCCCTTCGGCACGAAATAGAAGGCCATGACGTTCCTCGGCCCAGGGTTCTGGACGACGGTCCAGTTCGGCCAGAGGAAGGCGAAGTTCCCCTTGTCTATGACGCCCGCAGGGTCGTAGGGAAGCGAAGGCTGCCGCCCCTCCGGCCAGACGCGGAGAGGGGTCGTCGCCCTCGACCAGTAGCGCCCGGACTCGAGGACATAGGCGTCCGGACTGACTTCCATCACGCGACTGAAGCTCGGATGTGCCACCGGGCAGTGGTAGCACTCGTCGAAATTCTCGACGACGATCTTCCAGTTGGCGTTGACCTCCCACTCGGTGTGCTCCAGCGACCTCACTGCACTGAAGTCCATGTCGTCCGCGGCGAGCAGCGCGGGCAACTCGCCCAGCTGCTCGGCGAGCGGAGGCGCTTCGGAGGAGACGTTCGCGAAGACGAAGGGGCCGAAGGTCTCGACGCGGACTCGCTCCATGCAGAAGTCACCCAGCTCGAAGCCCTCCTCCCGATCCGATCGCGGCGCGGAGATGAGCTTCCCGTCGAGGTCGTAGGCCCAGGCGTGGTAGTGGCACTGGAGGACGTTGCGGTGACCCGAGCCCTGCACCACCTCGGCGCAGCGGTGCAGGCAGACGTTCACGAAACCGGCGAGCGAGCCCTCGTTGTTGCGCAGCACCACGATCGGCACCCGGCCGATCTCGGTCGTCACGTAGTCGCCGGGCTCCTTCAGCGAGGAGACCTGCCCCACGTACTGCCAGCTCCGCTCGAAGATGCGCTCCTGCTCGAGCCGGTAGATGCCTTCGTCGACGTACCAGTCGGCCGGGAGCGTCCAGCCTTGCGCCATCGCACGGCCGTCCGCCCCGTCGAGAGTCTGCTCATCGAGCGCCACCACAACCTCCGCGCGGAATTGGGAGACGATGCGTAGTCAGGGCGGCAGCATAGTTCGTGATGCGCAACCGCGGCCTGTCTAGACTGCCGCGCCTGTGAGGGCGATGCAGCTCACCGAGTTCGGCGACCCTCCGGTCTTCGCGCTGAACGAGGTGCCGGACCCGGAGCCTGGCCCGGCCGAGGTGGTCGTGACTCTGAAGGCAGCCGCCCTGAACCGGAGGGACAAGTGGGTCTGGACCTCTCCCGGGTACTGCGAGCTGCCGGTCACGCTCGGTTCTGACGGAGCCGGCGTCGTCTCTGCGGTCGGTGGCTCGGTGCCGAACGTGTCGGTGGGCGACGAGGTCGTCATCTTCCCGACGCTCGGCTGGGAGGACGGTGCGGACCTGCCGACGGACGACTTCGACATCCTCGGCGCGCCCTCGGACGGGACGTTTGCCGAGCAGGTGAGGGTGAGCAGCGCGAGCGTCCACCCGCGACCGTCCCGGCTCTCGTGGGCGGAGTCGGGGGCTCTCCCCCTCGCCGGGCTCACGGCATACCGGGCGCTTTTCACCTGCGGCAGGATCACAAGCGGCACGAGAGTCCTCCTCACGGGGGCGGGTAGCGGTGTGGCGACGTTCCTGCTCCAGCTCGCCGTCGCCGCAGGGGCCGACGTGGCTGTGACGACCGGGAGCAGCGACAAGGCGCGACGGTGCCTCGATCTCGGAGCGAGGGCCGTCGTGCTCTACACGGACGACGGCTGGCAGGAAGAAGTCAGGCGGGCGATGGGTCATGTCGACGTCGTCGTCGACAGCTACGGTGCGGAGTCCTTCCCCGCCGCGCTTCCCCTCCTCCGTCGGGGCGGCACCTTCGTCTCCTTCGGCGACACGGGCGGTGCCTCGACGACCTTCGACGTGGCCGAGGTCTACTGGCAGTGGCGCTCGATCCTCGGCACGTCCATGGGCGGACCACACGAGTTCCGTGCCCTCTTGGCGGCCGTCAACGCGTCGAGCTGGGTGCCGGTCATCGACAGCGTGTTCCGTCTGGAGGATCTGCCGGCGGCCTCAGAGCGGCTGTCCTCGCCTGAGCGCTTCGGGAAGGTCGTGATCGAGCCATCTGCCAAACCCGCTCGGGCGTGATCGGGGTCTCGCTGAAGAAAGCGGCTCCCCCGAGCGCGTCCGCCACGGCGTTGGCCACCGCCGCGGCCGGCCCGATGATGCCGAGCTCGCCGGCGCCGCGAGCCCCCGTCGGCGTCAGCGGAGTGGGCGTCTCGAAAAGCGTCACGTCGATCGGAGGGAGCTCCGCCGCCGAGAGCAGCCCGTAGTCCACGAAGGTGGTCGTGAGCAGCTGACCCTCGCTGCTGTACGAGAGAGCCTCCGTGAGGGCGCCCCCGAGGCCCTGCACGATGCCACCGATGATCTGGCCCTCCACGACTTTCGGGTTGACGAGGACGCCGCAGTCGCACGCGGCCCAGTAGCCGATCAGCTCGACGGCTCTCGTGCCGGGATCGACGCGCACCTTTGCCATGTGGACGGCGAAGGAATAGGTGAGATCGGGCGGCTCGAACGTGGCCGCTGCCTCGAGGCCGGGCTCTACGCCCTTTTCCTGATACCTGCCCTGTTTCACGGCGCGGGCAACGGACGCGATCGAGAGGCTCCGGTCTGGCACTCCCCGGACGGCGGCCCGGCCGCCGGAGATCTCGATGTCCTCGGGCGCCGCCTCGAGCATCTCGGCGGCCGCGAGCTGCAAGATCGCCGCGACGCGCTCGCTCGCCCGGTGCACGGCCGAGCCGCCGACGGCGACCCCGCGGCTGGCTATCGGTCCGACCGGGCTGTAGGGCGTCACGGCGGTGTCGCCGGCAACCACCTTCACGTCCCGCTCGGCGTCGATTCCGAGCGCCCGGGCGCAGATCTGCGCGAGAGCTGTGTCGAGACCCTGCCCCTGGGTCGGCAGGCCCGTGAAGAGAAGGACCTTTCCGTCCGAGTCCATCCGCACGCTTGCCGAGTCGTAACCGCCGTAGCTCATGCCGGCCGAGAGCGAGAGCTCCGAAGGTCCGAACCCGCCCATGAGGACGCAGCAGGCGATGCCGACGCCTTCGCCGGGCCGGCGCCTCTTGCGGTGGTCTTCGTAAGCGGCTCCGTCGGCCGCGCACTCGAGGAGGCGGGCGAGGTCGCACTCGTCGTAGGTGAGACCGCCGGCACTCGAGTACGGGAACTCGGAGGGACTGATGAGGTTGCGCCGCCTGATCTCCAGCGGGTCGGCGGAGAGGCGGTGCGCCAAACGGTCGACGAGCCCTTCGATCACGAAGCATGCCTCGGGTGCGCCGTAGCCGCGGTACGCGCCGGTCGGTGCTTTGTTCGTCATCACACCTACGGCCTCGAGCTCGTAATTCCGGATCCGGTACGGGCCGGGCAAGAGAGTCAGCGTGTAGACGGCCGTACCCATGCCATGGGTTCCGCTGTACGCACCGACGTCGAGGAGAAGGCGGCCCCGAAGCCCCACGATGTGTCCGTCGGTGTCCGCTGCCAGCTCGACGTCGAGGATCTGCTCCCGGCTGTGCCCGGTCGTCGCAAGGTGGTCCCGGCGCTCCTCGCTCCAGCGGACGGGCCGGCCGAAGGCCACGGCGAGAAGGCAGACGACCGCCTCTTCGGCCAAGGCATGGTCCTTCGCGCCGAAGCTCCCGCCGACGTCGCGGGCCACGACCCGGATGCTTGCTTCCGGGCGGCCGAGGCAGGCCGCGAGGTCCGTGCGCACATGGTGGGGAGACTGGGTCGACGAGACGAGGGTGACCTCGTCGCGGAACGGGTCGTAACTCGCGAGTGCCCCGCAGGTCTCGAGCGGGGCGCATGCCGTCCGGGCCAGCCGGAAGGTGTCGCGCACAGTCACCGCGGCCGACTTGAAGGCTGCGTCGCAGTCGCCTCTTCCGACCGTGGCGCGAGCGAGCACGTTGTCGCCCCAGTCCTCGTGGAGGAGCGCCGCGCCGGGCGAGAGGGCCTGCTCGGCGTCCACGACCGCAGGAAGGCGGTCGTAGGTCACCTCGACGAGCGGAGCCGCGTCCTCGGCCGCGTCGGCAGTCTCGGCGAGCACCACAGCGACCGGCTCGCCCACGTAGCGGACCTTGTCGCGGGCGAGGACGTCGTTGTCGGATGCTCGTTGGCCGGGGAGCACCCAGCCGACCGGGAGGCGGCCGATGCCCGACTTCTCGAGATCGGACAGGCGGAGGACGGCGACGACGCCCTCCTGCGCCAGCGCGTTCGTGAAGTCGAACGACACGAGGCGCGCGTGCGCCATGTCGCTTCTCGCGAAGACGGCGTGGAGGCAACGGGGAGCCTCCAGGTTGGCCACGAACTCGCCCGCGCCGGACACGAGCCGCCGTGACGACAGCAGGGGGATGGAGCGGGGATCCCCGTCAACGCTCACTCGTTCAGCGCCCACTGGCCGAGTTGCATAGTTTATGGGCGGTGCGACCGGCAAGTACGCGAGACGGCGCCCGGCGTGTCGCGCTCGTCACCGGAGCGGGGACCGGCATCGGGCGTGCCGCGGCGGAGGCCCTTGCCGCCGAGGGCCATGCGGTCATGGGCGTCGGTCGCACGGAGGCGACACTGAGGGACCTCGAGAACTACCTCGTGGAGTCGGTCGCGACCCCGGAGGGATGCGGGCGGATCGTCGCCGAGACCGAAGAGCGCCTCGGCGAGATCGACGTGCTCGTGAACAACGCCGGCATCGACAGCGGAGAGGAGCAGCTCATCTGGAAGCAGTCGCCTGAGCTCTGGGAAGCCGTGATGGCGACGAACCTGAGCGGACCATTCCACCTGAGCCGGCTCGTGGCGGGCGGCATGGTTGCGCGCGGATGGGGCCGCATAGTGATGGTCGCCTCGACCGCAGGCCTCGCCGGGGGACGGAGTCTCTCGGCCTACACGACATCAAAGCACGGCATGATCGGCCTCATGCGCGCCATCGCGCAGGACGTGGCCGGATGCGGGGTCACCTGCAACGCCGTCTGCCCGGGCTGGGTGCGGACGGAGATGGGTGAGTTGACGGCGGCGCGGGAGTCGCACGAGCGCGGCGTGCCCGCCGAGCAGATATGGGAGGAGCGGGCGGCCGCATCGCCGGGCGGCCGGATCGTCACAGTGCAAGAGGTCGCCGACGTGATCGGCCTCCTCGCGAGCGATGCCCTGAGCGGGGTGAACGGGGAGGCGATCAGGGTCGCCCTCGGGAGCCTGTGGTGATCCGCGGAGTCCACCTGCTCGATCCTTTGTCGCGACGAGGGCTGAGCGAGCCGGTCGACATCTCCATCGCCGAAGGCCGGATCGCCGCCATAAGGCCGGCGGGAACCTGCCTGGACCCCGAGCCGGGCGTCGACGGGAGCGGCATGATCGCGTTGCCCGGGCTCGTGAACGCGCACTTCCACTCGTCGGGCACGTTCAACCGGGGCCTCATAGGCGTGCTCCCGCTCGAGCTGTTCATGCTCTACGAACTGCCCCCTTTCGACTTCGGCCCGTTCCGGCCCGAGATCTACCGGTCGCAGGCCCTCCTCTCCGGCTGCAGGATGCTGCGGTCGGGCATCACCACCGTGATGGACGACCTGATCGTGTACCCGGAGGCCGATCTCGAGGCGCTCGAAGCCGTGATGGGTGCCTACGAGGAGCTCGGCTTGCGGGCCACCGTGGCTCCTTACCAACCGAACAAGCTCGAGTACGACTGGTACCCGCACCTTCGCGACCTCCTGCCCGCCGACGTCCTCGCTCGCATGAACCAAGAGGCGCCACCCTCTGCTGAAGAGATCCTCGCCATGTGCCGCAAGTTCGTCGAGCGGTGGCACGGCAAGGCGGACGGCCGTCTGCGCTGCGCCGTCTCCTGCTCGGCGCCGCAACGCTCGACCGACGACTACATGGTCGCCCTCCACGCGCTTGCTCGCGAGCACGAGCTCGCCTTCAACGTCCACGTCTACGAGTCGAAGCTGCAACGCGTAGCCGCGAACCAGCTGTACGGCGGGTCCGCCGTCGGCCACCTTCGCTCGCTCGGAGTGCTCGACGAGCTCTCGGTCGTGGTGCATGCCGTCTGGGTCGACGAAGCCGACCTCGCGGACCTGTCGGAGGCCGGCGCCACGGTCGTCCACTCGCCGAGCGGCAACCTGCGCTGCGGGAGCGGGATGTTCCCGTTCAGGTCGGCGAGGAGAGCCGGGGTGCCGGTCGCTCTCTGCACCGACGAGGCGACGTGCGAGGAGCAGTGCAGCCTGTGGCGCGTCGGCCAGCTCGCGGCGACCCTGCACACTCTCGACCACCCTGACCACCGGGCGTGGCCGGCCCCCGAGGAGATCCTCGAAGCGATGACGCTCACAGGCGCCCGAGCGCTCCAGCTCGATGACGTGGGACAGCTCGCCGCGGGGAACCGGGCCGACATCGCGCTCTACGCGCTCGACTCGGACACCTTCGTCCCGCTCACGAACGCCCTCAACCAGCTGGTCTACGGAGAGGACGGCCGGTCGGTGCGCACCGTCCTCGTCGACGGACGCGTGGTGGTGCGCGACGGTCGGGTGACGACTCTTGACGAGACGGCTCTCCGGGCCGAGGTGGCCGATCTCATCGGGGAGTGGATGGAGGCGCTGCAGCCGGCGGCAGGATGGGCGCAAAGGCTTGCGCCGATGTTCGACGCCGTGTACCGGAGGTGCGCGGCCGAGCACGTCGGGGTCAACCGGTGGGTCGGTGACGAGGGCCGGTGGCTCGCGGGCGCCGCCTGGCAGGAGGAGTGGCAGGCAAGTGTCCGCAGAGCGCGAGCAGATGGGCAGGAAGATGCCTAGGCGGCAGGCTCTGTTCCCCAACGTGAGACGGTCGCCCTACTTCGAGCTGACCGAACGGGAGGGCGCAGAGCTGTACATGACCTACAACCACATGTACATGCCGATCGGCTACGGACGCGATCCGCGGGAGGAGTACCGCGCGCTCACGGCGGGGGTGACGCTGTGGGACGTCGGCGCCGAGCGGCAGACGGAGCTCCGGGGACCGGACGCGTCGGCCTTTGCCGACTACCTCTGCACGCGTGACCTCTCCGACCTGGCGGTCGGCGCGTGCAGGTACACGCTCGTATGCGACGATGACGGGCTCGTGATGACCGAGCCGATCGTGTTGATGCCGTTCGAGGACACGGTCTGGATATCGCACGGCGATGTCGACCTCGAGCTCTGGGCGAGGGGGCTCGCAGCCGGGTCGCGCTACGACGTCGAAGTTCGCGACCCGGACGTGGCGCCTATGCAGCTGCAGGGCCCGCGATCGTCCGATGTCATGCGCGAGGTGGCACCGGAGGCCGCCTTGCTCAAGTACTACCGCTGTGCGCCCGTCGAGATCGCCGGGGTGCCCTGCATCGTCTCGCGGACGGGTTGGAGTGGCGAGCACGGCTACGAGGTGTTCCCGCTCGACAGCGGTCGGGCAGCCGACGTGTGGCGAGCCCTCCGCGAGGCAGGTGGCCCCTACGATCTCATGGTCACCGGCCCCAACCTCTCTAGAGCCCTCGAGCACGGGATCACCGACACCCACTACTTCGTGAACTGCGGCATGGACGCCTACGAGGCCGGCCGAGGGCGCCTCGTCGATCTCGACCACGGTCCCTTCGTCGGAGAGGACGCGCTGCGGGCGTCTTCGAGCCTCGGGCAGCGACGCCACAGCGTCGGTCTCCTCGCCGACGAGGACCTCCCGGTGCTTGAGGAGTACTGGCCCGTGCTTGCCGGCGCGGAGGAGGTGGGGAGCGTGCTCTGGACGGCGTACTCGTTCGCGCTGGAGCACCCGGCTGCCATCGCCCTCCTCTCTGCGTCGGTCAGCGAGGGCGACGACGTAGTCATCAGCTACCCCGGCGGGGCGGCGAAGGCGACCGTCACGTCGCTGCCGTTCGTCTCGTGACGGGGATGAGTGCCCTCGAGGCCGTGCGAGCTGTCTGCCGAGCCTGGGAGGAGCTGGATCCGGTCGCTCTGGCAGCCTTGTTCACCCGGGACGGGATCTTCGACGATCCGCTCAAGTCGAGCCGTCTCGCAGGGTCCGGTGCGATCCTCGAGGGGAACAGAGCCGCCATGGCGCAGCTGCGCACGTGCCGTATCGAGCTGCGGCACGTGCTCGGGGATGGAGACGTCGCCGTCGCCGAGGGACGGTTCGTCGCCGAGCTCGATCCCGACGGCGTCATGGACTTCCCCTTCGCCATGGTCGTCGAGCTGTCGGGTGGACGGATCAGCAGGTTGGCGGAGTACTTCGACACCCGGCCGTTGCTCGCCTGACCCGGCTCCTCGGCCCGGGGGCGGGCATCGGCCGGGCACCCGCCTGGTCGCGCGCCGATGTCCTCGATCACAGGAACCGAACCCGCACGCGCGCCCCACCGGTTCCCGGTGCCTGGTGCTATGGTGCAGCTCCAACGCGTAGCCAGATCGTCACGTCGCACAGTTCGATGGCACGGTGATATCAGTACGCAAGTAGCAAAGGACAAGCAGCAAGGGGGGAGTCATGGACTCAGCTCACCCGCAGAAGGAGCGGGAGCTCGACATGCTTGCCGCGGATTACCTCCGCGCAAAGGTCAATCGCCGGCAGTTCCTCCAGCGGGCGGCTGCGCTCGGGGTGTCGGCCAGCGCTGCGGGGGCCTTCCTCGCTGCCTGCGGCTCGAGCGGCGCCAGCCCGGGGTCGAGCTCCGTGCCGCCGCCGGCTGCCAAGAAGGGTGGCACCCTCGTCTACGGGCCCTTCGCCGACGGTGAGAACTACGACCCGGCGACGAACAACTTCGACTTCCCGAACCCGCCGTTCCCGTCGATCTACGAGGGCATGACGGCATACAACCCGACGCAGTCACCCACTTCTCCGGCACAGAACCTGCTCGCCGACTCGATCGAGAAGAGCACCGATGGCAGGCGCTACAACTTCACCCTCAAGCAGGGCGTCGAGTTCCACCACAATTTCGGAGAGCTGACGGCTGCCGACGTCAAGTACTCCTGGGAGCGCAACGCAGGGATCCAGAAGCTCTACCCGGGAGCGCCGAAGAGCGCGGTCTCTTATTACGCGGGCGACTTCTCGGGTCTCGAGGAGGTGAAGGTCACCGGCAAGTACACCTGCACCGCCATCTTCAAGGAGCCTTTCGTCCCCTTCGAGACGATGACGCTCCCGTGGACCACGAGCGGCTACATCTTCCCGCAGAAGGCGGTCGAGCGCTACGGCGCGTCGTGGGCGCACAACCCCGTCGGCACCGGCCCCTACGAGGTCGCGAGCTACACGCCCGGGCAGCAGATGGTGCTCAACAAGTTCTCCGGCTACAGCGGTGCCAACGTGGCCCTCGGCGCGAAGAACTGGTTCGACGAGATCGTGATCAAGGACGTACCGATCAACGCCGTACCGAAGGGCGAGGCGCTCACGGTCCCGCTCCAGTCCGGGGACGTCGACTTCACCCCCAACCTCGGACAGCTCGACGTCCAGCGCCTGAGCGGGAACAGCGCCTTCACGACCTACTCCCCGCTCGCACCCCTCGACTACTACTTCATCTCGCTCGACGTCCAGAACACGAACCTGAAGGACGTGAGGGTGCGGGAGGCCATCCGGTACGCGCTCGACATCCCCGAGATCATCGAGGCGAACAAGCTCTCCCTGTCGACCAGGCTCCCGTCGCTCATCTCGAAGCAGCTCGGCGTCGGTTACTGGGCCGGGGCGCCCGTCTACCAGCGTGACGTCAGCAGGGCCAAGGCCCTCCTCACGGCAGCCGGTGCCACGAACCTGACCCTGTCCATCGCGGCGCCTCTTCTGGCCGAGACGCCGGGCGAGCCGCTCAACGTCATGCAGGTCATCCAGTCGAACCTGAAGGACGTCGGAATCTCGGTGAACATCATCCAGAACCCGCCGAACAGCTATGTGGCCAAGGCGGGCTTCGGCGAGATGACGTGGACCTACTACGGCGGCGCGCCGGACCCCTATTACCAATTCGAGTGGTTCCAGTGCAACCAGATCGGGATCTGGAACTACGCCTCCTGGTGCAACCCGCAGTACTCGAGCCTGCTCACGAAGCTCGGGCAGACCTCGAACCTCGCGGAGCGTGACGCTATCGCGATCCAGATGCAGCAGCTGGTCGACGAGGCTGTCTCCTACATCTGGGTCAGCGTGGCGGTCAACTTCTCGGCCAGCAAGTCGAACCTCGTCGGTGTCTTCGACCGGAACGCCAACCCGTTGCTCCACTACTGCTACCGCACCTGAGGGGGCCGGGGACATCAGAGATATCCAAGTCATGAGAAGTACGAGCCGTCAGCAGTGATCAGGTGACGGCGCCGGAGTCCTGATGGTTCTCTATGTCGTGAAGCGGCTGGGTGTGTCGGTCATCGTCATCGCGGTGATCATGGTCATGCTCGGGCTGCTCGTCCACCTCGTGCCAGGCGACCCGGCGCGCATCATCCTCGGGCCCCACGCGACGCCTCAGACGATCGCCCTCATACGACGCGACATGGGTCTCGACACTCCCGTCTACGCGCAGGTATGGAACTTCATGTGGGGCGCCGTCCACGGCAGCTTCGGCATCGACCCCTTCACGAGCACCCCTGTCGCATCGGAGCTCGGCTCGCCCCTCGTGAACACCCTCGTTCTCGCGCTCGTCAGCTTCGTCCTCTCACTGGCGGTCGGCATCCCGATCGGGATTCTCGCGGCCGTGCGCCAAGGCGGCATCGCGGACGCCATCGTGCGCGGCGCGTCGATCCTGCTCCTCTCTACGCCGCCTTACGTGGTCGGTCTGCTGCTGCTTCTCCTCTTCGCGGTCAACCACCACTTCTTCCCGGCGCTCGGTATCCCCGGCGGTGTCGGCGGGTACATCAAGGCACTCGTCCTACCTGCTGTGTCGCTTGCTGCCTTCTGGTGGGCGTACCTGGCGCGACTCGTCCGCTCGAGCATGCTCGAAGCCCTCGGTCAACCGTTCGTGCGAACCTCGCGCGCATACGGCCTCCACGAGCGGGCGATCCGGTACCGGGTCGTGCTGAAGAACGCCTTGGTACCGGTGACGGCGTTGACCGGCCTCATGATCGGCTACATCCTCGCCGGGACCGTCTATGTCGAGTACATCTTCGAGCGGAGCGGTCTCGGGAGCCTCGCGGTGTCGGCGATCACGAATCGCGACTGGCCGGTGGTGCGGGCAGCGGTCCTCATCTACGCGGCCGCTTTCATCGTCGGCAACCTCCTTGCCGACATCGCGTATCGGTTCCTCGACCCGCGCCTGCGCCTCGAAGAGCGCGCAGACGTGTTCATCTAGGAGCCCTCCGTGTCCGTCCAGGCGACCCAGCAGGTCCTTCTCGGCGAGAGCGCCACCGGGAGCGAGTACCAGCCCCGCGGAGTCCTCGGCTTCCTCCGCGACGTGACCCGCCGTCCTGCCGGCGCCGCGTCCGCAGGCATGATCCTGCTGCTTCTCCTCACGGCCATCTTTGCACCGACGCTGGCGCCCTACGGCCCGAACTCCATAGACGTCCTCCACACCTTGACGGGCCCGTCGGCGCAGCACCTCCTCGGGACCGACGCCCTCGGGCGCGACAACCTGTCGAGGGTCCTCTACGGCAGCCAGGTCGCCTTCGAGGTCGCACTGCCCGCGGTGCTCGGTGCGTTCCTCGTCGGCTCGGTGCTCGGCCTCGTCGCCGGCTACCTCGGCGGCCCCGTCGACAAGGTGCTCATCGTCGTCTTCGACGCTTTGATCTCCTTTCCGGCGGTCATCCTCGGCTTGGCCCTTCTCTCCCTGCTCGGCGGCTCGATAGAGAGCGTCGCCTTCGTCATCGGCATCTCGCTCATGCCCTACTACGCCCGCCTCATCCGCGCCCAGACGCTGTCGGAGCGCAAGAACCAGTACGTGAAGGCGGAGCGGTCGCTCGGCGCCTCACGCCTGCGGGTCCTTCTCAGGCACATACTCCCCAACGTGGCGCCGCCCCTCTTCGTGATAGTGGCGATGGACATACCGAGCGCGATCGTCATTGAAGCCGGGCTCGCCTTCCTCGGCGTCGGAGTGGAGGCACCGACTCCTGACTGGGGTGTCATCCTCGCCGACGGGTTCACGAACATCGGCACCTCCCCCTGGGAGATCGTCGGCCCGATCATCGGCCTTGTCATCCTGGCCACGTCGTTCACGGTCCTCGGCGAGACGATGCGCGACGTGCTCGACCCACAGCAGCGCATCCCGCGGCGCATCTTCAGACGGAAGTTGGCTTTCATCGATGCCTGAGCCGGCAGTCGCCCCCGTGCTCGCCATCGAGGACCTCACCGTCGCCTACCACACGAGGAAGGCTCGCCGCCTCGCCCTCGACGACGTCAGCCTCGCGCTCGGCCACTCCGAGATCCTGGGTGTCGTCGGCGAGTCGGGATGCGGCAAGTCGACGCTCGGTATGACGATCCTGCGCCTGCTCCCGCCGAACGGTCGCATCGTCTCCGGAACGGTCAGCCTGACTGGCCACGGCGACCTGCAACGGCTCTCGAACGCCCAGATGCGATCGATCCGAGGGCGCGAGATCGCCGTCATATTCCAGGACCCGACCACGAGCCTCAACCCCCGCCTCTCGATCGGCACGCAGCTCCTCCAGGTGCAGCAGGCGCATGCAGCCGCCAGGAAGTCCGGCTCCACCACCGCGAAGAGCCTCCGGGAGAACGCCATCTCGAAGCTGGAGGAGGTTGGCCTCCCGAACCCGTCCCGGGCATTCGAGCGATACCCCCACGAGTTCTCGGGCGGGATGCGCCAGCGCGTGATGATCGCCATGGCGCTCCTTTTCGAGCCGAAGGTCATCATCGCCGACGAGGCCACCTCTGCTCTCGACGTCACCCTCGAGGCGCAGATCCTCGAGCTGCTGCTACGCCTGCGCGAGACGCACGGCACGTCCATCCTCTTCATCTCGCACGACCTCGGCGTCGTGTCACAGCTCTGCGACCGTGTCGTCGTGATGTACGCAGGGCGCGTCGTGGAGGAGGTTCCCGGCGAGGCGGTGCTGGCGGCGCCGCGCCATCCGTACTCCCAGGCCCTGCAAGCGGCCGTGCCGAACCGCCGCACCCGGGGCACGCGCCTCGCCACGATCGGCGGCCGTGTGCCCGACATGGCCGAGTCGTCGGCCTCGTGCAGTTTCGCCCCGCGCTGCCTCTTCACGACCACGACCTGTACGGAGTCGAACCCCGCCCTCTACGAGACGGACTCGGGACTCGCGCGCTGCTTCGCGTATGCTCCCGAGCACGGCGACAAGTGGGCCGTGAAGCCGTCCACCGAGGAGTGGCATCGTCGCAACGCCGAGCTGGCGGATTCTCCCGGGTCCGGCGGCGACCGGTCCGAGTCGGGCCCGCTCGTCGACATCGGCGATCTGACCGTCCACTTCGGCAGCGCCAGGCGGCCGCGCCTCAGTGCTGCCCGACCGGTCGTCCGATCGGTCGTCCGGGCGGTCGACGGCGTCTCGCTCACCCTCGATCGCGGCCGCATCCTCGGGATCGTGGGGGAGTCGGGCTCGGGCAAGACCACGCTCGGCGAAGCCCTCGTGAAACTGCTTCCGCCGACGGGCGGCACGATCAGCTTCGATGGACAGGACGTCACGCGGATCTCGACGCGGGAGATCTTCCAGTTCCGCCGCCGGGCCCAGATGATCTTCCAGAACCCCTACTCGAGCCTCTCGCCACGCATGCAGATCGGGTCGCTCCTGACGGAGCCGTACGAGATCCACCGGATCCCGAAGTCCGACCGGCACAGCGTCGAGGAACTGCTTGCCGCTGTCAACCTCCCGGCCAGTGTGCGGAACTCCTTCCCGAGCCAGCTCTCGGGCGGTCAAGCGCGCCGGGTCGGGATCGCCCGGGCGCTCGTCCTCGAACCCGACCTCGTCGTCGCCGACGAGCCCACGGCCGGACTAGACGCGTCGGCCGCTGCGTCGACTGTGAACCTCCTCGCCGACCTGCGCCAGCGGATGGGTCTCACGGTCGTGCTGATCAGCCACAACCTTTCCCTGGTCACGACCTCTGCGGACGAGGTGTGCGTGATGTACTTCGGTCAGGTCGTGGAGCGAGGCGACACGGCGACGGTGATGGCCACCCCGGCCCACCCCTACACGAGGGCGCTGCTCGCCTTGGCGCCGGACCCGGAGCGCTCCTCGCGCCTCGAACGCAGGCGGCTGCTCGTGCCAGGTGAGATACCGAGCCCCGATTCCCCGCCGCCAGGTTGCCGTTTCCACCCGCGTTGCATGTACGCACAGGACATCTGCAAAGAGGTCGCACCGAAGCTCGAGCCGGCAGGCGGAAAGGGAGCTCCCGAGCACCTCGCGGCTTGCCACTTCGCCGAGGACGTGAGGGCCGGGCGACTTCCGGCAGCGCAAGATCTGGGCCTCATGGCGGCGGGCGCTCCGGCAGGGCTCTGAGGCCGGTTCTTCACGCGAGACTCTTCCCATGAACAGAACAGCTGCGCCGCTCACGGACCAGGGTCGCATCAAGGTGGAGCGCGACTTCGAGATCGCCTACTGGGTCTACGGATCAGGGACCGAGACGTTGCTCGCGCTGCACGGCGGACCGGGCATGCCGAGCAGCTACCTCACCCGGCTGAACGAGGTCGTCGCGGAGCAGGACCGCAAGGTCGTCCTCTACGACCAGCTCGGGAGTGGCGACTCGGATTGGCCGGACGACCCTTCGATCTGGCAGATCCAGCGATTCATCGACGAAGTCGAGACGGTGCGAACGACGCTCGATCTCGGCACCGTGACGCTCTACGGGCAGTCCTGGGGCGGGATGCTCTCTCTCGCCTACACGCTGGGCCATCCGAGCAACGTCAACGCGCTCGTCCTCTCGAACACCTATGCGAGCGGGAAGCACTACCTCCTCGACGTATCCGAGTATCGGATGGCCCTCGGGGCGGACACGCATGCTCACATGCTCAAATGCGAGTACGAGGACAACCTCGACGACCCCGGGTACCAGGCGGCCGTGCTCGAGCTGAACTCGCGGCACCTGCGCAGGGCCACGCCGTACCAGCCGGCGCGGTCCCGCCGCGAGTTCGAGGAAGTCGTCGGTCCATACCTCGAGAAGACAGGCCCGGCCTACGCACTGTGGGGGCCGCACGAGTTCCGCGGCACCGGACCGCAGGCCTTCTACGACATCTCCGACCGGCTCGGCGAAGTCCGGGTGCCGGCTCTCGTCCTCTGCGGCTGGTACGACGAGCTGTCGGCCAAGCGCTGCAGCCGGCCGCTCGCCGACGGCATCCCGGACACCGAGTTCGTCGTGTTCGGCCAGTCGAGCCACTTCGTCATCCTCGAGAAGGAGGCCGACGCCTACCTCGGTGTGATCAGAGACTTCCTCGAGCGCCGCGTCGGCTGATCAGCCGGCGCGGGGCGCCGGGTAGATGATCGTCTTCGGCTCGGTGAACGCGTCGAGGACCGAGCGGCCGCCCACGCGACCACGGCCGCTCAGCGAGCCGGCGCCGCCACCGAAGGGCAGGTGCGACTCCCACAGGTTCGTCGACGAATTGACGTTCACGGAGCCGGCCCTCGTCGCCTCGGCGAAGGCGAGGCCGCGCTCGAGGTCTGACGTGAACACTGCGGCCGTGAGGCCGAAGGGCGACGAGTTGGTCAACCGGAGCGCCTCGGCCGCCGAGTCGACGGCGAGGACGGGGACGACCGGCCCGAAGGTCTCCTCCGCGGCGATCGCCATGTCGGGCGTGACGCCGTCGAGCACCGTGGCCTCGGCGAAGAGCGCCGTCGGGTATCCCGGAGCGCGGCGGCCGCCGCAGCAGACCCTCGCTCCTCTGGCAAGGGCGTCGGACACGTGGCGGTCGAACTTGGCAGCTGTGGGCTCGTTGTTGAGCGGTCCCATCGTCGTCGCCTCCGCGAACGGGTCGCCGAGGCGCACCTCGCTCTCGGTGAGGGCGACGACGCGCTCGACGAACTCGGCGGCGACCGAGCGGTGCACGAGGAAGCGCTCCCCGGCCGTGCAGCTCTGGCCGGCGCACAGGTACGCAGCCTCGAGCGTGGCGCGCGCGGCGAGCTCCAGGTCGGCGTCCTCGAGGATCACCATCGGCCCGTTTCCCCCGAGCTCGAGGATCTGGGCCTTGCCGGCCGCCCGGGCAGCTATCAGCGAGCCGGTCGCGACCGAGCCGATGAAGCCGACGCCCGACACGAGGGGGTGCGACACGACGGCGTCACCGGCGACGGGCCCGGGTCCCGGCACGAAGTTGAACACGCCCGGCGGGAGCCCGGTCGCGGCTATCAGCTCGGCGAGCGCGCCCGAGCAGGCGCTCGTCGTCGGAGCGGGAACCCACACCACCGTGTTGCCGGCGGCCATGGCGGGGGCGAACAGCTCGGCTCCCATCGTGTAGGGCCAGTTCCACGGCGTGACGATGCCGATCACTCCGAGCGGGACGCGCTGCACCATGACCCGGCGCTCTCCGGAGGCAGAGGCTGGGAGCGTGCCTGCAAGAGTCCTCGCGTCCGCCGCCGCCATCTTGAAGTACACCGCCGTCTCGTCCACCTCGTCGTAGGCCTCGGCGAGCGGCTTTCCCTGGTCCAGGGTGAGGATGCGGGCGAGCTCGTCGCGCGATGCCCTTATGGCTCGCTCCACCTCCTCCAGCCGGGCCGCCCGTTCGGCCGGCGGAGCCGCCCTCCAGCCGGGTGCAGCATCGAGCGCTTCGCGAACGGCGAGATCGGCGACGGCCGCATCGCACTCGGCCACGGCCGCGAACGCCTGCCCGCTGGACGGGCTCACGGCCGGGTTCACCGAAGGGCCGTCGAGCCACTTGCCCCCGACGAGAGCGCGGAAGAGACGCTCCCCGGTGGTGTTCGTCACGTCAGGCATCTGCGCACATCCTCCCAAGGCGATCGAGATCGCCATCGCCGCTGCGGTGTTCGGGTCCTGACGCCGAGCGGGCGGCAGAGCGCCACCTCCCGTCCTCGACGGGTGGCGTCCGGAGCTCGGCCGACCGGTGAGGTGACCGGGGCACGACTTGCTCAGTCACCCGCCGGCGCCTCGACCGGCTCGCCCGTCGCGCTCACGGCGGTCGTGTCGCCGGTCGCGTCCCGAGCCGCCGCCGTGTGGGTGCCCCTTGCTCCTTGAGGCCGGTCCCGCCGGAAGAACTCGACATGCTCAGGAGCGAGAGGCGTGTTGTGGAGGATGAGGTCAGCAGCCTTCTCGGCCGTCATCATCACGGGGGCGTAGATGTTGCCGTTCGTGACGTAGGGCATGACCGAGGCGTCCACGACCCGCAACCCCTCGACGCCGTAGACCGCCATCGTCGACGGGTCGACGATGGCGTCAGGTCCCGTCCCCATCTTGCAGGTGCAGGAGGGGTGAAGAGCCGTCTCGCCGTCCCGCGCGACCCAGGCGAGGATCTCCTCGTCCGTCGAGACGCGCGGGCCGGGCGAGAGCTCGCCGGAGTTGAAGGGCTCCATCGCCGGCTGGTTGAGGATGCGGCGGCCGAGCCGGACCGCCTCTACCCATTCGCGCCGGTCCTGGGCCGTCGAGAGGTAGTTGAAGCGGAGAGCCGGGTGCTCCGCCGGATCGGTCGAACGGATCTTCACCGAGCCCCTGGCGTCGGAGTACATCGGTCCGATGTGGATCTGGTAGCCGTGACCGCCCGAAGGAGCGGAGCCGTCGTAGCGCACGGCTATCGGGAGGAAGTGGAACATGAGGTTCGGGTAGACGACGTCCTCGTTGCTGCGGGCGAACCCGCCGCCCTCGAAGTGGTTGGTGGCGCCCGGCCCGCGCTTGAACAGGATCCACTCGAGGCCGATCTTCGGCCGGTTGCGCCACTTGAGCGCCGGGGCGAGCGACACCGGCTGCTTGCAGCCGTACTGGATGTACACCTCGAGGTGGTCCTGCAGGTTCTCACCGACGCCGGGGAGGTCCGAGACGGTGGCGATCCCGAGATCCCGGAGCTCGTCCGCGTTGCCTATCCCCGACAGCTGGAGCAGCTGCGGGGAGTTGATCGCGCCCCCGCAACAGATGACCTCGGCCGCCCTCGCCGTCTCCCGCCTGCCGCGCCAGGCGTACTCGACGCCGACGGCGCGGGTGCCCTGGAAGAGGATCTTGTGCGCGAACGCCCTCGTTCGCACGGTGAGGTTCGGGCGGTTCATGACGGGATGGAGGTAGGCGCGCGCCGCGCTCAGCCGGCGGCCCCTGTGCACGTTCCGGTCGAAAGGGGCAAAACCCTCCTGCCGGTACCCGTTCACGTCCTCTGTAAGGCTGAGCCCGGCCTGCTGCACCGCTTCGAAGAATGCACGGAAGAGCGGGTTCGTGGCCGGCCCTCGCTCGAGCACGAGCGGGCCGGTGCCGCCCCGGAACTCGTCGGCACCTGCGAGGCAGTTCTCCATCTTCTTGAAGTACGGCAGGCAGTGGGCGTAGTCCCAGTCGTCCATCCCCGCATCGCCGGCCCAGCGCTCGTAGTCGAGCGGGTTGCCCCGCTGGAAGATCATCCCGTTGATCGAGCTCGAGCCCCCGAGCACCTTGCCCCGGGCGTGGTAGATGCGCCGCCCGTTCATGAACGGCTCGGGCTCCGATTCGTACTTCCAGTCGTAGAAGCGACTACCGATGGGGAACGTCAGCGCTGCCGGCATGTGGATGAACATGTCGAAGGAGTAGTCCGGGCGTCCCGCCTCGAGGACGAGGACCCTGCTGCCGGGGTCGGCGCTCAGCCTGTTCGCGAGACAGCTCCCCGCCGAACCCCCACCGATGATGACGAAGTCGAAGGCCATGCGTCGCACATACTGCGACACCTGTGCGTAGCATGCAACACATGGACACAGCCCTCGAAATTGCACGCGCCGCAAACCTGAAGCCGATCGCCGACGTAGCCGCAGACATGGGCATTCCCCGGTCGCTTCTCGAGCTGCACGGCGAGGACGTGGCGAAGATCAAGCTCGATGCCATCGAGGCTCTCGCCGACCGGCCGCGGGCGCGCTATGTCGTCGTCACCGCCATCACCCCGACCCCGCTCGGCGAAGGAAAGACGACGACGTCGATCGGTCTCGGACAGGGCATGGCACACATAGGCAAGCGGGCCACCGTCTCGATCAGGCAGGCGTCGATGGGCCCGACGTTCGGCATCAAGGGCGGAGCCGCCGGCGGCGGTTACAGCCAGGCGGTCCCCTTCGAGATCTTGAACCTCCACCTGACGGGCGACTTCCACGCCGTCACCGAAGCCCACAACATGCTCTCGGCCATCGTCGACAACCACGTCTACAACGGCAACGCCGCCGGTCTCGACCTGCACAACATCACCTGGCGCCGGGTCATCGACGTGAACGACAGGGCTCTGCGTAACATCATCGTCGGCCTCGGCGGCCGGCTCGACGGCGTGCCGCGCCAGACCGGCTTCGACATCACCGCCGCCTCGGAGGTGATGGCGGTGCTCGCTCTCTCGCGGTCCCTGCAGGACATGCGCGACCGCCTCGGTCGCATCGTCGTCGGCTACACGCCGAAGGGCGAGGCGGTGACCGCCGAGCAGATGAGAGGTGCCGGCGCGATGGCGGTGATCATGCGCGAGGCGCTCAAGCCGAACCTTCTCCAGACCCTCGAGAACACTCCCGTCATCGTCCACGCCGGGCCGTTCGGCAACATCGCGCACGGCAACTCGTCGGTCGTAGGCGACCTGATCGGCATCCACTCCGGTGACTTCCTCATCACCGAGGCCGGTTTCGGTGCTGACATGGGCGCCGAGCGCTTCTTCAACATCAAGTGCCGGACGTCCGGGTTGACACCTGATGCCGCTGTCGTCGTGTGCACCGTGCGAGCGCTCAAGTCGCATTCCGGCAAGTACCGGATCGTGCCCGGCAAGCCTCTCCCCGAGGACCTGTTGAAGGAGAACCCCGAGGACGTCGAGATCGGCGCCGCCAACCTGCGCAAGCAGGTGGAGAACGTGCGCCAGCACGGCGTCAGCCCGGTCGTCGCCATCAACGGGTTCCCGGAGGACTTCGACTCCGAGCACAGGGTGATCACGGAGCTGGCGGCCTCGATGGGTGTACGGGCCGTCGTCTCCACCCCCTTCGCCGACGGCGGCAAGGGAGGCGCGGCCCTCGCAGAGGCGGTGGTCGAGGCCGCCGAGCAGCCGCACGAGTTCAAGTTCCTCTACCCGGACAGCGCGAGCCTGCGCGAGAAGATCGAGACCGTGGCGGCGAGGATCTACGGAGCCGACGGCGTCGACTACTCGCCCACAGCCGCGCGACAGCTCGACACCTATGAGAAGAACGGCTTCGGGAACCTGCCCGTCTGCATCGCGAAGACGCACCTCTCGCTCTCCTCGGACCCCTCCTTGAAGGGCGCTCCGACCGGTTGGCGACTTCCGGTGCGGGAGGTGAGGGCCTCCGTCGGTGCCGGCTTCGTCTACCCGATCTGCGGCGACATGAGCACGATGCCGGGGCTGTCCTCCGATCCGGCGGCGTTCCACATCGACCTCGACGAGAAGGGTCAGATCGTCGGGCTTTACTGAGCGCTTGCAGCATGACGTCTGAGGCCGACACGCTCGGCGACTGGTTGGACGCGATAGCGGCGCGTTCGCCGGCGCCGAGCGGCGGCTCGACCTCAGCCGTCGTGCTCGCGTGTGCGGGGGGGCTGGCGGAGATGGTGGCCCGTTTCTCCACCGCGCAGCTGGCCGAGGCGGACGAGCTCGCCGCCGTCGCGGAGTCGTTGCGCCGCCGGGCCTTCGGGCTCGCCGCTGCAGACGAGGCTGCGTGGTCTGGTGTGCTCGATGCTGCGAGGTCCGCCCGGGCGGCTCGGGCGGCGGGTGCGACGGGTGCGACGGAAGTCCCTGCCAGCGGTAGCCACGCGGCCCGCGCCGGATCGGCCTTTGTCATCGCGACCGAGGTGCCGCTCCGGATGGTCGAAGTCGCAGCCGAGCTGTTCCCCGTCCTGCGACGGCTCGCCGAGTCGGGCAACCAGCGCCTTCTCGGTGACGCCCTCGCCGGGCAGCACCTCTGCTTCGGGGCGGCGTCCTCGGCGGGCTCGCTCGTCCGCCTCAACCTTGCGCAACTGCCCGCTCACGATCGGGCGCGGATCGAGGTCCAGCTCGCGAGCGCCGAGAGGCTCCTCGCCGAGGCGAGCGGCGGCAGGTGGTTTGCGCCCGACGAACCGGGTAACTGAGACTCGGGCATGACCCAGTCAGACCGGCGGATCGCCTACTTCTCCATGGAGGCCGCCCTCGACAACGCCATGCCCACCTTCAGCGGGGGCCTGGGCGTGCTCGCGGGCGACTACCTGCGGTCTGCGGCCGACCTCGGCCTGCCCGTCGTCGGCATATCACTGCTCTACAGAGATGGCTACTTCCGCCAGAGGTTGGACGGGGACGGGCGTCAGGAGGAGGAGCCTGTCATCTGGCAGCCGCCGGACTTGCTCCACCGGCTCGAGGGAGTCGAGATCGCGGTGGAGATCGAGGGCCGTGCCGTCCGGGCAGCTGTGTGGCGCTACGACGTCGTCGGCGAGACAGGCGCCGTGGTGCCGGTGTACTTCCTCGACTCCGACCTGAGCGGCAACGATGAGGCAGACAGGTCGATCACCGACGAGCTCTACGGAGGCGACGAGAGGCACAGGCTCCGCCAGGAGGCGCTCCTCGGAATCGGGGGCATCGACCTCCTCCGCCGGATCGGCTGCGAGCCGTCCGTGTTCCACATGAACGAGGGACACTCTTCCCTGCTCACGGTCCGTTTGATCGAGCTGGAAATGGAGAAGGAGGGTACGAGCGAGCCGCAGGACGCCCTCGAGCGTGTGCGCGAGGCGTGCACGTTCACCACGCACACTCCCGTGCCGGCCGGCCACGACCGGTTCAACGCAGGGCTCGTGAAGGAGGTGCTCGGGGCGGATCGGACTTCTCTCATCGAGCAGCTCGGGCTCCTCGCGAACGGGGAGCTCAACATGACAGAGCTCGGCACGCGGTGCTCCCGCTACGTCAACGCCGTCTCCCGCCGGCACCGGGCGGTGGCGCAGGCGATGCTGCCGGGTGTGGTCGTGTCGTCGGTGACGAACGGCGTGCGCGTTGTGACATGGGCATCTCCGAGCGTGCGGGCGATGTTCGACCGGCACCTCGAGGGCTGGCGGCGCGACAGCGCGATGCTCAGGTACGCGACGACCATCGACCTCAAGGAGGTGGAGGAGGCTCACGCTTCGTCGAAACGTGCACTGCTCGCCTACGTGGCTGATCGCAACGGCGCACGGCTCGACCCGAAGGCGCTCACGCTCGGCCTCGCGCGTAGGGTCACCGCCTACAAGCAGACGACCCTCCTGTTCTCCGACCTCGACCGCCTGCGCCGCATGGTCGACGCGGCCGGCCCACTGCAGGTCGTCTGCGCGGGGAAGGCGCATCCACGGGACGAGGCCGGCAAGCGTCTCATAGAGGATCTCTTCGCTGCGGCGCGCAACCTCGAAGGAGACGTCGCCGTCGTCTTCCTCGAGAACTACGACCTCGCCGTCGCCCGCCTCCTCTGTGCCGGTTCGGACGTCTGGCTCAACAACCCCGTCAAGCCGCAGGAGGCCTCGGGCACGAGCGGGATGAAGGCGGCCGTGAACGGGGTGCCGAGCCTCTCCGTCCTCGACGGCTGGTGGGTGGAGGGGTGGATCGAGGGGGTGACCGGGTGGGCCATCGGGACTCCCGAGAGCACGTCGGACTCGGCGGACGACCTCTACGCGAAGCTCGAGAGCGCCGTGCTCCCTTGCTTTTACGAGACGGGCGGGCTGGCCGAGGTGCGCCGCCATGCGATCGCCCTCAACGGATCGTACTTCTCGACCGACCGGATGGCCCGCGAGTACGCCGAGATGGCCTACCTGCTCTGAGACGCCAGGGGCGCCCGCTGCGCCCCGATCGTTGCCGCCCCGATCGGGCCGGGCGGGTGACTGCCGGCGGCGACGGCCGGCCCGCCCGGGCCGGGCGGGTGACTGCCGGCGGCGACGGCCGGCCCGCCCGGCGGGCGGCCGATCGTCTGCTGTCAGATCCCGCGGATGGGTGGGTAGGCGGCGCTCCACATGCAGGCTTCGATGGCCCTGCGCAGCTCACCGTCGCCGTCCGGGAGGTCTGCTCCGGCCACGCCTGCATCCGCCGCGGCGCGCGCGACGGCTGTCGCCACAGCGGCGGAGGTGACCCGTAGCGACTCCACCTGGGGGAGCAGGGGCGAACCCGGCGAGGTCGGGTCGACCTGATCGGCGACCGCCGAGGCGGCGGCATGGAGCATCGAGTCGGTCACCCGGCTGGCCCGGGCGAATATCGCACCGAGCCCTATGCCCGGGAAGACGAAGGCGTTGTTCGCTTGCGCTATGACGTGCACGGTCCTGTTGTAGGTGACGGGCTCGAACGGGCTGCCACTCGCGACGAGGGCGCGCCCGCCGGTCCATGCGAGGATGTCGGCCGGGGCTGCCTCCGACAAGCTCGTCGGGCTCCAGAGCGGCATGACGAGCGGGTTCTCGCAGCCTTCTGCCATCGCGCGGATGACATCTTCCGAGAAGGACCCGGGTCGACCCGAGCTCCCGATGAGCACGGTGGGCTTCGCCTGGCGCACGACCTCGAGAAGACCTATGCCGTCGCCCTCGTGCTTCCAGCCGGCCACCTCCGCGTCCGCCCGGGCGTAGGCGCGCTGGAAGTCGCGCATCCGATCGCGCTGTGACTCTAGGAGCAGGCCTTTCGAGCCGAGGGCCCAGAAGCGCGACCGGGCCTCGTCGAGGCTCATACCGGCAGCTACCATGGAGTCCCTCAGCTGGTCTGCCACCCCGCAGCCCGCCGTGCCGGCTCCGAAGACCACGACTCTCTGATCGGTGAGCTCGTGGCCCGTGACGCGCAGAGCGGACAGCACGCAGGCGAGGATTATCGCCCCCGTTCCCTGCATGTCGTCGTTGAACGTGAAGATCTCGTCCTTGTACCGGAGCAGGACGCGACGAGCGTTCGCCGCTCCCAGGTCCTCCCAGTGGAGCAGGGCACGGGGGAAGTGAGCCGTCGCGCCCTTCACGTAGGACTCCACGAAGGCGTCGTAACGCTCCTCCGCGACGCGCTTGTGGCGGTTGCCCAGATAGAGCGGGTCCTCGAGCAGGGTGTCGTTGTTGGTGCCGACGTCGAGGACGACAGGAAGCACACGGCGCGGGTCGATGCCCGCCGCCGCCGTGTACACGGCGAGCTTGCCGATCGAGATCCCGATGCCCCCCACGCCCCAGTCGCCTATGCCGAGGATCGCCTCGCCGTCCGTCGCGACCACGAGGTCGACGTCGTCGGGCCCCAACCCGGTGGCGGCAAAGGCGTCGCCGATCCTCTCGGGGGCGTCGACGGACAGATAGACCCCGCGCGGGCCGTGGTACTCGTGACTCCACTGTTGTATGGCCTCGCCGACCGTCGGCGTGTAGACGATCGGGAGCATCTCGCGCAGGTGATCGTCGAGGAGCCGGAAGAATAGGATCTCGTTGCGGTCCTGCAGGAGCGAGAGGAAGATGTGTTTCGCGAGCGGTCCAGGCTGCTCGAGGAACTGGGAGTAGGCGCGCTCCGCCTGCTCTCCGAGGGTGAGGACGCGTGGCGGCAGGAGTCCGGTGAGCCCGAGGTCGTCGCGCTCGCCGTCGGTGAAGGCGACGCCGCGGTTGACGCGAGGATCGTTCAGGACCTCCTGGCCCCGCTTGTCGGTGGTGATCTCCCCTGGGATGGCGCCCGTGCTGTCCACTCTTCCAGTCTTGCGCTCGCAGCGGCGCCCTTATGGCATTATAATGCTTGCTAGCAAGCAACGATTCGAGAGGAAGACGTGGGGACGAGGAGAGCCGGCGGCACCGAGCGATTCGAGATGCCGCTCGAACCCGAGTCGATCGCCCGCCTTCGCGTCGTGATAGCGCGGCTCTCGAGGGGCTTGCGGCCGACGGCGGCGGCGGCGGGGTCGCTCACCTCGAGCGAGGTGGAGGTTCTCTCTGCCGTGGGCAGGCGAGGACCGTTGCGCCTGAGCGATCTCGCCTCCCTCGCAGGGTTCAACCCGACGATGCTCTCCCGGATCGTCGCCCACCTCGAGGACCTGAAGCTGCTGCGCCGCCTCGGCGACGAGAGCGACAGGAGGGTGTCGCTCGTCGAGCTCACCTCTGCCGGGCGGTCCCTGCACGACCGGGTGAGGAGCGAGCGGACCGGAGTGCTCGCGCGGGAGCTGGCCGACATGTGCCCGGCGCAGCGGGACGCCATCGTCGCGTCGCTGCCGGCGCTCGAGGAGCTCGCCGAGCGCCTCCTCGAGCGCGGGGCCGGCGAAGCGACGCGAGCGGACCGGAGGGTGGCGAGGTGACGAAGCTGCTCGCAGTCGGGCGTCGGACCTTCTCCGCCCTCTCGGTACCGAACTACCGCCGGTACTTCGTCGGGCAGTCCGTCTCTCTCACGGGGACCTGGATGCAATCGGTCGCCCAGTCCTGGCTCGTGTACACGCTCACGCGCTCGAGCACCGACCTCGGTTTCGTGGTGGCACTGCAGACGCTTCCGGTCCTCCTCCTCGGTCCCTACGGAGGCGTCATCGCGGACCGGGTGGACAAGCGGCGCCTCATGGTCGTCCTGCAGTCGATGATGGGTCTCCAGGCACTGGCCCTCGGCCTGCTCACCGTCATCCATGTGGTGACGTTCCCTGAGCTCTGCGTGCTCGCGGTGGTGCTCGGCGTCAACAACACCTTCGAGAACCCGATCCGCCAGACGTTCGTGCTCGAGATGGTCGGACCCGGGGAGCTCCGCAACGCCGTGAGCCTCAACTCGACGATGACGAACGCCGCCCGCGCGATCGGCCCGGCGGTCGCCGGGGTGCTGATCGCGACAGTGGGAGTCGGGGTGTGCTTCCTCTTGAACTCGGCGAGTTTCGTCGCCGTGGTGGCGTCACTCCTGACGATGAACCTGGCGGAGCTCCAGCCCACGGCGCCGGCCGTGAGGGCGAAGGGCCAGCTGCGGGAGGGCCTCCGCTACGTCGGCCACGAGCCCCGGCTGCTCTTCCCCCTCGTGATGATGGGCATCGTCGGCATGCTGGCCTACGAGTTCCAGGTCGTTCTGCCGGTCGTCGCCCGCGAGACCTTCCACGGCGGCGCCGAGGCGTACGGCTTCATGAACGCCTGCATGGGGGCGGGAGCAGTCGCGGGCGGGCTCGTCACGGCGACGCGCGGTCGGACCGGCATACGTCCGCTCGTGCTGGCGGCAACGGGCTTCGGCGTGGCGATACTCGCCGCCGGCCTGGCACCCGTGCTCGTCGTCGAGTACGTGGTCCTAGCGTTCGTCGGCTGGGCGAGCGTCTCGTTCCTCGCGACGGGGAACTCGACCCTGCAGCTCGAGGCCGACCCCTCGATGCGCGGGCGAGTGATGTCGCTCTGGGCTGTGGCGTTCATGGGCTCCACGCCGATCGGGGGACCGCTCATGGGATTCGTCGTCGGGATCGCCGGAGGACGGGCCGGACTGCTGGTCGGAGGCTCCTCGTGCCTCGTCGCGGCCGGTATAGGCGTGGCGGCGGTGCTCCGGCGGCGGCGGCAGCCGCAGGCACGGGGCGCCGAGCTCGCCGTGGAGGGTGCGTCCGACACCGGTTTGCTGAAGGGCGAGCTCTCCGCGGCATCCTGAGGGTGCCTGGCTCAGCGGATGGCGAAGCCGCCGCTCTCGCCGACCGGTGGTTCCTCGCTCACCTCGGTCGCGTCAACCCGGGCGGTGGGCGGTCCGGTGCGACACCAGGCGACGAGCCGTCCCACCGCAGTAGGGGAGCCCTCGAACACGGCCTCGACGGTGCCGTCTTCGCGATTGCGCACCCATCCGCTCACCCCGCAGTTGCGGGCTTCACGCTGGCAGGAATCCCTGAACCAGACGCCCTGCACCCGACCGTGCACCACGACACGCGTGCGGGCCACGCCGGGGGGCGCCTCGGTGGCCCCGGTTGGTGCACCGGGTGCGGAGGGTGCAGAGGTCAAGCGCTCCCGCTCGTGGCCGGTTTGTCCGTCCCAGGTCACTTGGACAGTCTGGCGCACGCCGGGTCGGGCGACCCAGCGGCGGTCCATTGGTTGCCGGTCCTGCGGCGGCAACGGGCTGCAATTCCTGCAGAGTTAGCGCCCAGGCGAGGCGTCAACTCTGCAGGAATCGAGCGAGCGGCGCTGTTACTCAGGGTAACGTCACCCATCGTCATGGCTCGGCCCCAACATGTTGCCGGTGGAGGTCGCGTGAAGACGTCGCAGGGTTCCGAGGAGATCCATCCGACCTCCGAGGGCCGGTCGGCTGGTCGCGGCCGAGAAGGACGGAGGAACCAGCTGTTGGCTGCCGCGCTCGCCGTCATCCGCAGAGACGGGCCGTGCGCATCGATGGACGCCATGGCGGCCGAGGCCGGGATCACGAAGCCGATCCTCTACAGGCACTTCGGTGACCGAGACGGCCTCATCCAAGCGATGGCCGGACTGTTCGCCGACAGGCTGGTCGATCGCCTCGACGACGTTCTGCGGTCGACGCGTGAACCGACGGCGCGCATCGCCGCTGCGATAGACGGCTACGTATCGTTCATCGAGGCCGACCCCCAGCTCTACGCGTTTCTCACAGAGCAGGCCGCAGTGGCGAGCCCGGCGGTGCGCGGCGTCGTCGACCGCGTGGCCGGAGTGCTCCGCCGTGCCCTGGACGAGGCGTTCGAGACCGCCGGGCTCCGCGGCCGGCCCACGACCACCTGGTCGTACGCACTCGTCGGCATGGTCCATCTCGCGGGAGCGCGGTGGGCGGCCGAGCCGCCGGCGCCGCGGAGCCGTCTCGTCGCCGAGCTCACGCAGCTCGTGGCGAACGGACTCCTCGCGGACCCCGACCTCGAGTACGCCGATCGCGAGCACCTCGACCGCTACACGACGATGCCACGAGGCAGGGCGGCTTCCCGCGCCAGGCTACAACGGTGAGCATGGGACGACCGCCCGGACCTGAGCTCGTCTGGCACGTGCGAGGTGGAGCCGTACGGCGCCGCCCGGACGACCTCGCCGTCGAGGAGCCTCTCGAGGTCCGCTGTGCATCGCCCGGCAGCGCCGGCACACAGACGCTCTCGGTCACGATGCGGACCCCGGGCCACGACTTCGAGCTTGCCGCGGGCTGGCTGAACTCCGAAGCGGTGGTCTCCTCACCCGCCGAGATCCTCGCCGTCAAGTACTGCACCGACCCTGACGTCGACGGCAAGCAGCGCTACAACATCGTCACGGTCGAGCTTGTGCCCGAGGCGATCGCACGGGCGCGGCCGAGGGCGACGGTCACCTCGAGCTCCTGCGGTATCTGCGGCTCCGCCTCCATCGAATCCGTCCAGCTGACCGGGCATCCGTCGTTGGGCGAAGGCCCGGTGTTCGACTGGTCGATCCTGGCGAGCCTGCCCGATCTCCTCCGGAGTGGCCAGGGGAGTTTCGCCCGCACGGGAGGCATGCACGGAGCTGCCGCCGTCAGCCAAGAGGGCGAGGTGCTCGTGGCACGCGAGGACATCGGCCGGCACAACGCGGTCGACAAGGTGATCGGTTGGGCGATGTTGAACGGCAGGTTCCCGCTTTCGGGAGCTGCACTCGTCGTGAGCGGGCGCAGCTCGTTCGAGATCGTGCAGAAGGCACTTCGCGCCGGGATCGGTCTCGTCGCCGGGGTGTCGGCGGCGAGCAGCCTCGCGGTGGCCCTGGCACGGAGCGAAGGACTCACCCTCGTGGGTTGGCTTCGCGGCGACCGGGCGACCGTCTACTCGTGTCCCGAGCGGCTGAGGCTCACGTCCGCTGCCACCGCAGGGAGCTCGTCCGGCACGGCGTCGTCCCCCGGGGGAAGGATGAGGCCGCGTCCGTCCGCTCTGTAGTCCTTCTGCCCAGACTTCTCGACGAAGTCTTCGCGGACCGCCTATCCCCTGCCTGGATCGGCCGTTGTCGTCTGAGGTTCCCGCGCGAAGCAGGGCCCACATCAATAAGAGGTGGGCCCTGCTTCATTCACTGCGAGCGGGCGGGGGGTCGCGTCGCAGGAAAGCGCGGGGCGCCGGCACACCGCCTTGATGGGGGGCTGGCTTGTCGTGACGCGGCTGCGACACGGGCAGCATGGCGGCGGCCCCGCGCGATCTCCGGATCGTCCCGGCAGAGGAAACTGCTCTGCGACCGGTCTCCCCTGGGGGCTCCGATTCGGGACGAACCTTAGGTCTCAAGTTGTCAGGGTACACGTGCGCGTTTACCGAATGCATGTCATCTTGGCAGAAATGTCTCGAAAACACTTCGCGGTCCCTACACGAGCCCCATGGCCATCGACAGGCGAGCCTCCTTCCTCGGGGCCTGAAGACGACCGCGGAAGCTGCTTCCGGTTACCCGGTGCAGATGACCCCCAAACCGCTTTCGCCGGGGTCGGTCGAGAGGATCGGGAGAGCGGCCGCGCTCGTTAGGCTGACCCGGTCAGCGGGGCAGGCGGCCGGAAGGCGGGGTTCGAAGAGAGCGCGCGGCGCGTGCGAGTTGCGTGGTAGCCCTTCCGGGCGAGGAGAGACGTGAGCGACTTGACCACCGACGGGCGGAGAACTCTGCTTCTCATAGAGGACGATGCGGGGGACGCCCTCATCGTGAGATCCCTACTCGAGGATCAGCGCGACGAGCGCGAACTGGTGTGGGTACGTGACCTCGAAGAGGCGAAGGACCACCTGAGAGCGCGGCCCGAGTGCGTCCTCCTCGATCTCGGTCTGCCAGGGTCCGTTCGGATGGAGGCTCTCGATGCCGTGATCACCCTCGCACCAGAGGCGGCCGTCGTCGTGCTCACCGGTCTGAAGGACGAGGCGAGCGGCCTCGAGGCGATCTCGCGTGGCGCACAGGACTACCTCGAGAAGGGAGCGGCGAGCGGCTCGCTCCTCGCCCGCTCGCTTCGGTACGCGGCGGAACGCAAGCGGGCAGCCAACACGTCCCGGCAGCTCAGGGAGGCGGAGCTGAGGACACAGGAGAACATCCGGCTCGAGCGCGGCCTGCTGCCCCGGCCACTCCTGCGGACGGACACCCTGAGGTGCATGACCCTGTACCGTCCCGGCGGCGAGCAGGCACTCCTCGGCGGCGACTTCTTCGACGTGGTGGAGCTCGAGGACGGCACCGTGAGGGCGATGATCGGCGACGTAGCCGGCCACGGACCGGACGAGGCGGCGCTTGGGGTGCGGCTCCGCGTCGCATGGCGCACGCTCGTGCTCGCCGGGGTACCACCGGTTGCGAGTTTCTCCACGTTGCAGGACCTGCTCGTCTCCGAGCGACCGTCGAA
>JAJYVX010000117.1 GCA_021791795.1 Actinomycetes bacterium | reverse complement strand
AGACTGTCGCTGGCGTCACCGCGGAGTGTCCGGATTCAACCGGAACAGTTGTCCGCTTTCGACCGGAACGGGTGTCCGGAATCGCCGGAATGCGCACTCAGATCAGAGCGGCTACCGTCGGTGTCCAGTCCCTAGCCCTATCGGAAGCGGCTTGGCGTGCACCACAATCAGTTCGTGAACGGCCCTGGTGAGGCTTGTGTAGAGCAGCCCTAGTCGTCCAATGTTCTGTGGAAAGCTGCCGGGCTCGACTACGACGACGCCGTCGAACTCGAGCCCTCTGGCGTTAGCGGGGTGCAGGACCAGGACCGTGTGCCCTGCGCGAGTCCACGCGTGCCGAGGCTCTAAAGGACGTGTCCACCCCGCGTTGCGGAATCTGTCCGAGACGCCCTGCGGGTCCATAGAGATGATGGCAACCAACCCGTCGCCGTGGCGGGTCGCTAGCGCCTGACTTTCCTGAAGAGCCGCGCTCAGGAGCTCAGATTGCGAGACACGGCGAACAGTCGGCGACGGACCATTGCGGATCGCGTTGACAGTGCGCTCACCCCTTGGCAGGAGCTGGTTCGAGTACGAAAGGATCTCGCGGGTGGTGCGGAAGCCGACATCGAGCACTTCAGCTTGGAAGTCTTCGTCGCTGGAAAGGTCGAGGTGAACGCAGAGGTCCTGCCACGTTGGCAGACTCCAGTCAGACCGTCGTTGGTTGATATCGCCGAGGATGGTCACTCCGCCACCCGGACGCAGGTGCTGCAGCAGGACGCGCCACTCCAGCAGCCGGACGTCCTGCGCCTCGTCGACCACAAGGTGACTGAACGTCACGGACGGCGAGCCACGCGCAGCTAAGGCCGCCGCTGCCAGGAACGGCAGGAAGCGCTGTTCGTTTCGCACGCGTTCGAACGAGCCTACGGCCGCAAGCCACTCGACAACGTCCGTCGATTGCGCATCCAGGACCGGCGCCAGGAGGGGCTCACGGCGAGCCAAGGCGTCGACCAGAACGCGGGTCGGTGATCCGCGGGCGCGCGCAAACACACCGGCTTCTCGCAGAACTTTGGCGGCGCGTTCGACAACTCTTCCCAGCCCCCAGTCGGTGTCCAGACTCTCCTCGTGGGTCGTTGGAGCCAGTCGCCAAACGTCACCGAGGTCGGCGATACCGGCAAAAAACTGCTGGAGGAATACGACGCGTACCTCGTCGGCGCGCAAGTCCTGGATGACCCTGGAGACGTGCCCGGCGTACTGCTCTGTCGGCCCGATAAGGGCTACGTCTCGTAGCGGCTTCGCCTCTCGGGCGGGCTCAGTGAGATACGCGGCTCGGTGCGTTGCAATGATCGTCTTCCCAGTGCCGGGCTGGCCCTGGACTACGAGGGGCACGGTTTCTGGCCAAGTGACGAGCCGGTATTGCTCGGGTTGAAGCGTGGCGAGCACCGGCGAAAGGTGACCCGAGCGCGGTCGCTCGAGCGCCACGCGGAGGGCCTTCTCCGCTCGAAGCGGTCTCCGACCGACACCACCACTGTCAGTCGGAGCAGCGCGTTCCTCTCGGACGGTCGGCTGCCTTGCTTCGGGCTGTCTACTCGTCTCCGCTGCTGGGTGAGGTGTGGGTGGCCCGGGCGACGCCTGCGGGCGGCGCAGCTCAGTCGGCGTCTTCGCAGCCGCGGCGGCCGGTGGAGTTGGAATGGCGAGGCGAGCCGAGGTTGGCGCGAACGGATCATCGTCGTCCCCGGTTCGCTCCAGTTCGTCGACATATCCAACGAGGTCGTCGTGGTGGATCATGAAGGTACGGCGAGCCGTGATGTCGCCGGCTAGTGGATCAGCGGATGAAGGTCCGGAGTAAAACAAAGACGCCACCGGGGCGGCCCAGCTTACGACCTGCACCCGATCCCACTGTTGGTGCCACGGGCCGATATAGAAGCCCTGGCCGAGGAGTGCGTCCACGTGCGCCAACGCGACGCGTCCTACGAGAGGTGTTAGCACAAGTTGCGCCAGGGGAGTGGGTATGACCGGGTTGGTCCACAGTTGATTTCGCGTCGTGGCGCGTTCGCGGGCGACGCGCACTTGGCCGGCAATCGAATCCCGCATCTTGCGCTGGTACAGTTCGTTCACCGCACGTTCCGCCTGCAGGGCCGCGTTCGTCGTCGCGCTCCCGTCCTCGTGCGCTGTCACGCCGGCAGCACCTCGAGAGCGCATACCGCCAAGTACTCCAACTCCATCGCGCCTTGGCTCGCGTTGATCAGCTCGGCCTCTTTTTCGGCGAGGCGGGATTCTTGTGCACGCAGCTGGGCTTCGAAGAGGTGGATGGTTGTCCTCTTTCCACTGGCCCTCATCGTGTCGATTCGACGTCTGATTTGGGCCACCTTGCGGACGTGGGTCTCGCGTAGGCTCGTCCGCCGAATCTCCGCGAGGGAAGCGTTCTCCTCCAGTCTCCGCGTCTCCTCCGACGCCTGGCGGACTAGCAGCATCCGGCGGGCACGGTCGAGCGCTTCGTTGCCCACGTCCACGATTCCGCTGGCGTCCCGAAGTCCGCCCTCCGCCAGTGCTGCCAACAACGAGGCTCCGACTTCGGTGCCGATGGGCCGACCGGACGGGGTCTCTACCGCCTCTGCCCAAAGTTCGTTTGACGATCGAAGGCCCTTCCAGCGGGCGACGGCCAGGAGCACGAGGTACCTACCGGTCGGGATATCGGCCGACACGAGACGCACGCGCGCGAAGCGAGCCTGCGTGTGCCCCGGGACGGCGAGCGCAGCTCGGGTGAGGGGATGGTTTGCGGACAGCAACTCCTCGCCTGTCGTGCGGGCAGTCTCCTGGTCAAGGCAGACAACGATGTCGTGCTCGTCGCGTAGCTTGCGGGACAACTCGGCCAGCTCCGCCGCCGACCGTTCCCCTCTCGCCTGCACGCTGCGGAGGTGTTGCTCCATCTCGGTGGTGCCGCGCAACGTCATTCGGCTGCCGTCCGGCGAAACGGTGCACCTGGCGCCGGTACAGCCCGAAGCCCAGTCGTCGAGAAGGAGTACGAGTTCACGTTGACCGACGTAGCGTCCGCTCGCCAGAAGGTCGCCCTCGAGGCCGTCAATCTCGGCCCTGTCGGCTGAGGAGAGATACGTCGCCGCCGACTCCACCTCCTCACGCGCTCGGCGCTGCTCCTCGAGCGCTGCCATCATCTCGTCGAGGCGCCGGGCTCGCTGTTCCGTTGAGAGCTCGAAGTTGAAGGCGGTCTGTCGGATCTGAGAGAGGCGCGACTGCAGGATTGGTTCGAGATCGCCGATCGAATCTTTGAAGATACCGATCCGGTTCATCAGGCGAGCGATGATCTCGGTCTCGATAGTGCGGGGAGTGTGGAAGTTGAGGATGAGCACCTTGTCGGCTTCTTGACCGAACCGGTCGATCCGCCCGATCCGCTGCTCTACCTCCATCGGGTTCCACGGGAGGTCGTAGTTGACCACGGCCGAACAGAACTCGAAGTCGAGGCCCTCGCTCGCTACCCTGCTGGCGATGAGCACGTCGAAGGCGCCTTCGCGGAACCGCCTCATCACGAGGTGACGCTCCTCTCCCTTCACGTCACCGTGCAGGGCGGCGCAGCGAAACTGAGCCGACAGGCGACGCTCAAGGTACGCAAGTGTCTCCCGGGAGAAAGTGAACAGAAGCACCTGCCGGCCTTCGGCAACGATGTGTTGGAGCTGCGGAAGAAACTGATCGAACTTGGTGTCGACATCACCCATGCGGCGCGCAAGCGCCACCAACTCGGGCGGGGGAGCGACTGTCGCCGACGCCGCCTCGTCATCGGCGTCCTCGGCGTCTAGGTCATCTGGCTCCCCTACGTCCGCTCTCCAGGAGAGGACGCGCGCTCTCGCCGCGGGCAGACAAGAGCTCGCCAGTCGCAACGGCATCTGTATGACGAATCCCACGGGCATCCCGGTGCGACGTGCCCTATCAATCTGCCAGCTCTCGAAGCCCTCGTAGAACGCGTACTCGTCCTCAGTCCACGGGACATCGATGCGAACCGCTTCGCGAACCGCCTTGTGATCCTGGATCTCCACCTTGCGAGTCCTCGTCACCACGGCAGCGAGAGCATGCAGTCGCGAGATCAGCCGTCGCGCTTCAGACACGTCCGCCGGCGACAACGCGGGCTGTTCCAGCAAGCGCCGAAGGTCTGGCGCCTCGGGGCGACTGGCTACGGCCGGACCGAAGGAGAGGCCCTTCAGTCCGTCGAGCCACTCACGTCGCGTTGCGTTGTTGACGTCCCGATCAAGGAGGGAGGCAGCGATGCGATTCAGGAGGGCGTTCGGCGCCAAGCGTTCTTCCAGCACCGCTCGGTCGTCGAACTCGCCTGGTGCGAGAAGCTGGAGCAGGTTGTAGAGGTCGTCGTTGCCCAGGTTGAGCGGCGTAGCGGTGAGGAAGATCAGCGCGTCAGCCCAATCGGCGAGCAGCGCGCCGAGGGCGAAGCTTCTCGTGTCCGTATTTCGAAACGCATGGGCTTCGTCCACGATCACCAGGTCAAACTGTGGGCTGATCTGTGACAGACGCTCGAGGCCCGACCAGATTCGAAGCCGTTCGAGGCTACAGACGGCGTGGAAGCGCGGCGGGAGTCGGTCGCGCTCGAGCTGGTCGAGCATCTCGTCGAGAGTCTCCCGGCCCAGTAGACGCAGCTCGAACCCGAAGCGCTCCTCCATCTCCCGCCGCCACTTGGTGACGAGCATCGACGGGCAGACGACGAGGACGCGGTTCGCCATATTGCGGGCGTCGAGCTCCGTCCAGACGAGGCCCGCCTCGATCGTCTTGCCGAGTCCCACCTCGTCGGCGATCAGCAAGCGCAAGCCGCCGGTAGCGAGCAGCCTGATGATTGGGCGGAACTGATAGGGCCGGAAGATAGTCCGGCTGGCACGGAACGAGTAGACGGTGTCGGAGAGCTGAGAGGCGAGCTTCGCTCTCGTCAGTGTGGCGGCGAATCTCCGAGCGGCGGCTGGCTTGCGGGTGATCCAGACTGCCGGATCGTCATCGACCTGCGGCTCGGTGAGCGAGGCTTCCCGCATGTGCACGAGGCGGCCGTCGAGTCGCACTTCGTACGACCAGGAGCCGTGGACGAAAGTCCGGCCCCGAACGATGCCGGACTGTCCTGAAGGGACTGTGAGCACATCGTCGCCGGGGTCAAATCGTGGCGCGGCCACGGGTGTGGCAGTCTCCCACCAACGGCTGAACCACCCGTAGGCGTTGACGAGCGGGTGATCGCCTTCCAGGAGACTGGTCGAGTCTGGCCCGGCCGGAGGCAGGCCTTCCGACACGATCATCATCTCGCTTCCTGCGGCTGACGAGAAGGTGTAGCTGCCGGTCGGGAGGGAGGGTTCCGACAGCGGACAGCTTTTGGTCGAAGCGGCCGCGGAAACCGTGTCTGGAACGCCTTCGCCGACCACAAGAAGCCGGCTAGGGCGAAGGTCCGCAACCAGTCCGGCCGAGTCAGCGAGAACCGGGTGGTAGCGCAGACCGCCCTCAGGGTCGCCTGTTTGAGCCATACCGGCAGCGCCCGACGCTGCTTCGGGGTTCCCGCCGCCGTCCACCTCTAGCTCACAACCGCCTTGATGGAGCTGAGCACCTTGTCGATCTCGGCTTCGTCGAGGCGCCCGCGCTCTTCTGTCCAGAAGAGAGTTTCGCCTGCCACGAGACCTTCTCGTTCGTACCAAGCCTTCTTGCGCTGCCAGGCCGCGATGTAGTCGGGATCGTTCATCATCCCGAGGTGTTCCCAGACGATCCGGTCGCCAGCATCGTCCAAGAAGGTGAAGTCGGGCAGCTTCCAGGAGCCATCCGACGCGTCAAAGCGGGACTCGTACAGGGGGTGCAGGCCGGCGTGAAGGCACTTCGAGTAGATGAAGAGCTCCGACTTGGAGCGGAGAAGCTCGCCGTCACTGGCGCGGTTCACGAGGTGCTGCGCGTACGGACGGCTCTCGCCGTCTCTGACAGCAACACGGAAGATGTTCGAGTTGCGACGGATCGTGTCGGAGCGCTCGGGCTTCCTCAGCGCGAGAAGATCGGCGACGTCACTTCCTTGGATCAGGAGGACGAGGCGCTCGCGGGAGCGTGTCAGCGCGGTGTAGATCAGCTCCCGGTAAGCCATCCGTCCCTTCGGCAACACGACCAGAACGACGCCGAACTCCGACCCCTGTGCCTTGTGGACGGTGAGGGCGTAGGCGAGTTCGAAGAGCCCTGTATTGGACTCGCCGCCGAATTGGCCGCGGAAGAAGCCGAAGCCTTTCCCGCGCCTGCCAGAGAAGGCAACATCCATAACACTGCCTTTGGGCCACTTGCGGCCAGTGCCCTTGTTGGTAATGACGCGGTTATCACGAGCAGCCATGCCGATCTCACCGTTGGCGAGGTACTCGGTCACCCTGCCGCCGCCACCGAACTCCCAGCCGTCACGGTCGCCGTTCTGGAGAAGGATGACCTTGTCGAGCCGGATGATCTCCTGCGGTCCGAAAGGCCGTATGTAGCCGTCCCTCGCCTTGCGGAGTGCGTCGCCGCGCCAAGTTCCTTGGATCCAGCGGTTCAGATCGCCGCAGCCCCAGACGTCGCGGCGCACAGGTGAGAGGACCTGCCATCGCTCAGCGCCGCTCGGATCCTCAACAATCGGAAACCCGGTGGGTAGCGCCCCGAGCGCGAAGGAGGCATTGAAGGTGGCGGTGTCTCCGGGCTTGAGATCGAGGTACTCGTCGAGCGCCGCCACCATCTCGGTGTGAAGCTGACCGGGGTCGCTCCAGAACCGGACGTCGAGGTCGTTGAACTCTCGACGCGCGCTCAGATCCGCGAACACGCTTTCGGCGTCGGGAGGCAGCTCGTCGCCGGTGTACCAAGCTGCAAGCCGAAGGGTGTCGGACCGGCGACCAGCGATTGTTCGAACCTCTTGAGTAAGACGCGCCAGGGCACCTCGACGCCTCGCGACGTCATCAGGCTCTTCGTCGTCTTGCACGCTGGGCGGGTCGAGGTGAGCTACCAGGTCCGCAAACGGGCGCCCCGGCCCGATCGGCGGTAGCTGCGCCGGGTCGCCCACGAGAATCAAGCGTTCGACGCGCCCGGTGAAGGTCGCTAGGACGGCAGCCAGGTCGTCCTCGGTGAGCATCGAAGACTCGTCAATCACGATCGTCGTGTGGCCGTCGTAACAGGGCTCGCCGACGATCGGCTGCTGTCGGCGTCCGTCGTAGCGCTTGTTCCGATATAGGAACTGCGCGACCGTCTGGACGTCCGTTCCACGTGCCACCCGAGTTTCAAGCCGCACTCGCGCCTTGCCCGTCGGGGCAAGAAACAGGACCTGCCCCGCCTGTGACTGAGCACGCGACAGCGCGCCCAACACGGTCGTCTTGCCGGTGCCTGCCCGCCCGACGAGACAGGTGAGCTTCCGAGTGGTGATGACCTCGAGTGCGTTCGCCTGCTCCTCGAGCGCGGCAGCTACTCGGGACTCGGTCGGGTCGAAGCCAGTGGGGTCGTCAAGTGTCGCGGACACCGTCTCGACGAGGAGATCGCGCCAGGGCTCGTCCAACGACTTCAGCGTGCGCATGGCTCGAGCTCCGAGTTTGCGCTGCAGCTGACCAGCGATCTCCACTCTCCGGAGAAGCTGCAGCGCGGCCGGGTCGCCGTCGATCACTCTGATCTGCTCGGCAACGAACTCGGCTTCCGCAGTCAACCATCCCTGCGGTACCTCGACCGATTCCGGCGCCGGTATCTCCGCGGCCCTCTGTCGCGCCTCGGGCAGTCCGAGGAGCGTGTCGCCCTCCTGCTCAGCGTGTCGAAGAACCGAGACAAGCCCAGCGCGGAGACGGCGGCGATCCGACGGGGACACGGTGCCGGTGGAGTGCCCAGCGAGGAATCCTCGGTCGACAGCCGGAAACGAGACCGGTCGACTCGTCGTATCTCCGCGGTCCAGCTCGGCGAGAAGGTACGGGTTGTCAACGAGCGCAGCATCAGCGACGATGGTGCCGGCCGCGTCCCGGCGCTTGTCGCGATCCCACCATCTCTTGGCTTGCTGAGCGTCGACCGCGAAGAGCGACAGACTCTTCGCCAGTGCCATCAGACCACCGTCGGTGCAGAGGTGATTCCAGACAGGCCGGAAGGCGTCCAGATCCTTCTTGAACCGGGGCGCCGGCGGAGGTGCCTCGCCGCCGAGGACGGGCACGACGGCTGTCCACGGATCGTCAGCAAATCTGTCGTCGGCTCCCGCCAGCAGGTGAACCAACGAGGTGCCGAGCCGAAGGCCCATCGCTTCGAGTACTGGGCCAAGGCCGGGATGCTTGCCGCGCAGCCGCCATGCACGCCCGAGCCGCTCGTTCAGCCAGGACTCGGCGGCTTCCCACGATCCCGCGGCGATGCGGTCCTCGCGAATGCGACCGACGACGACAAGCGCCTGGTCGAGAACGGAGATCGCGGCGTCGGCGCTAACCCATTCAGTCCGGTAGGAGAATTCCATCATCTGATCCGGCTCGGGAGCGATGACGAGCTGTCGTGCCATCTCGGCGCGAGCCGAGTCGACATCCGCGTCACCCGTAGGTCCGAGGTAGTCGTGAAACGGGACTAGGAGCCCGCCGATTCCACCTGGGCGAAGAGAGTGCGCGACATCGCGCTGCCAGATCGGATGCTGCCGCTTCGAAGGGTTGGACGAGTTGTAGTGCCTGATCGGACCGAGTCCGGTGATCTCGCCGATGCCGACGATCAGACGAGGTACATCATCGGCGACGGGGTGCGCGCCCTTCGTATAAAAGAAGGCGAGCGATGCGTCTTTGGCGACGGGGGCCCAGAAGCCTTCCAGGACTGCCTCTTGGAGAACAGGGCTGAATACCCAGTTTCCGATACCAGGCGGCGGCTCCTCGTCACCCGGCAGGGCCGTGGCGATCTTTGGCTGCGCCCATTCGTCGACCTCGCTTCTGCGCAGCCAGTGGAACGGCACCGCCTGGGCCGTGAACGGCTCAACGGTCCAGGCCGTTTCCTGCAGGTGACCGTGGGTCTCAGCGAGCTTCTTGATCTCGCTGTACGGGTGACGGTGGGCGAGGCGCCACGGCAGTGACGAGAGGAACCCCCCGGACTCGTCAGAGCACGGCGGGAGGCGTTGCAGCTCGTCGAAGTTCTTGCCTGCCACCGACAGCTCCCAGCCGGTGTCCTTCTGCCTCAGGATGTTCTCGTAGTCGATGCAGTGGCAGTTCTCGTCGGGGCGTTGGCAGACCCTGCCGTCCCACCGACTGTCGTGCCACGGAACCCGGATGCTGACGCTCGTCGACATCAGCGCCGTAGTTCTGGGGAAGGTCGACGCTGCCGCGACGCGGCCGGGAATGAGCGGTGATTACCAGGTGAGGTACAAGAATCCGTCGTCATCTAGCTGCAAACCGTATCCGGCGGCTGTAACGCGTGCCCTGGTCGAGGGCAGTCTCCGGGCAGGAGCCGCTACAGATCGAGGACTCCCTGCGCGCCGCCGGCGGGCGGCCAGAAGATACCGAGCACGAGGAAGGAATTCGGATGCTCTTCCTGGTTGCCGACGAAGAGGACGGAGTCGCGCCGCTCCCACATCTCGTGCTCGAACTTCAACCGCATTCGCTCTTGCCAATCAGCGTGATGCCGGACGTGCCGCCAGAGTGCGAGTGCCTCCCAGTCAACGATCGTCTGCGTGTGAGAGCGACAGCCGGGCGCTCGACACGTGTACTCGTACTGGAATCGCCATGGGACGACCTCAA
>JAJYVX010000116.1 GCA_021791795.1 Actinomycetes bacterium | reverse complement strand
GGCGTCGGAGACGATCCACATCCACGGGTTCACGGCGCTCGAGGTGCACGAGGGGGCGAGGCGCCTCGGCGAGGACCTCGACTCCTACCTCGGCCGGCTGCGCGACGCCGGCCTCAAGACCCTGCCGGGGACGGCCGCCGAGATCCTCGACGACGAGGTCCGGGCTGTCATCTGCCCTGACAAGATCTCCACGGCTCGCTGGCTCGAGGTGCACGAGACGGCGCACGGCGTCGGGCTGCGTTCGAACGTCACCATCATGTTCGGCTCCGTCGAGTCGCCGCGGAGCTGGGCGAGGCACCTCGTGCGCACGCGGGCGCTCCAGAGGCGCACAGGCGGCTTCACGGAGTTCGTGCCGCTGCCGTTCGTCCACATGGCGGCCCCGCTCTACCTGCAAAAGCGTGCACGGAGGGGGCCGACGTTTCGCGAGGCGGTCCTCGTCCACGCGGTGGGTAGGATCGCCTACCACGGCGCGATCGAGAACATCCAGGCGAGCTGGGTGAAGATGGGCGTCTCCGGGGCGCGGCAGTTGCTCGTGTCCGGCTGCAACGACCTCGGCGGGACGCTCATGGACGAGAACATCTCCCGGGCAGCGGGGGCGCAGCACGGTCAGAGGATGGACGAGGCGGCCTTCGCCGACATGGTGGAGCCTCTCGGACGCCCGCTCGTGCAGCGCACGACCCTCTACGGGCACCTCGCCGCGGCGTCGTCGTGACGGACCGATCCCCCCCGGCCGCCGCCTCCGCCGGCACAGGCGCGCAGCCGGCGGAGGCGATCGAGAGGACGGAGGCGACGGCACGCGGGCAGGTGCCAGAAGATGCCCGCCGGCTCATCACAGAGCTGCTCGACACCGCCGGCGCGCGGGAGAACCGGGACATACTGCGCGACCTCATGGCAACTGCGCTCGTGCTCGCCGACGGCACACCGACCCGGCTCGACCTCAAGATCGCCGGGGCCGCCCTCGCCGAGATGGCGCGAGCGTTCACCCTCTTCGCCCCTTTCAGAGGCGTACCGAAGCTGACGATGTTCGGCTCGGCCCGGACGAAGTCGTCTGATCCCCTCTATGCCCAGGCAAAGGAGCTCGCCTCGCGCATGGCGAACGAAGGCTGGATGGTCGTGACCGGCGCCGGGCCGGGCATCATGGCTGCGGGAACCGAGGGAGCCGGCGCAGACATGGCGCTCGGCGTCGACATCCGCCTGCCCTTCGAGCCCGTGTCGCACCCCGAGCTCGCGGCCGAGGGCCGCCTCGTCGAGATGAAGTACTTCTTCACGCGCAAGCTCATGCTGATGAAGGAGTCCGCCGCCTTCGCGGTCCTCCCGGGCGGGTTCGGCACCCTCGACGAGTGCTTCGAGCTCATGACTCTCCTCCAGACCGGCAAGGCCGAGCCGGCCCCGATAGTCCTCGTCGACATGCCGGGCGATCGGTACTGGGAAGCCTGGGCGAACTTCGTCGGGGGGGAGGTCATCGGCCGTGGCCTCGCGAGCCTCGAGGATCGCTCCTTCTACGCGATCACCGAGGACGTCGACCAGGCCGTAGGAGAGATCCTCGGCTTCTACCGCAACTACCACTCGCGGCGCTTCGTCGGGCACGTGATGGTGATGCGCCTCCGCAGACCGCCCACCGACGAGGAGCTCGGACGTCTCAACGACGACTTCGGCGACATCTGCAGCGAACGCGGCATCTGGCAGACGGAGCCTTTGGGGCCCGAGCGGGCGGACAACGACTTCGTCGACCTGCCGCGGATCGCGCTCGAGCTCGACCTGCGATTCCAGGGTCGGCTCCGCAAGCTGATAGACGCCGTCAACACCCTCGAGAGCGCCGCCTGATCCGGCTAGCCGGCGCTGGTGGGATCCTCCGACTCGACCAGCCAGTCGGTGGCACCGACCTCATCGGCCTCGAGGCGCCGCAGGAGAGCGACCGCTTTCTCGAGCGAGGCGCGGGCCCGGTTGAGGATTCGCTCCTTGTTCCGCGCCGCGGCGACGACCGCGTTGGCCGGGTCGTCGGGATCGGTACCGCCCTGCTCGAAGGAGTAGACGGATTCGAGCGCCTCGCGCAGGACCTCCATGCCGAGCTCGGTGAGCGACTCGGCCACAGCCTCGATTTTCGAGGCGAGCTCACCGAACCGGTCGGCGTCGGCCACGGCGGCGCCCCTGCTAGCTACGTCCGGACGAGGGGCCGCCCGTCGAGACGACCTCGAGATCACCCTTGGCGAATTCCGCCCGCAGAACCTTCTTGTCGAACTTGCCCACGCTGGTCTTCGGCACCTCGCCGATGAACGACCACTTCTCCGGCACCCACCACCGGGCGACTCTGCCGCGCAGGTAGTCCGCCAGCTCCTCGGCGCGGGTATCGGCTCCCTCGCGCAGCACGACGCAGGCGAGCGGCCGCTCGTCCCACCGCTGGTCGGGCACGGCCACGACGGCGGCCTCGAACACATCCGGGTGGGCCATGAGGGCGTTCTCGAGCTCGACGGAGGAGATCCACTCCCCGCCCGTCTTTATGACGTCCTTCGTCCGGTCGGTGATGGCGAGGAAGCCGAGCTCGTCCACCGTCCCGACATCGCCCGTACGCAACCAACCGTCGTGGAAGCGGTCCGGTGCGTCGTCGCCGTAGTAGGCGCCGGTCACCCACGGACCGCGCACCTCGATCTCGCCCACGCTCTCGCCGTCCCTGGCGGCGACACTCCCCTCGCCGTCGACGATGCGTGCTTCGACGCCGAATGCCACCCGCCCCGCCTTCGTCCGGTAGGGCCACGCCTCCTCGCCCGTCACGCCTCGCGGAGGGATGGCCACGGCACCGAGCGGGCTCGTCTCGGTCATGCCCCATGCCTGGATGATCGGGACGCCGTAAAGCTGCTCGAATCTCTCGATGAGAGAGCGCGGCACGGCAGACCCGCCGCACACGATGGCGCGGAACGACGAGAGGTCCGAGCCGTGGCCCTCGGCGTAGCGGAGCACCTCGTTCCAGATCGTCGGTACGGCGCCGGCGAACGTGGGCCGCTCCAGCTCGATGATCTTCACCAGCGGTTCCGCCTGGAGGAAGTGCCTCGGCATGATGAGGTCGGCGCCGGCGAGCCAGCCGGCGTAAGGGATGCCCCAGGCGTTGGCATGGAACTGCGGGACGACGACGAGGATGCGGTCGCTCGCCGCAATGCCGAGAGCCACCGAGGAGGTGCTCGCGAGCGAGTGGAGGTACATCGATCGGTGGGTGTAGGCGACACCCTTCGGGTTGCCGGTGGTGCCGCTCGTGTAGCACATGGCCGCTGCCTCGTGCTCGTCGAGGTCAGGCCAGTCGAAGCCCTCCGCAGCCCCATCGAGAAGCTCCTCGTAGCCGATCGTCTCGCTGAGCGAGGACACGTCGCCCTCCCCCACCGTCACGATCCGCTCGACGGTCGGGCACTCGTGGACGACGCGCGCCAGCAGGGGTGCCACAGCCGCGTCGCAGATGACGACCTTGTCCTCGGCGTGGTCGATTACGTACCTCAGCTGCTCGGGGAACAGCCGGACGTTGAGGGTGTGCAGGACGGCACCCATGCTCGGCACGGCAAGGTAGGCCTCGACGTGCTCCTGGTGGTTGAAGCAGAACGTCCCCACCCGGTCGCCCTCTCGCACCCCGAGACCTCTCAGCGCGTTGGCCAGCCGCTCCACACGGCCCCCGACTTCGGCGAAGTTTGCCCGGCGAAACCCGCCTCCCTCGAAGGTCACGATCTCGCTCGTGCGGTTCACCTGCTGTCCGTGCCGGAAGATCTCCCGGATGAGAAGCGGCGACTCCTGCATCGTGCCCCGCATGCCTGCCTCCTCCGAGTAGTGCCGGCTTTGCTGGTGCGGACAGACTAAACGCGTGACGAAGAGCAACACTCCACAGGCCGCCCTCACCATCGCAGCCACCGACTCAGGGGGAGGGGCGGGAGTTGCGGCGGACCTGCGGAGTCTTGCTGCTCACGGAGTCCACGGCACCCTCGCGGTCACCGCCGTGACGGCTCAGGACACGGTCGGACTGAGGTCTCTCTTCCTCCTGCCTGCCCAGCTCGTGGCCGACCAGATAGACGCCGTGACCGCCGACATCGCACCCCGGTCCTGCAAGACGGGCATGCTCGGGTCTCCCGAGACCCTCGAGGTGGTGCTCGAAAGGGTGGCTTCGGGCGCGCTTCCGCCGGCTCTCGTGGTCGACCCCGTCCTCGTGAGCTCCTCCGATGCTCCCCTGTTCCCACCCGACCAGATGGCGTCGCTCGTCGCGGGGTACCGGACGCTGCTGCGCTCCTCGACCGTCGTCACTCCGAACCTGCCGGAGGCGGCGCTGCTCTCCGGCCGCCGGGTCGGGACGCTGTCGGACATGGAGGCTGCGGCCCGCGACCTGCACGAGCTCGGACCTTCGCTCGTCGTCGTGAAGGGCGGGCGCCTCCGGGGCTTCGGTGCAGGTACCGACATCGCCTTCGACGGCGCCGCCGTCTCCCACCTGAGCGGGCCGTTCGTGAAGACGCGCAACGTGCACGGCACCGGTTGCTCGTTCTCGGCCGCCATCGCCGCCCTCTTGGCCCTCGGGTCCGATCCCCTCCGCGCGGCGATCGCGGCCAAAAGGTTCGTCCGCGAAGCGACGGCACGCTCGGCCGACTGGCGTCTCGGGGAAGGGCACGGCCCGATCGACCATCTCGACCTGCCGGCGAGGCGGGCCGAAGCCGAGCAACGGTTGGCCGGAGTGTCGCAGGGCGCGGCAGCGGGAACCGAGGGCGGACCGTAGATCTGGGCCCACGCCGGACTGCGCGCTCCGGACGCCTCCTCCGGGTCGGGGCGCGGGCTCGAGCACCACGCCTCCTCCGGGTCGGGGCGCTGGCTCGAGCACCACGCCTCCTCCGGGTCGGGGCGCGGGCTCGAGCACCACGCCTCATGCGTCACGGCGCCACGGTCCGGCGCTGGTGGCAGTACTTGAAGGTCTGCGGCGCCCCGTAGTCGGCGAGCACAGCAGGAACGTCAACCGAGCCGTCGGCCTGCTGGCGCGTCTCGACGAGGGCGATGAGGACACGAGCGGTCATCGCGGTGCCGTTCAGGGTGTGCACGAGACCGAGCGAGCGGTCCTCCCGCCGGTAGCGCACGTTGAGCCTGCGCGCCTGGTAGTCGGTCGTGTTCGAGCAGGAGGTGATCTCCCTGTAACGCTCCTGGCTCGGGAACCACGCCTCGATGTCGTACTTCTTCGCCGCCGACGGGCCGAGGTCACCCGCAGCGGTACAGACGACCCTGTAGGCGAGGTCGAGGCTCTGCACGATCTCCTCCTCGATGGAGAGGATCCGCTCGTGCTCCTCAGGTGACAGCTCGGGGTCGGTGAAGGCGAACATCTCGACCTTGTCGAACTGATGGACCCGGAAGGCACCCCGCGTCTCGCGCCCTGCGGCGCCGGCCTCGCGACGGAAGCACGTCGAGTAACCCGCGTACCGAGCCGGCAACTCCCGTCCGTCGAGCATCTCGTCCTGGTGGATGCTGGCGAGGGCCACCTCTGACGTCCCGGTCAGGTACAGGTCGTCGCGCTCCACCCGGTAGATGTTCACCTCGTCCGTCGGGAGGAACCCGGTCCCGTACATCGCCTCAGCCCTCACGAGAACAGGGGGCAGCACCGGCTCGAACCCGTGGTCCATGACCTTCGCCAGGGCGAAACGGTACAGGGCGAGCTCGACGAGAGCGATCGCTCCCCGGCGGTACGCGAAGCGGGAGCCGGAGAGCCGCGCACCTCTCTCGAGGTCGAAACCGCCGAGCTCGACGTGGTCACGCACCTCGAAGGCGAAGTCGGCCGGCTCCCCCACACGCTTCACCTCGACGGCGTCCTCCTCACTTGTGCCGTCGGGCACGTCCGGCGCCGGAGGGTTGGGGACTCGGTCGAGGAGTTCGGCCCGCCGCTTGTCGGCCTCGGTCAGGGCGGCCTCCGTCTCCTGCAGGTCGACCTTGACCTGTTGCAGTGCCGCCAGCTCCTCCGGGCCGGGCTTACCCTTAAGCTTGGTCCGGGCGCGCAACTCGTCGACCCTGCTCGTCAACTGGCGCCAGGCCTCGTCCGCCTCGATGAGATCGTCGAGCAGCTCGCCAGCTCCCTTGCGGGCGAGGGCGCGCCTCAGCTCCTCGGGTTCGCTGCGCACGAGGCGGATGTCGATCATCTGGTGGGCTCGATCACCGCCTGCGCTTCTTGCGGCGACGCGGACCTTGGCCGGAGCGGGCAGCGCTCGTCCGAGCCCCGTTCCCACCACCCGCGGCGCCGGCAGGCTGCTGAGCCTTCGGCGGCTGCGGCGGCTGCGCTGGTTGAGCTAGCCGCGCGGGCTGAGCCGGCCGAGCCGGCTGCTGACCCTGTTGCGCCTGGTGCGCCGCCGGCGGTGGCTGTGTGGGCTGGCGTTGCGGCTCCGCGGCCGCTCCGCCGCGGGCACGCGGCCGGAGGATCGGAGGCCCCGTCAGCGCACCGGCGTCTGCGGCGGTCTCGTCCGGCGCGTACCCCCCGTCGTTCCCACCGAGCTCCCCGTCGAGCACGAGGGCATCTTCCTCGTACGCCGGTAGCTCCTCGTCGGGAACGGGGCGATCCCGGCTCCCGTTCAGGTTCGACACCTCCTTCGAGGAATTGCCCGTGCCTGGGCGCAACGGGGCCAGGCGCTCGGCCCGAGGGGCAGCCGGCGCCTTGCGACCCTTGCGCGGCCGGGCGGCGCTCGTACGACTCTCCCGTTCCTCGAGGAACCCTGCGACGCTCGCCGAGGAGAGCAGCTGGGTGGCGGCGCCCCGCGATTCGAGCCGCTGGCGGATCTGGGTGTAGCGAGGCTCGCGCTCCTTCATGACGGCGACGAGAGGAGACGCGATGAAGATCGAGGAGTAGGCGCCACTCGCAAGACCGACGAGAAGTGCCAGGCCGAAGTACTGAAGTGTCGTCGCACCGAAGATCTGTGCACCGAGGACGAGCACGGCGAGGATCGGGAGGATTGCGACGAGCGAGGTGTTGATCGAACGTGCGAGGGTCTGGTTCATCGACAGGTTCACCACGTCTGTCAACGTCAGCTTGCCCGTCGCGCCGATGCCCTTCATGTTGTCCCTCACGCGGTCGAAGACGACGATCGTGTCGTAGAGGGAGTAGCCGAGGACGGTGAGGAACGCGACGACCGTGTCCGGCGTCACGAGGAAATACGTGAGCGAGTAGATGCCGACTGTGACAAGGATGTCGTGCGCGACGGCGATGATCGCCGCGAGAGCCATCTTCCACTCGAAGAAGATCGAGATGTAGAGCGCGATGAGGATGAAGAAGACGATCAAGGCCTCGATCGCCTTGCTGGTGATCTCGCTACCCCACGTCGGGCCGACCTGTTGGACCGAGACCGAGTTGATGCTCGAGTGGTGCGTGAGGGTCGCCAACTCCTTCTGGATACGAAGGACCTCTGCGCTCGAGGTGCTCGGCTTGCCGCTGCCGAGTTTGGCCTCCACCTCGATCGACTGGTGCGCTCCCGTGCCGAGCGTGGTGATGGTGGCACCAGGAAGGCCGACGGCGTTCCGCACCTGCTGCACTGTCACGCCGTTCGACGGAACCTGCCAGGAGGTGCCGCCGACGAACTCGATGTTGAGGTTCAGCCCGCGGAAAGCGAGCGAGATGATGCCGGCGAGGATGACCGCCGACGAGACGAGGAACCAGAAACGCTTGCGTCTGACGAATTCGAAGCGCGTCTCGCCGTAGTAGAGGCGACGGAACCGCCCGTGCCTCGCCGCGGCGTCGTCGATCGTGGTCGTGCTCATGCCGCGTCGTCAGCCGGTCTCACGGCGAGTCCGCGGGCAACTCCGAGCCCACGCGCCTCGGTGAATATGCGGTTGCGACCGAGCAGGATGACGAGGGGCCGTGTGTAGAAGTAGGCGGTCGCCACGTCGATGAGGGTGGAGAGGCCAAGCATGAAGGCGAAGCCCCGCACAGCGCCGACCGAGAGCAGCCAGAGGACGAGAGCGCCGATGAAAGAAACGGCGTCGGCGGACAGGATCGTCCGGTATGCGCTCTTGAACCCGCGGTCGACCGAAGATCGGATGGAGCGGCCCGCTCGGACCTCGTCTTTCAGGCGCTCGAAATAGACCACATACGAGTCGACGGTGATACCCACCGAGACGATCAGGCCCGTGATGCCCGAGAGGTCGAGCGTCAGGTTCGCTGACGAATGGCTGAGCCAGGAGATGATCGCGAACAGTAACGCGGCAGTCGAGACCAAGCCGAGGACCACAACCGCGCCGAGGGCACGGTAGTAGAAGATCATGTAGCCCATCACGAGCAGGAGGCCGAGGAGGCCGGCGAGCAGGCCGGCCTTGAGCGACTGGCTGCCGAGTGTGGGAGAGATCGTCTGGGCGTTCTGCTGGACGAGGCGCACCGGCAAGGCTCCGTAGTTGAGCACGAGCGCGATGTCCTGCGCCTCGGTCGAGGTGAAGGGATGCTGCGCGCTCGCAGTGATCTGTCCCGAGCCAGGGAAGTTCGTCGAGTCGATGGCCGGAGCGGTCTCGACGACACCGCCCAGGTCGTCAGCTATCAGCTTGTGGTAGTAGGGGAGGGCGATCTTGTTGTTGAAGATCGAGGTGCCCGGGCCGGTGAGGTTGAAGGCGATGATCCAGCCAGTGTTCGTGTACTGGGCAGAGGCCGACTTGATGATCGAGCCGGAGGCGATGGACGGACCGAGCTCGTAGCGAAGACCGGGTGTGTTGGCGTCCTTCAAGAGGACCGTCGCCGACGGCACGTCGTGCTGCGGGAGCGTCGAAGGGTACGAGGCGAGCGGCGTGTAGGGCGGAGGGTTGGAACTCGACGTCGGCTGGTAGGTCGCCGGGCAGATCGGCAGCGCCTTCGAGGGGACGGTCGTCGTGGTCGTCGTCGTGGTCGTCGTCGTGCTCGTCGTGCTCGTCGTGCTCGTCGAGGAGGACGTGCTCTTTGCAGTCGTCGTCGAGGTGGCTGAGGCGGGCGAAGTGGTGGACGTCGTAGAGGTGCTCGAGCTGGTCGACGGGGCCGAGGTCGAGGTCGTCGTGCCGTTCGTGGCCTTGGACTGCTTCGGTTTAGTGGTCGAGGCCGGCTTGTTGTATGGGGGCGCGTAGCACAGCACCGGCCGGAAGTAGAGCTGCGCTGTCGTGCCGATCAGCGCCTCGACCCGGGTCGGGTCCTTCACGCCGGGGAGCTGTGCGACCACGTTGCCGCCCTGGACCCCGATGTTCGGCTGGGCGACGCCGAGCCCGTTCACCCGGTTCTGGATTATGTTGACGACCTGGTTGAGCGTGCCCTGCGAAACCTGCTTGGGCGGAGCGCACTTCGTCGCGCTTCCCTTGGCCGCAGGGCAGTAGACGACCGACAGGCCTCCTCGCAGGTCGAGGCCGAGGAGAGGTCTCCAGTTAGCCGCCACCACTGCCGCGAACGACCCGAAGCAGATCAGCAGCGTGAGAACGACGCTCGTGATGAGCCCCCTCTGCCTCACGAGTTCACTCCTTGCCGGCGGGCCCGTCCGGCTCTATCGAGTCTCCGAGGCCCCCACCCGGCACACGTGGCACGTCTGCTGCGGCCGCCCCGGACTTGGATCCCGACATTGGCGGCTGACGCAGGACCGAACCGTCCGCCACGGCGCTCCCACCGCCGGCGGGGCCTGCGCTGCCTTGGCCGTCCTCGGCATCTGATGAGTGGTTGGCGTGGGGGATTCCGTACGTCTCGTCCGAGGGATGGCTGTAGTCCCCGTTGTGCTCGAACGTGGCCGG
>JAJYVX010000006.1 GCA_021791795.1 Actinomycetes bacterium | reverse complement strand
GGGATGTTGTTGCGGAGGAACGAGTGACCGGCCCCGAGGGCGAGCACCGCACCACCGTCTGGTTCACCGGCCTCTCGGGAGCGGGCAAGACGACGGTGGCCTCCAGCCTGAAAGCGATGCTCGACGAGCGCGCGGTCAGGTCGTTCCTGCTGGACGGTGACATGCTGCGGACCGGCCTCAACCGCGACCTCGGCTTCAGCGAGGAGGACCGTCTCGAGAACGTGCGGCGGGTGGGCGAGGTCGCGATGCTGGTCGCCGACATCGGCCACGTGGTGCTCGTCACGGTCATAAGCCCCTTCGAGGCGGGGCGTCAGGCGGTGCGGGACCGGCACAGGGAGGCCGGACTGGGCTTCGTCGAGGTCTTCGTCGCCACGCCTCTCGAGGTCTGCGAGGAGCGCGACCCGAAGGGCCTCTACGAGAGGGCGAGGCGGGGCGAGGTGCCGCGCTTCACCGGCATCTCGTCGCCCTACGAGGAGCCGCGCGATCCCGACGTCGTGTTGAAGACCGTCGGACGATCGCCCGAGGAATGCGCGAGGGAAGTGCTCACGGTGCTCGACGAGAGCGGCCTTCTCGGCAAGCCGGCGCCGCGCGGCCATTAGGCTGCGCTCACGTGAGCGAACCAAGAGCCGGAGCGGGTGGGAAAGAGTCTCTACAGGCGGACGGCGACGCGGCCGAGTTCGACGTAGTGGTGATCGGCGGCGGGCCCGCCGGCTACGCGACCTCCCTCTACGCCGGGTCCGCCGGCCTGTCGGTGGCCGTGGTGGAGAAGGACAAGGTCGGCGGGACGTGCCTCCACCGGGGCTGTATCCCTGCCAAGGAATTCCTCGAGACGGCCGCCGTCTACCGCACCGTCTCGGGCGCGAAGGAGTTCGGCGTGCAGGTGAGCCAGCCCACGGTGGACTTCGCCATCAGCCAGGATCGCAAGCAGAAGGTCGTCGACCAGCTGCACAAGGGGCTCTCCGGACTCATGAGGCAGCGCAAGAACCAGACCTTCGAGGGCACCGGCCGCCTGCTCGGGGGCCATGTCGTCGAGGTGACCGCGACGGACGGCTCCCTCCGCCGGATACGCGGCCGCAACATCGTCCTTGCGGCAGGATCGGTGCCGCGGACGATCCCGGGTTTCGCGGTGGACGGCCGCTACGTGCTCACCTCCGACGAGGTGCTGTCGCTCACGTCCCTCCCCCGCTCCGCGGTCGTCATCGGCGGCGGGGCGATCGGCTGCGAGTTCGCCTCGATGATGTCCGACCTCGGCGTCCGGGTGACGGTGCTCGAGGCACTGCCGAAGCTCCTCCCCGGTTGTGACCGGGACGTCGCCGACGTCGTAGCCCGCTCCTTCAAGAAGCGGGGCATCACCGTGCGCACGGGAGTCGCCGTCTCCGGGCACGAGCCCCACGAGAGCGGCACGACGGTGCGCTTCGGCGACGGCGAGCAGGTCGTCGTCGACACCGTCATCGTCTCGGTCGGGCGCCGGCCACTCTCGGAAGACCTCCTCGGGGAGGGGACCGGAGTCGAGGTCGACGAGCGGGGCTTCGTCAAGGTGGACGAGTGGATGCGCACCGGGCCAGACGGGGTGTTCGCGGCGGGCGACCTGGTCGCTACGCCACAGCTGGCTCATGTGGGTTTTGCCGAGGCCATCGTCATCGTGAAGCAGATCCTCTCAGAGAGCGTCACGCCGGTGAACTACGGGGCGGTGCCGTGGGGCATCTACTGCCACCCCGAGGTCGCCTTCGTCGGTCTGACGGAGGAGGACGCCCGCACCGCCGGCATCGACGTCGTCGTGAAGAAGGATCCCTTCGGCGGCAACTCCCGGGCGAAGATCCTCGGTGAGACCGAGGGGATGGTTAAGGTCATCTGCGAGAAGCGCCCCGACGGGTCGGCCGGCCGTCTGTTGGGGGTGCACATGGTCGGGCCGTGGGTGACCGAGCAGCTGGGTCAGGCGTATCTCTCCGTCAACTGGGAGGCGACGCCCGAAGAGGTGGCCGCGTTCATCCAGCCGCACCCGACTCTGTCCGAGACGTTCGGCGAGACAGTTCTCGCACTCACCGGAAGGGGCCTGCACGTTGGCTGACATAACGATGCCTCAGCTCGGCGAGACCGTGACCGAGGGCACGATCATCCGCTGGCTGAAGAAGGTCGGCGAGCCCGTCGCACAGGACGAGCCGCTCTTCGAGGTCTCGACGGACAAGGTCGACTCGGAGGTTCCCTCCTCTGTGGACGGCTATCTCACCGAGATACTGGTGGACGAGGGCGAGACCGTCGACGTGGGCACGCGCCTCGCCGTCATCGGAGAGGAGGCTGGCAGCGAGGGTGCTGCCGCGGGAACGCCTGCGGTCGAGCAGGCCGCGCCTCTCGAGCCGGCCAAGCCTGCCGAGCCGACCGAGCCGGCGCCTGCCGCCGGCGCACCCGCCACGGCGGAGGCGGCGAACGAGGAGCCGCCGCCCGAGGCGGCGGTTGACTCGGTGCCTGCTCCCGTCGGGACAGGGGCCCGGACCCCGGACACCGGAGCGGCTCCCGCCAACGCACAACCGGCCCGCACCGTGCCCGGCGGCAACGGCCGGGCGTCGCAGCCCCAGGCCGGAGGTGCAGGCGGCGGTGGGGCTCTGCTGCTCTCGCCGGTCGTGCGCAAGCTCATCAACGAGCACGACCTCGATCCTTCGCAGATTCCGGGAACCGGTCAGGGCGGCCGCATCACGCGGGGCGACGTGCTCACGTACCTCGACCAGCGTGCTGCTTCGGGGGGTACCGCGGCGTCCCCTGCCTCCCAAGCCCAAGTTGGGGCGCCGACCTCGACCTCCACAGGGCGCCCGGCGCCCGCGCCGGGATCGGGCGCTTCAGCAGCGCCCCCGGCGGCGGTCGCCGCGCGGGCGTTCCCGCCGAGCGCTCCCGGGGAGCGGGACGAGGTCGTCCCCTTCACCAACATCCGCCGGCTCACCGCCGAGCACATGGTGCGCTCGAAGGCCACATCTGCACACACGCTCGTGGCTGTCGAAGCAGACTACGAAGCGATCGAGAAGGTGCGGCGGGAGTACAGGGACCGCTTCAAGGAGGAGGAGGGGATCAGCCTCACCTACCTGCCCTTCGTGGCGCGGGCCCTGGTCGACGCGCTTCGTGACTTCCCCCACATGAACGCCTCGGTCGGGGAGGACTCGCTCGTCATCCACCGTGACGTCCATCTCGGCATCGCCGTCGACCTCGACCGCCAAGGTCTCATCGTCCCGGTCGTGCGCAATGCGGACGGGCAGTCGCTGAGGGGGCTCGCCCGGGCGATGGCGGACCTTGCCGCCCGTGCTCGCACGAGGCGGATCTCTCCCGACGACGTGGTGGGAGGGACCTTCACCGTCACGAACCCGGGCCCGTTCGGCACGTTCCTCACGGCACCGATCATCAGCCAGCCCCAGGTGGCCATCCTCTCGACTGACGGCGTGAAGCGCCGGCCGGTCGTCGTCAGCGGTCCGGACGGGAGCGAGGCGATCGCCATCCATTCGGTCGGGATGCTCGGCCTCTCCTTCGACCACCGAGCGGTCGACGGGGCGTATGCCTCCGCATTCCTCCGTGCCCTGGCCGACGAGATCGCCATGCGGGACTGGTCGGCCGAGCTGTGACTGGGTTGCGGCGGTGACACGCGAGCCGGAGCCCGAGCCCGAGCCGCTGCGGCTCCGCTGGCTCGGACGGGTCCGTTACGAAGAGGCCGCCGTGCTGCAGCGGGCGATGCACGACAACCGCTCGGGCGACTACCTCCTCCTCCTCGAACACCAGCCCGTCTACACCTGCGGGGTGAGGACGCGGGCGGCGAACCTGCTGCCTTCCATCGCATCATCCGGGGCGGCTGTCGTGAAGGCCGACCGCGGCGGTGATGTGACGTACCACGGACCGGGACAGCTGGTCGGCTACCCCGTGCTCGACGTGCCGGTCACCTCCGGCTCCATACCGGCTTTCGTCCATCGGATCGAGCAGCTCGTCGTCGACGTGCTCGCCGATCTCGGTTTGGCGGCCGGCCGGCTCGCCGGTTACCCGGGCGTCTGGGTCGGCTCGGCCGAAGAGCCACGCAAGATATGTGCGATCGGAGTGAGGGTCGACCGGGGGCGGTCGCTGCACGGCTTCGCCCTCAACGTCGATCCGGACCTCTCGATGTTCGGCCACATCGTGCCGTGCGGCATCCCGGACAAGCCGGTGACCTCGCTCGCGAGAGAGAGGGTCGACGCGGCGATGCGCGACGTCGTCGATCTCGTCGCACGGCACGCCGGGGAGGCCTTCAGCTTCGGCGGCCGGGCGAGGCCGGTCGACCGGAGGGACGTCGCCTTCTCGAGATCGCAGAGCGGTCCGAGCAGCAAAGCGATGCCAACTCCCTCCCCCAACCCTCCTCCGCCTGCGACGCCACTCGAGCGCCGACTCAGCGCCGCCGGGGTGGACGCAGCTCAGGGGATCTCGTTCCGGGAGCGCAAGCCCGACTACATGCGCGCCCCTGTCCGGCTCGGCTCGAACGTGCTCGGCCTTCGCTCGATGCTGAAGGGCCTCGAGCTCGTCACCGTGTGCGAGGAGGCGGGCTGCCCGAACCGCTCGGAGTGCTGGTCGGACGGGACGGCCACGTTCATGATCAACGGCGAGCGCTGCACCCGTGCCTGCGGGTTCTGCCTGGTGGACACCCGGCATCCGCTGCCACCGGATCCCGACGAGCCTCGACGTCTCGCCTCTGCCGTGAAGCGGATGGGGCTGGCTCACGCTGTCATCACAGCGGTCGCACGGGACGACCTGGTCGATGGGGGAGCGGCGGGTTTCGTGGCGTGTATCGAGGCCGTGAGGGCGGAGTGCCCGGGGACGTCCGTCGAGGTGCTCATCCCCGACTGCAAGGGTGACGAAGCTGCGCTCGACTCGATGTTCGCCGCCAGGCCGGACGTGCTCAACCACAACGTCGAGACGGTGAGCCGCCTGCAGAGAGCCGTGCGCCCGTCGGCGTCCTATGCCCGCAGCCTGGCAGTCCTCGCCAGGGCGAAACGCGCCAGCCTCGTCACCAAGTCCAGCATCATGGTCGGCCTCGGCGAGACTTACGAGGAGCTCCTCTCGACCTTTGCCGACCTCAGGTCCGTCGGTGTCGACATCCTCACCATCGGCCAGTACCTCCGGCCGAGCTCGCGGCACTTGCCAGTAGCGAAGTGGTGGACACCTGCCGAGTTCGTGGCCTTGCGCGAGGCGGCCGAGGCCATGAGGTTCAGCCACGTCGAGGCTTCCCCGCTCACGCGCTCCAGCTATCACGCCCGGCGGGCCGCTTCCTCGGCCGGTGTGCCGGTGCCGGTGCCGGCGCCGGCTTCCGCTGCTGAGGTGGTCGTGGCCGGCGCGGCGGTAGGTGGTGGAGGAGGCACGGCGTGAGCGAGCGGCGTGCGCGCTTCGATCGTGTCAGGCGGCGGATGGGCGAGCTCAGGGTTGACTGCCTGCTCTTGTCGCTCGGTGCGGACCTGCCTTGGCTGACCGGCTACGAGGCGATGCCGCTCGAGCGCATCACGATGCTCGTGCTCCCTCGTGACGAGGAAGCGACGCTCTTCGTGCCCGAGCTGGAGGCACCTCGTGTCGCTACCGACGGGAGCCTCTTTCGGATGCGGCCCTGGAAAGAGACGGAGGACCCGCTCGCCTTGATCGCCCACGCAGCAGGTTCCCCGTCCCGCATCGGTGTTTCCGACCGGACGTGGGCTGTCCACCTGCTCGCGCTGCGGTCTCTCCTGCCTGGGTCCGAGTGGTTGCCTGCGAGTCGGGTGACGTCGCCGCTTCGTGCCGTGAAGGACCGGACGGAGATAGCGGCCCTGCAGGCTGCTGGGGCGGCAGCGGACCGGGTTGCCACGGCGCTGCTCGGCGGCGAAATCCGACTCATCGGGCGGACGGAGGCGGACGTCTCGGCCGAGCTGGGACGCCGGCTCGTCGACGAGGGGCATGCGAAGGTCAACTTCGCCATAGTCGGGAGCGGGCCGAACTCGGCGAGCCCGCACCACGAGCCGGGTTCCCGGTTGATAGGGCCGGGCGAGGCGGTCGTCTGCGACTTCGGCGGGACGCTCCATCTGGACGACGCGGCCGGCTACTGCTCGGACATCACCCGGACCGTCGTCACCGGCGAGCCCGATCCCGAATTCCGCCACCTCTACGACGTCCTCGAAGAGGCGCAGGCAGCCGCATCGAAGGGCGCCACAGTCGGGACATCATGTGAAGAGGTCGACGCCATCGGGCGGCGCATCATCGATGCCGCCGGTTTCGGCGGGGCATTCATCCACCGGATAGGGCATGGGATCGGCATCGAGGAGCACGAGGACCCCTACATGGTGGCGGGCAACGACGAGGTGCTCGTCAGTGGGCACGCCTTCTCGGTCGAGCCGGGCATCTATCTCCGAGGGCGCTTCGGGGCACGCATCGAGGACATCGTGGTGGCGGCCGACGAAGGCCCGATCCCGTGCAACATGGTGGACCACGCACTCCACGTGGTGGAGGCCTGAGGCCGTAGCCGATGCTGGGGGTCGCCACCGCGCCCCGGCCGCTGTAGACGGGACGGGCAGGTTGCTGGCTAGCCTCCCTCGGATGGAGGGCAGCGGCGACGGAGCCGTCGAGGGCATCGACGCGCTACGCACGGCGGAGTGGCTCGAGGAAGAGGTCGGCCTTCGTCCGCCGATCACTTTCGAGCTCATCGCCGGCGGCCGGTCCAACCTCACCTACAAGCTGACAGACGCCACAGGCGAGCAGGCGGTCCTTCGCCGCCCCCCGACCGGGCACGTCCTCCCGACGGCGCACGACATGGTCCGGGAGCACCGCGTGCTGAGCGCCCTCAGCCCGACGGCCGTGCCGGTCCCGAAGACGCGAGCGCTCTGCACCGAGCATGACGTCACGGGCGCGCCCTTCTACGTCATGGACTTCGTCCCCGGCCACGTGATCCGCGACTCGGCCTCGGCCGAGGGCGCCCTCGACGAAGCGGCCAGGCAACGGGCGAGCGAGTCGCTCGCCCGCGTGCTCGCCGAGCTCCACCTGGTCGATGTCGACGCGGTCGGGCTCGGCGACCTCGGCCGGCGGGAGGGCTACCTGAGCCGCCAGCTCGAGCGCTGGCACGGGCAGTTCGACAAGATGCAGCCAGCAGGCTCCGGCTTCGAACGGGTCGTACTCGTCGACGAGCTCTACGAGCGGCTCTCGGCCTCGGCTCCCCGCCAGCGACAGACGGCGATCGTGCACGGCGACTACAGGCTCGACAACACGCTGCTCGGCGACGACGGCGCCGTCCGGGCGGTGCTCGACTGGGAGATCTGCACGCTCGGCGACCCTCTCGCCGACCTCGGGCTGCTCATGGTCTACTGGGCGGAGCCGGGCGACCCGATGACGGCGCTCGGTCCGGCGCCGACGATGGCAGCGGGTTTTGCCAGCAGGGCCGAGCTCAGGGACTGGTACTCGGAGCGCACCGGCCGAAGCATCGACAGCCTCGACTACTACGTGGCGTTCGGCTACTGGAAGCTCGCCTGCATCCTGCAGGGAGTGATGTACCGCTACCTCGGCGGTGCCGCCGGCGGCGACCGGAGCGGAGGGGTGGACCTCTTCGCGAACCAGGTGAAGGCTCTCGCCGAGGCGGCCGACAGAGCGGAGAGGGGAATGGCCGCATGAGCTCTCCCGGAGAGCGACCGCTCTTCCGCCTGACGGGAGCGCCGGCACCGCCCGACCCCGTGCTGGTCGTCGTGGTGGACGGCTGGATCGACGCCGGCCTCGCGGCCGCGACCGCTCTTACGGCCCTCGAGGAGGCGATCGACCTCGAGCCGTACGCGCTCTTCGATGGCGAGGACCTCATAGACCAGCGGGCGAGACGCCCGCACCTCATGATCGAGGACGGCGTGCGAACGGCACTCGCCTGGCCCGAGCCTGTCGTCCGGGTCGGCCGCGATCGCATCGGCTCGGGCATCGCCGTGCTGAGCGGCCCGGAGCCCGACTTCCACTGGCGGGCCTTCGCAGCCTCCATCGTTGAGCTTGCCGCCGGCATGGGGGTTCGCCTCATGGTCGGCTTCGGCGGCTTCCCGGCGCCCGCGCCTCATACGAGGGCCGTCAAACTCGCCACGACGGCGGGAAACGCCCAACAGGCCCAGCAGGTCGGCTTCGTGGGCGGGGCCATCGAGGTGCCCGCCGGCATCCAGGCCGTCCTCGAGGAGGCGCTCGAGGGCGTCGGCATTCCGTCCGTCGGGCTCTGGGCGCGGGTGCCCCATTACGTCTCGGCCATGCCGTTCCCCGCCGCTTCGATAGCCCTCCTCGACGGCCTGGCATCGCTGTCAGGCCTTGTCATCGACACGTCCGTTCTCAACGAAGCGGCCGAGGCGGCGAGGGCGAAGGTCGACGAGACGATCGCCGGCAGTGCCGAGCATGCCGCCATGGTGCGCCAGCTGGAGCGGGCGATAGACGCCGTCGAGGGACCGGACGAAGCCTTCAGCACTCACGAGGTGCCCTCAGGCGACGAGATCGCGGCCGAGCTCGAGCGCTACCTCAGAGGCGAGACGGGCGAGAACTGACGACACAGCCCCCGGCTAGCCTCCGGGGATGCTCGTAGACGGTGCGATCGGCTTCGACCCTGAAGGGATAGGAGAGCAGGCCCGCAAGGCGGAGGAGACCGGCTACGACGGCGCCTGGGCGACCGAGACCGGACACGACCCCCTCCTCATGCTCGCCCTGGCGGCACAGGAGACGGACCGGATCATGCTCGGCACCGGCATCGTCGTCGCGTTCGGGCGGAGCCCGATGATCACCGCCACCATGGCGAACGACGTGCAGCTGCTCTCGAAGGGGCGGCTCATGCTCGGCCTCGGCTCCCAGATCAAGCCCCACATCGAGAAGCGGTTCTCGATGCCCTGGTCGCACCCGGCGGCGAGGATGCGTGAGTACGTCCTTGCGATGCGGGCCATATGGCAGGCCTGGAACGAGAACACGAAGCTCGAGTTCCGGGGCGAGTTCTACACCCACACGCTCATGACGCCCTTCTTCTCCCCCGGGCCGAACCCGTACGGCGCCCCCAAGGTCTTCCTCGCCGCCGTCGGCGGACTCATGACCGAGGTGGCGGGTGAGGTCTGCGACGGCCTCCTCGTCCACGGCTTCACGACCGAGCGCTACATCCGTGAGGTGACGGTGCCGTCTCTGTCCCGGGGGCTCGCGAAGGCCTCGAGGGAGAGGAATGCCTTCGAGGTGAGCTATGCGGGCTTCGTGGTGACAGGCGAGGGCGACGAGCAGCTCGAGGCTGCCGCAGCGGCGGTAAAGGCGCAGATCGCCTTCTACGCCTCCACGCCCGCCTACCGTGGCGTGCTCGAGACACACGGCTGGGGAGACGCTCAACCGGAGCTCAACGCCCTCTCGAAGCGGGGCGAGTGGGCGAAGATGGGCGAGCTCGTCACCGACGAGATGCTCGATGCCTTCGCCGTCGTCGCACCGCCGGCACAGGTGGCGGCGAAGGTGCACGAGCGCTTCGGCGACCTCGTGGACAGGTTCTCCTTCTACGCCCCATACGGGCTCTCTCCCGAGCAGTGGGCGGCCGCGCTCGGGGGATTCGGCAAGGGAGCGGGCAACTAACCTTGATGTATGTCCGACGCGTACGACTTCAGGGAGGTAGAGGAGCGCTGGCAACGGCGCTGGGCTGACGAAGGCACGTACCAGGTCGACCTCGACGACCCGCGGCCCAAGTACTACGTCCTGTGCATGTACCCGTACCCGAGCGGGCCGGCGCACCAGGGCCACGTGCGCAACTACACCTTCGGCGACGTGCTCGTCCGCTACAGGACGATGAAGGGCGACGCCGTCCTCACCCCGTTCGGCTTCGACTCCTTCGGCCTGCCGGCGGAGAACGCCGCCATCAAGGGCGGCGAGCATCCCCGCGTCTACACCGAGAAGCGGATCGCCGAGCTGAAGCGCTCCGTGCAGCGCCTCGGCGCCGTCTACGACTGGCGCCGCGAGCTGCGCAGCCACGACGCGGACTACATCAAGTGGAACCAGGTCATCTTCGAGGAGTTGCTCCGAGCCGGCCTCGCCTACCGCGCCAAGGCGCCGGTCAACTGGTGCCCCGGCTGCCAGACGGTGCTCGCCAACGAGCAGGTCCTCTCCGACGGCACCTGCGAGCGCTCGGGCGACGTCGTCGAGCGGCGCTACCTCGAGCAGTGGTTCCTCCGCATCACAAAGTACGCCGACGAGCTGCTCGAGTCGCTCGACGCGCTCGACTGGCCCGAGCGGGTGAAGACGATGCAGCGCAACTGGATCGGCCGCTCAGAAGGCGCCCAGTTCCGCATGCCTCTCGTGGGGCACGAGCACCTCGAGGTCGAGGTGTTCACGACGCGGCCGGACACGGGCTTCGGCATGACCTATGCCGTGCTCGCACCGGAGCACCCGCTCGCCGACGTCGTGACGACGCCCGAGCAGCGCGAGGACGTCGAGCGGATCCTCGAGCACGCCCGCCACTCGACCGACCTCGAGCGGCTGTCCGCCGAGGGAGCCCTCGAGAAGCGCGGGGCCTTCACCGGCGCCCACTGCGTCAACCCGTTCTCGGGCGAGCCCGTGCCCGTATACGTCGCCGAGTACGTGCTCGGGAGCTACGGCACCGGGGCGATCATGGCCGTACCCGCCGAGGACCAGCGCGACTACGACTTCGCCAAGGCCTACGGCCTCCCGATCGTGCGGACGGTCGAGCCGCCTGGCGACTTCGACGGAGAGGCGTGGACCGGCGACGGCGCCCACGTGAACAGCGAGTGGATGAACGGGCTCGACGTCGACGCGGCCAAAGCCAAGGCGATCGAGTGGCTCGAGCGCGAGGGCATAGGCCACCGCACCGTCAACTACCGCCTGCGGGACTGGCTCATCAGCCGGCAGCGCTACTGGGGCTGCCCGATCCCCGTCGTCTACTGCCCGGCCGACGGCATGGTTCCCGTGCCCGCCGAGGAGCTCCCGATCCTCCTGCCGGAGGACGTCGAGTTCAGGCCGACGGGGGAGTCGCCCCTCAGGTTCCACGAGGGGTTCCGCCGTGCGACCTGCCCGACGTGCGGCGGACCGGCCGTCCGGGAGACGGACACGATGGACACGTTCGTGGACTCGTCGTGGTACTTCCTGCGTTTCGCCAATCCGCACGACGAGTACGCACCGGTGGATAAGGCCGCCGCTCGCCGCTTCATGCCCGTCGACCGCTACATCGGCGGGATCACGCACGCCATCCTGCACCTGCTCTACGCCCGTTTCTACACCCGCGCCCTCGGAGAGGTCGGCCTGTCGCCGGCCGAGTTGCGGGAGCCGTTCTCCCAGCTGTTCTGCCAGGGGATGATCCGCCTCGGCGGGAGCGCCATGTCGAAGTCGCGCGGCAACGTCGTGTCGCCCGACCAGTACTTCGAGACGGTCGGCGCCGACGCGCTGCGGCTCTTCCATCTCTTCATCGGCCCGGCAGTCGAGGACGTCGACTGGACGGACCAGAGCGACGACATCATCGAGGGCTGCTCGCGCTACCTCGCGCGCGTGTGGCGGCTCGCTGTCGGCGAGGCAGCGGGGAGCCGCCCGGTCGAGACGGACGATTCGAGCGTCGGGTCGTCCGACCTCCGCCGCGAGGTGCACCGCACGATCGCCCGGGTGTCCGACGACATCGAGCGCTACGCCTTCAACACCGCCGTGGCCGCACTGATGGAGCTCACGAACTCCATCTACAAGCATCGAGGCGGGGGAGCCGACCCGGTCGCGGTCGAAGATGCGATCGACACGCTGCTCGAATTGCTCGCACCGTTCGCCCCCCACCTGGCGGCCGAGGCCTACGAGCGCCGCACGGGCAAGCACGTGCACATCCAGCCGTGGCCGGTCGCCGACCCGGCGCTCCTCCGGGCCGAGCGGGTCAAGATGCCCGTGCAGGTGAACGGGAAGACCCGCGACGTGGTCGAGGTGGACCCGGACGTGAGCGAGGAGGGCGCTGTCGCCGCGGCGCTCGCCTCCGACAGGGTGCAGGGCTTCCTCGGCGGGAAGGAGCCCACGCGGGTGATCGCCCGGCCGCCGAAGATCGTGAACGTCCTCGTCTGAGGGCGGACGCGGCGACGCGGTGGTCAACCCCGCGCCATCACCGTCCTCGTGGCCCTCTCCAGCCAGTCACGCCTGATCTCGACCCCCCAGCCCGGGCCGAGGTCGGGGATGTCGAGCACGCCGTCGTGGGCGACGAGGGCCGGCTCGAAGATCCCGCTCTGCCACGGGTAGTACTCGTCGGGCTCTATCGAGAGCTCCGCGTACGGCCCGGCGTTCTCGATCGCGGCCAGCAGGTGGAGCGAGAACACCGTGACGAGGCTCAGGTTGGCCGAGTGCGGGGTCACGGGGAGACCGGCCTCGACGGCGAGGCCGGCGACGCGAAGCGCCCGGCTCAGACCACCGACGTAGCACACGTCCGGCTGGACGACGTCGACGGCCTGCAGCTCGATCATGCGTCGCCACGTGGCCATCAGGCAGTCCTGCTCGCCGCCGGCCACGTCGAGCGCCAGTGAAGCGGTGACCTCGGCGGTCCACTCCTGCTCCCAGTAGGGGCAGGGCTCCTCGAAGTGGGCGTAGCCGTGCTGCTCGAGGAGCCGGCCGACCTCTATCGCCTTTGCGGGCGTGTAGCAGCTGTTGCCGTCGACGAGCATGATCGCCTCGTCCCCGAGGGCGCGTCTCATGGTGGGGACGAGCTCTTCGGTGCGCCCGGGCCATTCGTCACGGTCGTGCCCGCACTCGGAGCCGACCCGCACCTTGAACGCCCGGTAGCCGAAGCGGTCCCTCAGCTCGACGAGGCGGGCTGCCTCCTCGGCGGGCGCGATGTCCCGGCGCATGCTCGAGGCGTAGACGGGACAGGAGCGGGCCGATGACCCGAGCATCCCGGCGACGGTCTTGCCCTCCCTCTTGCCGAGGAGGTCCCAGAGCGCGGTGTCGACTCCGCCAAGCGCCCGGCAGACGTAGGAGCCCGGGAACTTGAACTCGCGCTCGAGTATCCGGGTGCCGAGGGCGTCGAGATCGCCCGGCCCCGTGACCGCAGCGCCGAGCGCGTGCGGCGCGACCTGCCGCTCGATCACGGCGGCGGTTATGTCGGCGTTGTAGGGCGCCGTCTGGCCGAAGCCCTCCTCGCCCGAGTCGGTGGCGACGCGCACCACGCAGACGTCTGGCGTCGAGTAGGTCTCGACTGCGGTGACGACAGGGTCAGAGCTGGACAACGGCCCTCAGCGCCTCTCCGCTCGCCGCAGCTGTGAAGGCCTCGTTGACGGCGTCGAGAGCGAAGCGGTGGGTGACGAGCTCGTCGAGCTTGAGCCGCCCTTGCTCGTACAGTCCGAGCAGTGCCGGTATGTCCACCTGCGGGCGCACGGACCCGACCTTGCTGCCGAGCACCCGGACGCCGCGGTCTGCGATCGCCTCGGGGTCGAAGGACGCACGCATGCCCTCGGGCATGCCGAGGATGACGACCGTGCCGCCCTTTGCCACGAGGCCGAGGCCCTGTTCTACTGCCGGTACCGACCCGGCGGCGACGAAGACGTAGTCGAAGCCCCTTCCCGCCGTGACGGTCGTCACCACGGCCTCCACCTCCCCTGAGCGGGCGTCGGCCGTGCAGGTGGCGCCGAAGGTGCGGGCGGCGGCGAGCTTTGCTGCGAGAACGTCGATCGCCACGACGTCGCTCGCTCCCGCGACGACGGCCCCCTGCACGACGTTGAGGCCGACCCCGCCGGCACCTATGACGGCCACCGACGAGCCCGGCTCGACGCCTGCGGTGTTGAGAACCGCGCCTGCACCGGTGACGACCCCGCAGCCGACGATGCAGGCGACGTCGAGGGGCAGGTGCTTGGCGATGGGGACCACCTGGGACTCGTGGACGGTGACTTTCTCGGCGAAACCCGCCGTCCGCAAACCTTGCACCACACCTCCACCCCCGACGGTGGTGAGAGGCGAGTTGCGAGAGAGCGGCAACGCCCCCATCTGCTCGCAGAGCGCCGGCAGGCCCTTCTGGCAGAGACGGCATCGCCCGCAGGCCCGGATGAGCGTCACGACGGCGTGGTCGCCCTCCGAGATGCCGACGATCCCAGGCCCAAGCTCCTCGACCACACCCGCCACCTCGTGACCGTAGACGGCGGGAACGCCGCCGCCCCAGGCGCCGCTCCAGTACGTGAGGTCGCTGTGGCACACGCCGCACGCGCTCACCGCGACCGTGACCTCGCCCGGCCCGGGCCGGCGCAGGTCCAGCTCCTCCACCATGAGGACCTCTTTGAAGCCGTGGCACACGGCCGCGCGAATTCTCACCGAATTGTCCATCTGGTCCTCACAGCGCTGTGATGTTATGTAACGGAGGTTGGAGGCTGCCATGGATTGGAACTACACGTCACGTCAACTCGAACTGAAGGCGCGCGCCCGCGACCTTGCTTCGACCATCAAGACCTACGAGGATCAGTGCGAGACCGGCGACGGTCTGCCCGCCGAGTCGCTCGCCCTCATCGCCAAGGCCGTCCTGGAATCGGGCCTGAACGCCGTCAACATGCCGGCGGAGTGGGGCGGCGCGGGCTTATCCATCCTCGAGCAGGTGCTCGTGCAAGAGGAGCTCGGCCAGCTGACGAACGCGCTCTGGGACACCGTGTGGCGGCCGGCCAACGCGCTCAAGGCCTGCAGCGAGGGACAGCGCGAGCGCTACCTGCTTCCGGGCATCGCCGGCGAGAGGCGTGACGCCTATGCGGTGACCGAGGCCGATGCGGGCTCGGACTACACGGCGATCGTGACGACGGCGACTCCCTCGGGCGAGGGGTTCAGGATCGACGGCGAGAAGTGGTTCGTGACCGTTGGGGACGTCGCCGACTTCCTCATCGTCCTCGCCCAGGTGATGCCGGCCAAGCGCCCGACGCTCTTTCTCGTCGACCGGGACCTCTCTGGGGTGAGCGTGCTCCGCACCCCGGCCTACATGCACACCTTCGTCTTCAAGCATCCGATCTTCACCTTCGATGGGGTCGAGGTCGGCCCCGACAGCGTGCTCGGCGAGATCGGCGGGGGCGCCGCCCTGACCCAGGAGTGGTTCGTCGAGGAACGGCTCATGATCGCCGCGCGGGCGCTCGGCGGAGCAGAGCGCGCACTGCGGGAGGCGACCGAGTGGGCCTCGTCCCGGGAGCAGTTCGGCAAGCGTCTCATCGAGAACCAGATGATCCAGGCGATGCTCGCCGACTCGGCCGTCGAGATCGCGACGAATCGTGCGTTCGTCTACCAGGTGGGTGCCGAAGCCGACGCCGGCGTACCACGCAAGCTGCTCCACGCAAAGGCGTCGATGGTGAAGCTCTCGGCATCAGAAGCCGCCGGCCGTGTCATCGACCGGGCGGTGCAGATCTTCGGGGGCCGGGGCTACATGCGCGAGTACGCCGTCGAGCGGCTCTACCGGGACATCCGCGTCGACCGGATATGGGAGGGCACCTCCGAGATCCAGCGGCTCGTCATCGCGAACGAGATCTCGAAGCGCGGGCTCGACGGCATCCTCACGCCCTGGGCCGACTGAGGCCCGCCCGGCGAGCTGCCCAGGGCCGGCCCGGGCCCGTGCTTCAGCCGACCGCGGTCTCGACGACCGTAGGGCCGGGTCGCCCGAAGGCCTCCTCGACTGCCGAGCCCACCTCGTCCGGCTCGACCCGGACGCCGTGGGCGCCGAACGCCCCTGCGAGAGCGACGAAGTCCGGCGCCGGGAAGTCCGTGCCGAGCGGCGAGACGCCCATGGCGGCCAGTTCCTTGCGGATCTCGCCGTAGCCGTTGTTCGTCACGATGACGAGAGGGAGTGAGAGGCCGACCTGCACGGCAGTCGCCAGCTCGCCGATGGTGAACATCACCCCGCCGTCGCCCATGATCGCCATGACCTGGCGATCGGGCGCGGCGAGCTTCGCACCGATCGCAGCCGGCAGACCGTAGCCGAGCGTGCAGAAGCCGGTCGGGAACAGCCACCGTGACGGCCGCTCGAAGGGGAGGAGGTACTGCACCCCGAAGTAGCAGGCCATCGCGGCATCGCCCGCGACGACGGCGTCAGGGGCGAGGACCTTCTCGAGCGAGGCCATGAGGGGACCGAACGGTTGAACGTCGGCCGCGAGGTCGGTGGCGACGCCGGCACGCACCCGTGCGACCTCCTGCTCCGCCACGAGGGCGAGCGAGGCATCCTGCCAGACGTCCGCCCGCCCGGCGCCCCCCACGCCGTCCGAGCCCCCCGCGGCGGTCACACCGGCCCCGGCGGTCACACCGGCCCCGGCGGTCACACCGGTCCCGGCCGAGCCCCCGAGGCGATCGGCGAGCGCCCGCAGGCTGAGCGCGGCGTCGCCGTGCACCTTCACCGCCGCGGCGAGGTTCTTGTCGAGCTGCTGCGGATCGACGTCCACGCGGATGACGGTCCCGTTCACCCGGAGCGGCTCGCCCCACAGGTCCGAGTCGCCGAGCTCGGTACCGACCGCGAGCACCACGTCGCAGTCGGCCAGATGGTCACGCGTGGAGCGTGCCATGACCGTGGCGCCGAGGGACAGCGGATGCCGTTCGGACACGACCCCCTTCCCGTTCGTCGTCGTCACGACCGCCATGGAGAGCAGCTCGGCGAGGGCTGTGGCCTCCGCGGCGGCGCCACGGGCACCTCCACCGAGCACGAGCGCACGCCTGCGGCCCGAGGCGAGCGCCTGCGCGGCTCGGGCCACGGCATCGGGGGCAGGCGAGACGGGCGCCGCGTGCTCGGCCGGCCGGATCTCGTCGACCGGGCCTTGCTCTGCCAGCACCTCGATGGGCGCCTCGATGTGGACGGGCCTCGGCCGCCCGCCCGACAGGTGGGCGAACGCCCGGCGGAGGGCGTCCGCCAGGTCCTGCTGCGAGCTCGCCCGGTGGCTCCAGGCGGCGATGGCAGAGGTGAGAAGGCTCTGGTTCTTCGCCTCGTGCAGGAAGCCGTGGTCGCCTCCCTCGATGGCAGCAGGCATCCCCGGCGAGACGACGAGAAGCGGTATCGAGTCGGAGTAGGCCTGCCCGATGGCCGTCGCGATGTTCGTGACTCCCGGGCCGGTCGTGACGAGGCAAGCGGCGATCCGTCCGCTCGAGCGGGCGTAGCCGTCCGCCGCGTAGCCGGCGCCCTGTTCGTGACGTGGCGTGACGTGTCTGATCGAGCTCGCGGCGAGGTGCTGATAGATGGGGAGGCTGTGCGTGCCGGGGATGCCGAACGCCACCTCCACGCCGTTCGCCAGAAGCGACTCCACGACGACCTTGCCCCCGGTCATCTCTTCCATCGGCTCTTCCTCCTCCTCATCGCTCTCTGCTGCACCGGGCCGCCGGGTGGCGCCGGCTCATCGGCCGCGCACGACGACGTCCCGCGGTTCTCCCCCAGTCGACCACGCCACGACGTTCTCCGCAGCTTTGAGGGGATAATCGATCGCGCTCTCCTCCGAGAGGTAGGCGAGGTGAGGCGTGAGCACGATGCGCGGGTGCCGCCGCAGGGGGTCGTCGGCCGCGGGCGGCTCGACCGGGAGGACGTCGAGCCCCGCCCCCGAGAGGCGGCCGGCATCGAGCAGGGAGACGAGAGCCTCGGTGTCGACGAGGCTGCCGCGGGACACGTTGACGAGCGCGGCACCCTCGGGCAGGAGGGACAGCCTGCCGCGGTGAAGAAGCGGCGGGGCACCCGCCTCGCCGGGCAGGTGGAGCGACACCACGTCGGAGCGCGCCAGCAGCTCGTCGAGGTCGCAGGCCATGACGCCCGCCGGCCAGGCAGACGGGGCCACGAACGGGTCGTATCCCCTCACGTCCCCGAACGCCGGACCCGCAAGAGCGGCAAAACGGCGCCCTATCCGCCCCAACCCCACCACCCCGAGCGAGAGGCGCGATGGCCGGCGCATCGTCTCCGCGGCATCCACGCCCCAACCGCCCGAGCGCACATGGCGGTCGAGGAAGGTGATGCGGCGCACGAGCCCGAGTGCCAGGGCGAGAGCGTGGACTGCGACCTCCTCGGTCGCGGCGTCCGGCACGTTGGACACCCAGACGCCGCGCTCCTCGGCTGCGCGGAGATCCACCGTGTCGACGCCGACGGACATCGTCGCGACGATGCGCAGCCGAGGGAGGTGATCGAGAAGCCCGGAGTCGACCCTGGCGTATCCGACGACGAGAGCCGTCGCCTCGGCTGCGGCCGCGGCGATCAACGACGGCTCGCGGCTGCCGAGCACCTCCACGGCATACCCGGCCTCCTCGAGCGCCGACACCGCCGGAGAGGGGTCGATCTCGTCCGGGTCGGTTATGACGGCGAGGTTCCGAGCGGTGGCCACGCCACAGTCTGCAACACCGAGGGCGCTTTGTGCCGGGCTGGGCGGTGCGCCCTACTATGCGTCCATGCACCCCTCGTTGCCCGAGGAACTGGTACCGCTCACAGGAGAGCAGCACGAGATCGTCCGGATGTGTCGCCACTTCGCCGAGACCGAGATCCGCCCCGTGGCCCGTGAGGTCGACGAGGCCGACACCGAGATGCACTGGGGCATCTGGGAGAAGGCGGCGGACGCCGGCATCACGTCGTTCATGCTCCCGGCCGAGCTCGGAGGTGGCGGCTTCACCGACGTGCTCACCCAGTGCCTCGTGCAGGAGGAGCTGTGCGCCGGCGATCTCGCCCTCGGCAACCTGCTTACCTCGAACGGCTTCTTCGCCCACCCGCTCCTCGAGCTCGGCACGGCCGATCAGAAGGAGCGTTGGTTGAGGCCGCTCTGCGAGAACCCGCCGCCCTTGACCGCCCTCGCGGTGACCGAGCCGGACGTCGGATCAGACGCGGCCGCCGTGGCGACGAGGGCAGAACGCACCGCCGACGGCTACCGGCTCTCGGGCACGAAGGCCTGGATCTCGAACGGCGGCGTGGCGCGCTTCTACGTCGTGTTCGCCACGGTCGACCCCACGAAGAGGGCGAAGGGCGTCACCGCATTCCTTCTCGAGAAGGAGAGAGCGGGGATGCAGTTCGGTCCGCCGCTCAAGAAGATGGGTCAGCGCGCACTGCTCAACACGGAGATCTTCCTCGACGACGTCGCCGTGCCCGTCGAGGACAGGCTGGGCGAGGAGGGCCAGGGTTTCCTCGGCCTCATGCACACCTTCGACGCCTCGAGGGTGATACTCGCCGCCGCGGCGACCGGTGTGGCGAGGGCGGCGCTCGAGTACGCCGTGGACTATGCCTCCGAACGCAAGCAATTCGGGGTGTCGATCTCGAAGCACCAGGCAGTGGCGTTCCGTGTGGCCGACATGGCGACCCGCATCGAAGCCGCACGTCTCATGGTGTGGCGCGCCGCCCGGCGGCTCGACGCCGGCGAGAAGGCCACGAGGGAGGCGGCCATGGCAAAGCTCTTCGCCTCCGAGACGGCGATGTTCTCCACCTGGGCGGCCGTCCAGACACTCGGAGGCTGGGGCTACTCGCGTGAGCATCTCGTCGAGAAGTGGATGCGCGACGCCAAGTTGGAGGAGATCGAGGAGGGAACCTCCGACATCCAGCGCCTCGTCATCTCGCGGGCCGTTTTCTCGGACTAGTGGCAGAACGACCACTCTCACCAGGTGATGCACGAGGTGGGTCGCTCGCTCTGTCGGGACAAGAGACCGTCGCCTACAATCCGCTCCTCGCAAAGCGGCAGCAGGTTGCCGCTCGTCCTTGTCGAGGGGGAGGTGTGACATGGCGGTAGCGGTTGCTCCACCGCCGGCGCGCTCTTTGCGCTGGAGCCAGCAGCATCCTCTCTTCGCCCTCGTGATCCGGCGGACGCTCGTCGGCCTCCTCACGCTCGTCATCGTCTCGATCATCGTGTTCCTCGCAACCGAGGTCCTCCCGGGGAACGCCGCCTACGCCATCCTCGGCAAGACGTCGACTCCGGCCCGGGTGCGTGCGCTCGAGCAGCAGCTCGGCCTCGACCGAGGGCTCGTCGACCAGTACTGGGTGTGGTTCACGGGCCTGTTCACGGGACACCTGGGGACCTCGACCTCGAACGGGCTCGGCGTGTGGGCGCAGATCGAGCCCCGCCTCATCGACTCCGCCGTCCTCGTCTTCGTGGCGGGCATCATCGGATCGGTACTCGGGATCGTCCTCGGCGCGATGGCGGCCCTGCGCAAGGACGGCTGGTTCGACCACATCTCGGCCGTCGCGGCGCTCGGCATCACCGCCCTCCCCGAGTTCGTCATCGCCATCGCGCTCATCATCCTGTTCGCAACGACGGTCTCGCACGTGCTCCCTGCCGTGTCCCTCATCCCGCCGGGCAGCTACGCCTGGAACGACCCGAAGATGCTCGTGCTCCCCGTGGCGACGCTCGTCATCGTGATCGTGCCCTACATACAGCGGATGATGAGAGCCGCCATGATCGAGGCGCTCGAGTCCGACTACGTCGAGATGGCCCGGTTGAAGGGGCTCAAGGCATGGCGGGTGGTGTTCGTGCACGCTTTGCCGAACGCAATCGCCCCGACGATCCAGGTGATCGGTCTCAACTTCCTCTACCTTGCCGGCGGGATCGTGGTCGTCGAGTACATCTTCAACTTCCCCGGCATCGGCCAGGGCCTCGTCTATGCCGTGACCAACCGCGACATCCCGATCATCCAGTTCACCGTCGTGATCCTGGCCGCCTTCTACGTCTTCATGAACATCCTCACCGACGTGATCGCCCTCCTCGCGACCCCGCGCCGGAGGATCGCACGATGACCGCTCTCGCGGCTCCGACCGAGCCGCAGGAACCGGCCGTCCGGTCGCCCCGGACACCACGCAGGCAGTGGCTCGCCGTTCTCGGCGCGGCCGCGCGCACGACCCGGGGGAGAGTCGGCCTCGGCATCATGCTCTTCATCGCGCTCGTCACGGTCATCGGTCCGTTCGTGACGCCGTACTCCTCGACGGCCATAGTGGGGAGCGGGCTCCCCTTCGCCAAGCCGAGCGCCCAGTACCTCCTCGGGACCGACGTCCTCAGCCGCGACGTGCTCTCGAGGGTGCTCGACGGCGGCTGGGTCATGCTCGTCATGGCCCTGTGCTCGACGGTCTTCGGCGTCGTGGTCGGAGGCGCAGCCGGTATCTCCGCCGCCTACCTGCGGGGCAAGTGGGACGGGATCATCATGAGGACCGTCGACGTCGTCCTTGCCTTCCCCCAGCTCGTCTTCGCCCTCCTTTTCGTGAGCATCATCGGCCCGAAGCTCTGGCTGATCGTCATAGTCGTCGGGTTCACCCAGGCCCCGGCGGTCGCCCGGGTGCTCCGGTCGGCCACGCTCGACATCTCGGAGCGCGACTACGTGAAGGCGATCGAGCTCCAGGGCGTGAAGCCGGTGAAGGTCATGTGGTCCGAGATCCTCCCGAACCTCATCACACCCCTCATGGTCGAGGCGGGCCTCAGGCTCACCTACTCGATCGTCGTCATGGCGGGGCTGGCGTTCCTCGGCTTCGGCCAGCCGCCACCCTCGCCGCAGTGGGGCTACATGATCAACGAGAACCGCGGCGGCCTCATCGGGGGGAACGTGTGGGCTGTCGTGGCGCCGACGATCCTCATAGCTCTGCTCACGATCGGGACGAACACCTTCACCGACGCCGTCGCCCGGGTCGCCATCGGCATCGAGGGGCGCCCGCAGGAGGCGCTCGTCCTCAACGAGGCGGCGGTGGCGGAGACGACGCTCGGGGAGACCGCATGAGGGCCTACGAACGCCTGGAGGTGAAGGACCTCGAGATCTGCCTCGCCGGTACCGGCAGGGACGTCGTGAGCGAGTTGTCTCTCACCGTCGGCGCAGGCGAGGTGCTCGGGCTCGTCGGCGAGTCCGGCTCGGGCAAGACGACGGTCGCCCTCGCCCTTCTCGGTCATGCCCGCCGAGGCCTCGAGATCACGCGGGGCGAGATCGCGCTCGACGGCGTGAACCTCCTCACGCTCTCGCCCCAAGAGATGCGCGAATTCCGCGGCGCCAAGGTGGCATACGTGCCGCAGGACCCCTCCGCCGCCCTCAACCCGACCCTCAAGATCGGCTCCCAGCTCACCGAGTGCCTCACCTCGCACCCGGGCGCCGTGGACGAGGTCCGTTCGCGGGTGGCCGAGGTGCTGGCGGAGGTACGCCTCGACGCCCAGCCGGAGATGATGAAGCGCTATCCGCACCAGCTCTCCGGCGGCCAGCAGCAGCGGGTGGCCATCGCCATGGCGTTCTGCTGCCGCCCCTCGCTCATAGTCCTCGACGAGCCGACGACAGGCCTCGACGTGTCGACGCAGCGCCACGTCCTCGAGACCATCCGCAACCTCTGCAAGACCTACGGCGTCGCCGCCGTGTACGTGAGCCACGACCTCGCCGTCGTCGGGGGTCTCGTCTCGAAGGTGGCTGTGATGTACGCCGGCCGCGTGATCGAGCTCGGAGCGACCTACCCCGTCTTCAACACCCCGGTTCACCCCTACACGCGGGGTCTCCTCGCCGCCGCGCCCTCGCCCGAGAGGGCGGAGGTGCTCACCGGCATCGACGGGCAGCCACCCCGGCCGGGTCGCAGGCCGCAGGGATGCTTCTTCGCTCCGAGGTGCAGCTTCGCCATCGACCGATGCCGGGTTGAGACGCCCGCGCCCGTACAGGTGCGCTCGCAGGTCGTACGCTGTTTCCGGGCGTCCGAGATCGTCCACGCCGAGAGGGAGCGGGTCGTTCTCACCCCACTGCCGGACAGCATCGCCGAGCCGTCGCTCTCCCTGAAGGACATCTCGGCGAAGTACGGCAGCCAGCCCGTGTTGCACGGCGTGAGCCTCGACCTCGCGCCCGAGCGGTGCGTCGCTGTCGTCGGGGAGTCCGGCTCGGGCAAGACGACGCTCGCCCGCTGCATCGTCGGCCTCCACTCGAACTGGGAGGGCGACATCCGCTTCGAGGGCAACCCCCTCGCCCGAGGCACGCGCAGGCGTTCGAAGGACGTGCTCCGGCGCATCCAGTACATCTTCCAGAACCCCTACACCTCGCTCAACCCGCGCAAGACGATCGGCCAGATCCTCGCCCAGCCGCTCGACCACTACTTCGACATGTCGCGGCGGGAGATGAGCGATCGGGCTGCGAAGGTGCTGCAGGAGGTCTCGCTCGGCGAGGACTTCCTCGGCCGCTACCCGGACCAGCTCTCGGGTGGCGAGCGCCAGCGCGTCGCCATCGCGCGGGCGATAGTCGTCGAGCCGGACGTCCTCGTCTGCGACGAGGTGACCTCCGCCCTCGACGTCTCCGTCCAGGCCGTGATCGTCGAGCTGCTGCGCCGCCTGCAGCGAGAGCATGGCCTCTCGATGGTCTTCATCACGCACAACCTCGCCCTTGTCCGTTCCGTCGCGCAGAAGGTCGTCGTCCTCAACGAGGGACGAATCGTCGAGCATGGCTCGGTCGAGAAGGTCCTCGAGCATCCCGAGGACCCCTACACGATCAAGCTCATAGAGGACGTGCCGAAGCTGGCACCGGCCGACGAGCCGGTGCTGAGCGGCTACTAGCCGCACGCCGGAGGTGTCCGAGAAGAGGGACCTGCGCCCCCTGTTCAACCCGTCGTCGGTGGCCATCGTCGGGGCCTCGAACGACCCGGACAAGTGGGGCCACTGGCTCGCACGCGGCTCCCTCGAAGGCGACCACCTGCGCTCGGTCTACTTCGTGAACCGGCGGGGCGGCGAGGTCCTCGGCCACCGGGCCTACGAGTCCGTCGCCGACCTGCCCGAGCCGCCCGACCTCGTGGCGCTGTGCGTGCCGGAGGCCGGTTTCGAGCAGGCGCTCGAAGACGCCCTTGCGGCAGGGGCGCGGGCGCTCGTCGGTATCACGGCCGGTCTGGCCGAGACCGGACGAGAAGGAAGGGCGCGAGAGGAAGCCGCAGTAGCAAAGGTGCGGCAGGCGGGCGCGGTCCTCCTCGGGCCCAACTGCCTCGGATTGAGCGACGCCGCCGCGTCCCTCTTCCTCTCCTCGAACAAGCTCGCCCCTGGGCCGATCGGTCTCATCTCCCAGAGCGGCAACCTCGCCTTGGAGCTCGGTCAGAAGGCGGTGGAGGCCGGGCTCGGCGTGGCCCGTTTCGCCTCGGTGGGCAACCAGGCCGATCTCGACGTATCAGATCTGCTCCACGACTTCACCGATGCTCCGTCGGTGGAGGTGATCTGCGTGTACTGCGAAGACTTCAGGGACGGTCGCGGTTTCGTCGACGTGGCCTCGAGGGCGACAGAGGCGGGAAAGCCGGTCGTCCTCCTGGCGCCGGGGGAGAGCGACGCCTCGCGCCGGGCCGCGCGCTCGCACACGGGGGCGCTCGTGTCGTCCCAGACGGCCGTCGAAGCGGCTTGCCGGGCGGCGGGCATCGAGCGTGTCTCCACGCCGAAGGAGCTCATCGACGCCTGTCAGTCGCTCCTCCTCGGGCTCCTCCCGAAAGGGCCGCGCGTCGGCGTGGTGGCGGACGGCGGCGGCCACGGCGCCATCGCGTCCGACGCGGTGGCGATGCGCGGCCTCGAGGTGCCCGAGCTCTCGCCGGCTCTCACGAAGGAGCTTGCGGGCGCGACGGGGACGGCGGGAGGTACGGACAACCCGGTCGACCTCGCCGGCGCGGGGGAGCAGGACATCTGGTCGTTCACGCGCGTCGCTCTGGCGCTCGCCGCCTCGGACGAGGTGGACTCGGTTCTCCTCACCGGCTACTTCGGCGGCTACGGGCAGTACAGCCCCGAGATGGCGAAGGCGGAGGCCGAGGTGGGCAGCTTCCTCGCCTCGATCATGCAGACGTCGGAGAAGCCCATGGTCGTGCACTCGATGCACCGGCTCGTCGACGAGGAGAAGGTGGGGGAGGAGGCGGGTCCTCTCGGCAAGCTGCGCGACGGGCGGGTACCGGTCTATGCCAACGTGGAGGACGCAGCAGAGGCGCTCGTCCGTCTCACGCGGCGGGCGGAGTCCCTCCACAAGAGGCGGCGGCCGCGCCCTGCTGGTGGAGTCGAGAGACCGGCGGGCCGCCGGGTCGCCGAGGGCGGGTACTTCGCAGCGAGGGCGTTGCTCGCCGAAGCAGGCTTCCCCTTCCTGCCGGCGCAAGAGGCGAGGACCGTCGAGCAAGCCGTCCTCGCGGCAGAGACCGTCGGCTATCCGGTCGTGATCAAGGCGGCCGAGCTCGAGCACAAGTCGGACTCCGGCGGGGTGGCGCTCGACGTGAGTGGGGAGGGGGAGGTGCGGAGGACGGTGGCGGGTTTCGCCGAGAGATTCGGTGAGTCGCGCCTCTCTGTGGAGCCCATGGCGAACGTGTCGGGAGTCGAGCTCCTCGTCGGAGCGGTGCGCGATCCGCGCTTCGGGCCGGTGGCTCTCGTGGCGCTCGGCGGGATCTATGCCGAGGTGCTCGACGACACCGCCGTGGCTCTCGCGCCTGTCGACGAGCATGAGGCGCTCGAGCTCATAGGCCGGCTACGGGCCGCCCCGCTGCTGCTCGGCGCACGGGGGCGTCAGGCTCTGGCGGTGGGGGAGGCGGCCCGAGCCCTCTCCGTTCTGTCGGAGGTGGCGGCCGCCCACCCTGAGGTGCTGGAGCTCGAAGTCAACCCGCTCGTCGTCGAGGCGTCGGAGGTGGTGGGGCTGGACGCCCGGATGGTCGTGGCTCATGCCTCGGGCGCCGGCGGGGGAGAGCCCTGACCCCAGGCGTCGAGGCCGCCGTCGACGAGGATGGTGGCGCCGGTCACGTAGCTCGCGCCGAGGGAGGCGACGAAGGCGATCACGCTTGCAACCTCCTCGGCTGTACCGAGGCGGCCGAGGGGCACCGAGCGTCGCCAGCCGTCTATCTCCTCCTCGCCGTAGGCGACGATGGCCTCGGTGTCGATGTTGCCCGGCGAGACGCAGACCGCGCGTATCCCGTACCGGCTCCACTCCGCCGCGAGACCCGCCGCCAGGTTGTCGACCGCCGCCCGAGCGGCCGCGGCATGCGCCATCTTCGGCACTGCCCGGCGCGGGCTGAACCCGACGAAGACGACGACGCCCCGGCGGTTCGGGATCATCGAGCGGGTGGCGACCTCGTGCGTCATGTCCCAGACAGCGTCGACACTGATCCGATGGACCGCCCGCCAGCCATTCAGGGATATGTCCTCCGCGGCCGCCTCGAACTGGCCGCCGGCGTTGTTCACGAGCACGTCGACGGCGCCGAACCGCTCGAGGGCGGCGTCGACCACCTGTGCGACCGCCGCGTGCTCCCGGAGGTCCGCCGGTACGGCGAGTGCCTCGGACCCGACGGCGGCGATCGCGGCCACCGTCTCCTCGAGGAGATCGGCCCGGCGCCCGCAGACGACGACTCTTGCTCCGGTCCTCGCGAGCTCGAGCGCCGCCGCCCGGCCGATCCCGGTACCTCCGCCCGAGACGAGCGCCACCGAACCCGCGTGGGCGTCGGGCGCGAGCGAAGACCGGTGCATGCGGCAACCTTACGCGGCGAGTACGTTCCTCCGTGGTGGAGACCGACAACCCGCTCGTTCTCGTCGCCAGGGACGGTCCCGTCGCCGTCCTCAGGCTGAACAGGCCCTCGAAGCTCAACGCCATCTCCTCGGCGCTCGAGGGGGCACTGCAGACGGCGATTTCGCGCCCCGAGGTGTCGAGCAGCCGGTGTGTCGTCGTCACCGGCGGCGCCAAGGCGTTCTCCGCCGGGGCGGACGTGTCGGAGATGAGGGCGGTCGACGCGGAAAGCGTGTTCGCCTACTACGCCGCGAGCGGCGCGGCGTACGAGGCCGTCGCTTCGCTGTCGCAGCCGTCCGTGAGCGCCATCGCCGGCTACTGCCTCGGCGGCGGTCTCGAGCTGGCGCTCGCGACGGACTTCCGGGTTGCAGAAGAGACGGCGACGTTCGGGTTGCCCGAGCTGGACATCGGCATAGTGCCGAGCTCCGGGGGGACCATGCGCCTGGCGCGCTTCGTCGGAGCGGCCAAGGCGCGCGAGCTCGTCCTTCTCCGGCGCCGAATCCCGGCCGGCGAGGCGCACGCCTGCGGGCTCGTCACGGAGCTCGTCCCCGAGGGCGAGTCCTTCGCCCGGGCGATGGAGATGGCCGCTGCGCTCGCCGAGCTGCCGCCGTTGGCGGTGACACTCGCGAGGCGGGCGATCGACGCCGCGGCGGAGTCGTCCCGCGCCACCGCGCTGTTCATCGAGCAGCTCGCCTACGCGACGCTGGTGCAAGGAGGGGAGTCGCAGAGCCGCATCGGCCGGTTCCTCAGGAAGGACTGACCCACACGGGAGAGGACCAGGCCATCTCCCCGTCCTCCAGGATGACCCGGGCGTAGTACCACCCGGGTTGCGAGAGCGGCTCCTCGTAGTCCATGCGGACAGTGGAGGTGCCGAGGCTCACGAGGCCGCCCGTCGCCAGCTGCAGGGCGAGCGTGCCGGCCGCGGTGTGCCCGATCTCGATCTTCCGGTCACGCGCTACGTCGCCCAGGGTTGTCCGCCCGCCCATCGAGGCTGTGACGATGTCGACCGTCGTGCCGGGCGTGCCGAGAACCGTCAGTTCCACGCCGCCGCGCTGGAAGCCGTACTGCGAGCGGAAGTTGCGCGTCTCGGCGGTCCAACGGATGGTGTCGTGCGACACCTCCACTATCTCGGGCGACCAGTACTTCGTCTCGAGGATGCGACCACCGCCCACACGGAGGCTCCCGGTCCAGTCGCTGCGGCCGGTCTCGCCCGCCGCCCACTCGACGCGGAGGGGGAAGGCGGTCTCGGATGGAGCAAGGCCGAGGTCGGCTTCGATGCGGTGCACGACCTCGCCGTTGCGCAGCAGGTCGAAGCGGGCGACGTCGCAGTAGCCCTCGGCCGCGGCAGCGATCGAGACGCTCTCGGCGGGGGGTGCCTCCGAGCCCATGAAGCAGCCGTTCAGCCTGAAGTCGACGATGACGTCGCGGGTCGTGGCGGCGATCGTGCGGCGGCCGTGGAGCGCGTCGAAGACGGCTGCTCGCGTCAGATCCGTCGCGAAGGCGCCTACGAAGCTCGCCCCGTTCCCGTGGTCCGACGACGAGATGAGGCCGAAGCGATGCCCGGCCCGCAGCCCGTCGGCGACGAAGGTCCCGGTGAGCGTGCAGTCGGAGTACTGCCGGAAGCAGCCGTCGTCTTCGTAGTTGCCCCGGCAGGCCTGGAAGACCTCGACGAGGCGGCACATCTCCTCGTCGCGGTAGGACCAGTCGAAGGGCACCATCGCCGATCCCGGGTGGTGCGGGATGGTGAGACTGCGCTGGCCGGCTCTGCGCAGGTGCGACCAGAGCTGGGCAGGGTTGCGGGTGGCTTCGGCCGTCGAGGAGTAGATGGGTGCGTCGCGTCTCGTCGACTCGTAGATGACGTTCTGGTGGCCGGTGGCGGCAGTCCACTCGAAGCCGTAGAACGGTACGAACCTGCCTTCGACGTTGAGCACATCGGCCAGTTTCTGGATTGACCACCACTGGAACGACGATGTGTTCTCCGCGTGGTCCGTGACCGCCCAGAAGTCGTACTCGCAGACGTCGAAGGAGTAGCGGTAGAAGTCGTCGAGCTCAGGCTCGTCGCCGGCGGTGCACCTGCTTATGAGCGAGTGGCGGTGGAGGTCGCCCCAGTAGAGCCCGTAGTCGCGCCCGTCCGCGGTGGTGCGGTAGCGCCAGGAGCGGTCGTGTCCCCGGCCGCCTCGCCGCGCCACGGCCCAGGGACGGCTCTCGCTGTGCGGGGCGTCCGCCGCCGTCGTCGCGGTGGCCGATCGAGGCTCCGCCGCCCCGGCTGCCGCCGGCGATGAGCCCTCGGCAGCCGTGCTCGTCCCGAAAGGAACGTCAACCGCGCCGAGGCGTATGTGCCCACCCGTGTGGAGGGTGTGCCAGACGACTTCGCCGTAGTGCTCGCGAAGGGCGAGGCACTCCTCACCCCCGAAACCCTCGGTCCACGCGAGGCCGCGCGCCTGCCGGCCGTCCTGCTGCCACGAGGCGACCACTCCGTCTTCCCGGGCGGCGACGGCCGGCTCCTCGAGCGGTCCGTCCGTCTCGTCGAAGGTCGTGAGGTTGCCCCAACCTCTCGGGGTGTGCCACTCGAGCACGGTCTCCCAGAAGTAGAGCATCAACGGCAGGCGGCGCATGGCGCGATATGCGACCGCCACGGAACCCTCTGGGGTCGCGGCTATCCGCGGCAGTCCGGCCGGCGACACGTGGGTCGACACGCCGATCGGACCTGTTGGCTCCGCGGCGTGGCCGAAGTCGCCGATGCGCACGACCGTCACCTCTGCGGTCACGTCCGGTGCGAGGTCGGCGGGGACCGCCCTCCCGTCCGCCTTGCGACCGGTCCTCAGAGGAAACGCCATCTCCTCGCGGGTGCGGAGCCGGGTCGGGCCGGATCCAGCGTGGCCGCCGAGGGCGATCGTGTCGAATGCGCACCAGAGGGCCCCGTCGGGCGTGAAGGCGAGGCTCGGGTGCAGCGAATAAGCCTCAGGCGCGACGATCAGCCTGCTCGACTCGGCACCGCCTGTCTCTCTCATGCGGAGAGCGGTCTCGTAGCCTCGCTCGCCGTAGGTGGTCCACCCGAAGCAGGTTCGGCCGCTCGAGTCGCAGGCCACCGCCGGGTCCCAGACGTTGCGCTCGTCCTCCGCGCTCACGAGGCGGGTGTCGCCGAGGCGGGAACGGCCGACCGTCCTTGTGTAGATGCGGAATCGCCCGCCGGCGTAGCCCTGCCAGCAGCATTCGAGCGCGCCGTCGCAGCGGAGCGCCACCTCCTGGTTGAACGACGGGTGCGCCGTCGTGCTCACCGGGAAAGGAGGCAGCCAGCCCGAGCCCTCCTCGCGTGTGGCGAAGACCGCCACACCCTCTGCTGCGCGCAGGCCGAAGAAGACCCATCCGGTGCCGTCACCGTCGAAGACGACAGAGGGCCGCAGGCAGTCTGCGAGCTGCCCCGACACCGCCCGGGGCTCGGCAAGTGGCCGGCCGTCACGGTCGAGCAGGACGGCGTGCACCTGCTCGCCTTCGTGCTCCGTCCACTCGATCCAGGATGCGAGCAGCCGCCCGTCGGGACACGAGGCGATCGCCGGGCGATTGGCCGGCCGAGATGTCGGCAGCAGGAGGCTGCGCAGGTTCGCGAAGCCCGGGATGTCGGGGGCCGTCGCGAGTGCCTCCTCCGCCTCGGCGAGCACCTCGTCGACGATGCCTCCGCCCTCCCCGACGTCGGTGTACCGGGCGGGGTCGGGATCGAGCGCGGCGAGTACCTTCGAGAGATCGGCGCCCCGTGCCGCGGCTTGGGCCAGGCGCTCGTCGAAGTCCCGCACGAGAGCGAGCAGGCGTCGATCAGAGGTTGCGTACTGCTCGAAGCGGTGGTCGTGTCCGTCGCACTCGTGCACCATCAGTTCCACCTCGTGGGAAAGAGCAGGTCACCCTGCCTCAGTGTCCCCTGGAGGATATGCAAGGCAAAGGGTGCTCTTGCAGAGCCTACGAGCCTTTCCTAGTGTGAGGCATACTTGACGATCGCGTGTCGGGCCGAGGCCCGCGCGCTGAGAGGGGGGATGCCCTATGGCCCGAGACAAGAGCCCGGAACAGGAGCCAGGTAGTTCGGAGGGCGGCGGTCTGTTGGGTCCGCACTCTCGGCGCGCTTTCCTCATCCGCGCCGGCGGTGGCCTCGCTGTCCTCGGTATGGGCGGCACCCTCGAAGCGTGCGGGTCGTCCCCGAGCAGCAGCGGCAGCAGCAGCAGCAGCACGACGACATCGGGAGCAGGCAAGCCGAAGCGCGGCGGGACGATCACGCTCGCCAGCACGGGCGGCGGCTCGGCCGACACGCTCGACGGCAACAAGGCGGTCACCAACCTCGACTTCGCACGTGCCCCTCAGCTCTACGACACACTCCTCGAGCTGAACCAGGACAACGTCATCCAGCCGCACCTCGCCGAGGAGGTGACGGCCAACCCGAGTGCCACCGAGTGGACCATCAAGCTGCGCAAGGGCATCGAGTTCCACAACGGCAAGACGCTCACCGTCGACGACGTGCTCTACACCTTCAACCGCATCGTGAGCAACAAGCTTTCGGCGGCTTCCGGGCTCGCGGCGTTGGAGCTGAAGAACGCGAAGAAGCTGGACGACTACACGGTGCAGATCCCCTGCAGCTCGCCGTACTCGATCCTGCCCATCTCGCTCATAGGCAACGGCGAGATGAGCATCGTGCCGGTCGGCTACAACCCGAAGCTGCCCGTCGGGACCGGTCCGTTCAAGTACGACCCGGCAGCGGGCGACAAGTTCACCCCCGGCGTGTCGAGCTCGTTCTCGGCGAACAAGAACTACTTCGTGACGGGCGAGCCTTACGTCGACACGCTGGTCATCCAGGACTACTCGGACGAGCAGAGCCAGGTGAACGCGCTCCTGTCGAACCAGGCGACGTGCTGCGACCAGCTGTCGATCTCGAGCGTCGCCGAGGTGAGGGGCGGCGGCCAGGTGGCGAACGTGTGGGGTGGCCCGGGTTGGGTCCCGTTCACCATGCGGCTCGACAAGCCGCCCTTCAACGATGTGAACGTCAGGCAGGCGATGCGGCTCGTGGTCGACCGCCCGCAGATGCAGAAGGTCGTCTACGGGGGCTTCGGCTTCCTCGGCAACGACATCTTCAGCATCACGGACCCGGAGTACGACCACTCGCTCCCCCAGCGCGTGCAGGACATCCCGCAGGCCAAGTCGCTCTTGAAGAAGGCGGGCTTCGGGAGCGGTCTCACGGTGACGCTCACCACCGGGCCGATCAAGACCGGGGCGGTGCAGATGGCCCAGCTGCTGAAGCAGCAGGCTTCCGCCGCCGGCATCACCATCAACCTCAACCAAGTGACCTCCGGCGAGTTCTTCGGCCCGAACTACCTGCAATGGACGTTCGCGCAGGACTGGTGGAGCGGGTACCCGTACCTGCGCCAGGCCGGCTACTCCATGGTCCCGGGCGCCCCGTGGGACGAGACCCACTGGGACACGAGCCAGTACGGGACGTCGTACCTCAACCTCTACAAGCAGGCGCTTGCCCAGCCGGACCAGGCCAAGCAGACGGGGCTCGTCCACGAGATGATGACCATGGACTACAACGAAGGCGGCTACATCATCCCCGCGTTCAACCCGGTCATCGTGGGCCAGGCGACGAACCTCGCCGGCGTCATCGCCCAGAAGACAGGAGACCCCTGGATCGAGTACCGCTTCCGCATGATGTGGTTGACCTGACGTTCTGAGCTCAAGTTGCCGACTGGAACGGGCGCCCCTCGGGGTGCCCGTTCCATTTCTTTGAAGGTCTTGCGAGGTGGCGCCACCGGTGGGCAGGCGTCGGACCGGGGGAGCGGCGCCGCCGGACGAGAGGCTCCGGGCCGGGTGACCGCGAATCAGTCGTGCGGGTGCAGCCCCCGAAGCGCCCGGATCGCCTTGGCGGGCAGTGTCCGGTACGGGGACTCCGGCGTCTTGAGGACGAACACGGCGAGCATGCCGGCGAGGACGACGCTCGCGATCTCGGCGAGCCCGAACACCGCACGGAAGCTCGAGTGCTCGGCGATGACGCTCGCGAGCAAAGGGGTGACGACTGCGGTCGCGGCCCAGACGCCGTTGAGCAACCCCATCACAAGCCCTATGCCGGCGCCGCTCTCCTCAGCCCCTACGGCTCCGAGCGGGTAGGCGACGGTCCAGACGACCGAGCGAGCGGCCGAGGTCGCGAAGAGCATCCCGATCATGGCCAGCGAGGCAGAGCTTGCTGCCGCCGGCGAGATGGCGAGCGCGAGGACGAGCATCCCGCCTATCGCGACGCGAAGGCGTATGGCGGCATGCCCGAACCACGACGTCACCGCGCTCCCGGCTACGAAGAGCAACCCCGCCCCGGAGAAGACGAGCCCGATCATGCCGGTCGAGGCGCCGTCGGCATGAAGAGCTCCGGGTACGAGGAGGTAGGCGACCCCTGAGCTGACGCCGGCGACCACGATCGCGGCAGTAGCCGAGAGCGTCAGCCGGTCCTGAGCCGCGAGGAGGATGCCGGCGCGCATCGGGGCCGGCATCTCCGCCGGAGCGTCGGTACCACGGAGCCCCATGAGGAGGGCGGTGACCGCGGCAAGACAGAAGGCCGTACCCATGAACGGCAGCGACAGCCCGAAGTGCTCCACGAGCAGGGCGTAGAGCACCGGGCCGACGACATTGCCGAGGCCTGCGCTCGCCACCGAACCTCCGATGCTCGATCGTGCCGGCGTGACGTCGGAGAGCCACGAGAGGCCAGACGTCCAGGTGATGCCGTAACCGGCTCCGAAGATGAGGCGGGCGATGAGGAGCATCTCGAACGAGGGAGCGAATGCCTGGAGCAAGGAGGCGCCCGCCATGAGGCCGCCGGAGAGGATCGTGACGCGGCGTGATCCGAGCCGGTCGGACAGCGCGCCCGACGGGAGGGCGACGGCGAGCGTGGCGAGCCCCGTGGCCGCCAGCAGGAGGCCCTGCCCGAAGCGCGAGAGACCGAACTGGTGCGCGTATGTCGGGAGAAGGGGAGCGACGGCGATCTGAGTGCAACCGCTCAGGAACATGAACACGAGGAGCATCCATCGTGTCGTGTTCGGTCGCGACCTCGCGGCTGCGGCCGTGAAGCCGCCGGATCTGCTTGTCCCGGGCCCAGTCCTGGACACGCGCACCTCCCGGATGACAAGGATACCTTTTGCGGAGCGGCTTTCTTGCGCTTCGTCGCGGGCCGACCGGCGTCACCGGCCCGAGTCCTGGAAAGTTGCTGCGAGGCCGAACCGACGTGTTCCTTGAAGGCGTACAAGTATCAATCAGTCGCCATCTCAAGGGGATGGATGCGCGCCGCGCGAACAGCCCGAGCGGGGCCTTCGTCGTGGAGACCAAGCACTGGTCAGGCGTGGCCACGGTGAAAGGTGTTCGCGTCTGCTCGGGAGCACGAGTGGCGAAAGTCATCGCGAGCGAGATGGCCGTGCTGGGCGAGGACGAGGTGAACCGCTACGTTCGCTCGATCCGGGAGTGCCTGCGATCGACGTCCCCGCCGACGAGGCTCATGGCTGCCCGACCCCGAGGACGTCAGCGACTGTGCCGCGTGAAGGAGTCGAGAAGCGGAGGCGTGCGCCGCAAGAGGTCGAGAAGGTAGCGTCCCCGATCCGGCGTGTAGCCGTTCGGGATCGAGAGCGACGCCAGCGAGCTGACCGAGTCGGCGCCGAGTCCTGCAGCCGCGAACGACGTGGCTGTCGAGAAGAAGAGGATCGTCCCTTCGTCCGAGGTGAGGAGGATCGCCGCCCCCTCGCAACCTTGGATCGTCGTGCAGAGAAGGGTGAGGTCGGACGGCGGGAGTCCGAGCGCAGCAAGACTCTGCGCCACTGCTACGGGCTGCGTGGCATCTCCTACGACGGTGGTCGCCCGGGGGTCGACGAGGTTGGCGCGCTCGAGCGCCGTTTCGCTCAGATCGACCACGGTCACGGTGCCGGCCGGGCCGACTCCCTCCCGGGCAGCCGCGACGGCGGCAAGCCCGGAGTGGCCAGAGCCGAGCACGACGACGTGGGCGCCATCGCGAGCGAGCGCCCTCGTGTGCGAGGCCGCCGGATAGACGTCGATCGCCGTCACGACGGCCGACAAAGGAAGGTCGTCGGGGACCACTGCCCAGGACATCCGACCGGTGACGATGGCGCGGCCGCTCGCGGGAAGCTGCGGGTCGGCAGGGTCGAGTGGCCCGACGGAGTCGAGCCGGAGCGGCGTGGAGATGAGCGAGGCAAGCGGGATGACCCGGCCGCCGATCGGAGCGTCCTCTCCCTGCTCGGGCCGAGCCGACCCGACACTCAAGAGGCGCCCCATGAGGACTCCGCCCGAGCCGGTCGTGGGGTTCTGCATCTTCCCCCGCCGCGTCACGACCTCTCTGATCGCGGATGCCATCGCCACCGCTTCACCCCCGCAGCCCTCGCGGATCTGGCGGTAGCTCGCAGCGTCGATGTTGAGCAGCTCGACCTCGATCTCGGCCTCGTGCTCGTTTGCCGCCGAGTCGGCGTCGACCCGGTCGGCGATGTGCAACATCGTCCCCGGTGGCGCGAGCGCTCGCCAGCTGCCGAGCACCGCAGGATCGGCGCCCAACGGATGCGGATGTCTCGCCTGCACAGGTCCTCCGGGTCCGCCGCACGGTAGTGGCGCCGCCGGCGGGGAGCAAGCAGGCTGTGGGCATGGGAAGTGTCACAGGAGATGCGGTGGTGGTCACCGTCGCGCCGACGGGGAGCGAGCCGACGAAGAAGGACAACCCGAACGTGCCCTACACGGTCGAGGAGATCGTCGCCGAGGCGGTGCGGGCGGGATCGGCCGGGGCGGGCGTCGTGCACGTGCACGTGCGCGACGTCGACGGTCGCCCGAGCGCGGAACGAGGGCTGTTCGAGGGTGTCATCGCGGGCGTCCACGGAGCCTCCGAGATGCTCTGCTGCGTGTCGACGGGCGGAGGCAGCGGCATGACCTTCGAGGAACGCCTGGCGGGGGCCTATGCCGATCCGGACGCCGTCGGCGTCGAGACCGGCTCCTTGAACTTCGGCGCCGTCCCCTTCGTCACGAGCGGCGCCGAGACCGCAAGGGTGATCGAGGTGGCGCGGGGCTTCGGCAAGCCGCTCGAGGTCGAGGCGTTCGAGCTCGGCCATGTCGTGGCCGCAGCCGAGCTGATCGCCCGTGGTGAGCTGCCCACAAGCACCCCCTTCAACCTCGTCTTCGGGGTGGTGGGCGGAGCGCCTCCGACCACGGCGGCGCTCAGCGCGATGGCGGCTCACGTACCGGCAGGATCGCCCTTCACCGTCACGGCGGTGGGCCGCCACCAGACCCGGATGCTTATGGCCGCCCTCTCACTCGGAGCGCCGGGGATCCGAGTGGGCTTCGAGGACGACGTCGACCTGCGCCGCGGCGTGCTCGCCGGTTCGAACGCCGAGCGCGTCGAGCAGGCAGTCGTTCTGTGCGAGCTGGTAGGACGGCGGCCGGCCGGACCGCAGGAGTGCCGCGCCTACTTCGGCGTGGCCGCCGGCTGACCTGTGAGGGCACGAGCGGGGTTGTCCGTCAGCAGACTCCGTTGCATCCCGGCGTCCAGCCCGAACCTGTCCATCACCGGCACTACGTCGCGGAGTATGTGACCGTAACCCTCGCCGCCATAGCGGAGGAGATGTGTCTTGCGGTAGATGTCCTGAGATACGACCACCTGGTCGAGCTCCCCCAGGTCGGCCACGGACCGGATCAAAAGAAGGCGTGCCCCGTCGTTCGGCATGTGGAAGTCCGAGTACGGGTAGAAGCTCGACTCGTTTCCGAACAGGTCGAACGAGACGAAGGCGCCGCGCCGCGCCAGCTCCACGATCGGCGCCGCCTCGTCCAGTGTGCGGTCGATGTGAGAAAGGACCACCCGCGAGGGATCGGCACCGGCGCGCTCTGCCTCGTCGAGGGCGAAGCGAGGCCCCTCAGGGTTCCGTCCGGGATGGATCACGAGCGCCTTGCCTGTTGCCGCCTGTGCCATGGAGGCAGCCACGAGGGCCTTGCGTTCGCAGTCGAGCACCGGCCAGCTGAGGCCGATCTCCCCGATCACGCCCGAGCGGACGGTCTTTCTCTCACCGATGTCGACGCCCTCGGTGCAGTCGTGCACCAGGAGCTCGGCCAGCGCGTCGACGGACGCGCGGTGGACGACGTCTTGGTGGTAGTGGTGGTCGTAGAAGCCCCCGCCCATGACGACGTTCACACCACTCTCCCGCGCGATGGCGACGAGCCCGGCCGGGTTGCGTGCGAGGCAGCGGGGGGTGACCTCGACGAGAGTGCGGCCACCGAGATCGCGGAAGTGCCGCAGCTCGTCCACGGCTTCGCTCACCGAGTCGAGGACGAGGGCGTGGGGATGGTCGTCGCGGCGTCGCGAGAGGTAGTAGTTGTGCGGACCGAGCGGCGTCGCGCGATGACTGGCCTCCTTGTGCTCGGTGGTCCGCGTGTCGACGAGCAGGTGCTCGTGCACGAGGGTCGGTCCGAGCTCTTCGCCCGGAACCGGTCCGAGCACGGAGTCGACCGATCCGGCGGTCATCGGCCGCGCCGGCGCCCGGCCGGCTTCCGCACGCCCGGCTCGGTCAGCGTCAGCACGGCCCGCCCGGCCGGCTTCCGGTCTCGGTGGTCGGGTTCCGTTGCCATATCGGGACACGATTGCACGTCGTGGCGGGTAGGTGGAACACGGACGCTGTCACGCCGCCTTTCATCTTCGTCGGCCCTCCACCGCTCGCCGAGGATGACCCGACACGCGAGGATGAGACGAGCCCGTAGACCCGGAGGGCACGTTCTGTCCAGGCGCCGCCGGTTCACACCCTTCTCGGTGGAGAAGAAGCGGCGCGTGGTCAGCGGACCGAGGCGGCGACCGACCAGGTAGGAGAGGTTGTCGCCGGGGAACGCACCGAGAGCTGCCGGTCCGACCAGGACTGCCATCCAGGATCGGCGCTCCCGGCAGTGGCGACTGCCCTCGGTTTCGTCGGTTCTCCGAAGGTTGGTGCGGTGGTCGTCGCGAGTGGGGGATGCTCGCTGATGTCGTCGTCGATCCCTTGCTCTGGTTCAGATCTCCTCGACGCCGAGGAGCGGTGGGCACTCACCAAGACATGGACGCCGTCCGCCCAGGCGAGCTGTCCCGAGCCATTGCCGAGCTCGCCACTCACCTCGAGCGGATCGCCTCTCCAAGGCGCCAGCGCCGGTCAAGCCACGGGTAAACCGAGGGTTCAACTCCTCGAACCATCCGGAGATCTTCGGTGAGGCAACGACTCAGCCTTCCCGGAGGTCTTGACGTGAGGCAACAGGATGGGCGAGCCAGTCCACGGGTCGGCGGAAAGGGCGCGCTGCCAAGCTCCGATCGCGATGAGCCCCATCCCGCTAGCGCTTCGGCTGGCACAACCAGAAGCGCGCGCCGGCGGGGTCGGCCACGCGAGCGGCCCGGCCGAGCCCACCGTCCCTCACGGCTGCGAGCACCGTCCCGCCGAGGGCGAGCACCGTTTCGATGGAAGCGTCGACGTCGTCGCTCTGCCAGAAGACCCACCAGGCCGGCCTCTCGCCTTGCTCCAGGTTCTCGACCTCGTCGCCGATGCCGGCGAGGGGTCGGTCAGTCTCGGGGTCCATGTATCCGGCGTAGTGGTGGCCGTCCTCCGTCGCCTCCTCGAGCGGGTCCCAGCCGAACGCCTGCCGGTAGAAGTCGACCGCGCCGCGGTAGTCGTCGGTGTCAAAGGCGAAGAAGAGCGGCGCGCCGTGCTCGTTGATCACGGTGAAACCGGGGAAGCCGCCGGGTTGCCAGACACCGACGACGAGCCCCTGCGGGTCGGTGATCACCGCCTGGACACCAAGGTCGTCGACCACCATTGCTGGCGCCATCACCGTTGCGCCCTCTTCGGTTGCGACCTTCAGCGTCGCCTCGACGTCGTCCGTGGCGAGGTACGGCTTCCAGGTGTCGTCTGCGCGCATCTCGCCCATGTCGCCCATCCCACCGGCGATCGGTACGCCTTCCCTGGTGAACATGAAGTAGTTGCCGTGCCCTGGGCTCGGCGGCTCTGCTTCCCAGCCGAACAATTCGGCGTAGAACCGGCGGCTGCCCTCGACGTCGGACGTCCACAAGTCGACCCAACACGGTGCCCCGATCGGGGCGGACTCTCGTTTCGTCATCGCTCGTCCTTGTCAGTCGGAAGCTCCTCATGGTGGAGACGGCCTGCGCGAGCGGAACTCATCGGTCGCCGCGAAAGCGGTGGCGTCGGAGCGACGTCGTGTCCCAGACTAATCGCCATTCGGCGCACTCGGACCCGCAGCGGAACTGTCCCACCGGCTCACGGTGTCGGCCGCGGCGCGGTCCCTCAGGCGGGTTGCTCGCCGCCGGCGCCGTCTCCCTCGATCCGCCTGGCCCACGTCTTGTGTCGGAGCAATTCGAGAAGAACGTCGTTCACGCCACCAGTCTGTCCTTCGCGTGCGCCCCGATGCCAGGTCGCGCGGTTGCCCTTGGTCGGGGCGGAGCCTTGTTCACCGACGGGCTCTCTTGATGCCATCGGATCACACTCTGCTGCAAATGCTGAGGCTCTCTCCGGTTCGCACGCATGAGCGCAGCAGACACCCACCGCTTCGAGTTCCGGGCCCGCTTTCGTCGCCATGCTTTCGGCTGGCGGTCGCAGCCCGCTGTCCAGCGGGTGCGCCAGGCGGTGACGGAGATCAAGAGCATCACCCGGCGCGACCCGGTGCTCGGTGCCGAGGGTGCCGTGCTGTTCCTCGAGCGTGTGTCGCCGGCGCTCGAGCACGTCGACAGTTCCTCCGGAGCCATCGGGACGGCCGTCAGCCACGCCGTCGAGGAGCTCGTGCCGATCATCGCGAGAGCTCCAGCCGACCCGAGCACGCGCAGGAAATGGCTCGACCGACTCTGGGCAGCGCACGAAGCTGACGAGATGCCCTACATCGAGGTGTTGGCGGATTACTGGGGCGAGCTTTGCGGATCGAAGGACCTCGCGTCGGCTTGGGCCGACGAGTTGGTGGGCGTCACGCGGTCGGCACTCAGCCCGGACCCCCAGCTGCACGGTCACTTCCACGGCGCCTCAGCCTGCTTGAGCGCTCTCTGGGGTGACCTCGAGGTCCTTCGTGAGCTGCCGTAGGCGTCGGTGCTCGTCGAACCAGGGTTGGTAGCGCTCGATCTGTTCGGCACTCAGCGCCCGGGTCAGGGTCTTGTTCTCGAACTTGCGGGTCCAGGTGAGATAAGGCCCGTGCTGGCGTGTCTCGTCGACGTGGCAGATGCAGCCGGGGTTGCCACAGCGGCTCCTGCGTGAGCTGACGCTGCCAGGCAGGACTAACCCGATCTCAGCGAGGCGACGCGCGATCTGCTCTTGAGCACGGCGCTCGGCCGGGCTCGGTTCGAGTTGCCCGCGGGTCACCATCCACCCTCCATGAACCGGACGTATATAGGCGTCCGGCATGGCCGAGTCAAGCCCTCCGCCCGACCTGGCGGACCTCCGGCTCCAAAGCCGCCTCGTCGGCGCCATGCCGATCGTGAACCACCTCATCGCTCGCTTGGAGCTCGACGCCGCCCTCGAAGAGGCCGTGCCCCACGACGACGCGAGGCTGCGCCTCGCTCCAGCCAAGGTGCTCGGTGTCGTGGTGCGCAACCTCTGCGTGCGCCACGGCCCGGTCTACGCGATGGGCGAGTGGGCCGCCACCTACGAGCCGGAACTGCTCGGGCTCGAGCCCGAGGATGTCTCTGCGCTGAACGACGACCGGGTCGGCCGGATGCTCGCCCGTCTCTTCGACGCCGATCGGGCGAGCCTGCTCACCGGCGTCGTAGTGCACTGCGGGCCTTCGATGTCGAGCTCACCCAGCTGCACAACGACTCGACGTCGATCACCTTGACCGGCAGCGACTATCCAGGAGGTGGCGGCACCCGGGCCGGCAAGGCGGTCGCGAAGCCGACCTTCGGTCACAACAAGGACTTCCGCCCAGATCTTCGCCAGCTGGTGTGGATCTTGACCGTGTCAGCCGACGGGGCAGTGCCGATCGCCTACCGGGTGGCATCGGGCAACACCGCAGACGACGTGACCCACGTGCCCACCTGGAACGAGCTGCGCCGCCTCGTCGGCAGGGCCAACTTCTTGTACGTCGCCGATTGCAAGCTCGCCTCCGCCGGGGCGATGGGCCACATCGACCGCAACGGCGGGCGCTTCGTGACCGTGCTGCCTGTGGGGCGCAAGGAGGTCACCTGGTTCGCCGACTGGGTGAAGACCCATGCCCCGCAGTGGACCGAGGCCATGCGCCGCCCCGACAGGCGCATCGGGGATCCCGCGGAGATCTGGCAGACCTTCGAGTCGCCGCTTCCTTCAGAAGGCGGCTTTCGCGTCATCTGGGCGCACTCGAGCACGAAAGAGGCCGGGACGCCGCCAGTCGCCAGTCACGGATCGAGGCCGGCCAGGCGGCCCTCGAGGCTGTCCGCCAAGCTCGCCGGGCCCCGTTGCCGGATGAAGAGCGTCCCCGCCGTGGAGAAGGCGGCCGCGGACGCGTTGGGCGAGGCCGGCGCCGCCCGGTTCTTCGCGGTGCACGTCGCCGAGGTCAAAGACGACGACTTCCGCCAGGAGCGCCGGGGACGGCCCGGAGCCAACACCCGCTACTACAAGACCACGACCACCCGCTTCGAACTGTCCTTTGCGGTGCGCACCGAGATCGTCGCCGACGATGCCCGCTTGGACGGCACGTTCCTGCTCATCACCAACGACAGGGCGATGACGCCAGCGGCGGTCCTCGTCGCCTACAAGTACCAACCGAACCTCGAACGCCGCCACGAACAGCTGAAGAGCCACCAGGCAGTTGCCCCGGTGTACCTGAAGGACCCTGTGCGCATCGAGGGACTGCTGTGCTGCCAGTTCTTCGCGCTGCTCGTCCAGGCGCTCATCGAGCGGGAGATCCGCTGCGCGATGAAGGCAGCCAACACTTCCTCGATACCGCTCTACCCGGAGCTACGCGACTGCCCGGCGCCGAGTGCGGAGCGGGTCCTCGAGATCTTCGCCGGTGTCTCACGCCACGCGCTTCACGACGGCACCGGACGCACCCTCAAGGTGTCTGAGCCACAGCTCACCGCCTCCAGCTGCAGGTCCTCAGCCTGCCGGGGGTCCCGGCCGCTGCCTACACCCTCACCGGGCAGACACGTCCCTGACCGACGCGATATCCCTCGCTCGATGTACGGAAAGGGAGTTGGAGCGATCGCTCCGGTAGATCTGCTCCTCTTCGTCGCCGTCTGAGGCTGAGTGCCTCAGGCCGTCAACACCAAGCCCCGCGTCTTTTGCGGACCGGGAGTCAGCCTGAGACGGACGTGACCTGCGAGCAGGGCGGGTTCGGGTGCAGGAATCGCACCCGGCACGTCCATCGGGGGAGCAAACCGGCAACGGTTCAACCGAGACCGCGCAACATGACGTTCCAGTAGAACGCCGGCAATCCGAAGCGCTTGAGCAGCCACATGTCGTAGCGCTCGCGCTCCGTGTCGATGAACGGCAGCGTCGGGTGCGGAGAGAGGCTGTAGTCGAACTCGGCGAGGACCATCTTGCCTCGAGCGGTGGTGAACGGGCACGCCGCGTAGCCGTCGTAGCGAGCCACCGGCTCGCGCCCTGAGAGCACGGCGAGGACGTTTCGAGAAACCACCGGAGCCTGGCGGCGGATGGCCGCGCCGGTCTTGGAGGTGGGGGCGTCGCACACGTCGCCGAGGGCGAAGACCTCCGGGTAGGTGACGTGGCGCAGGCTGTGGCGGTCGACGGGTACCCAACCGTACTCACCGG
>JAJYVX010000115.1 GCA_021791795.1 Actinomycetes bacterium | reverse complement strand
GGCCTGTTCCTCAAAGACGGCCCCCTCCACTCCGGCCGGGTGAGGGTGGAGCGGATAGGCCTGCCGCTCGACGTCGTGTCGCCTGAGATCTGGCACCTCGAGGACGCGGACATGGCCGAGCTGATCCCCCGGCGCAGCTTCGACGACCACAAGTGGCGGACGGCCCTCATGGTGGTGAGCGGCTCGTCCGGGATGTACGGCGCGGCGACGTTCGTGGCGCGCTCTGCCATGAGGGCGGGCGCAGGGATGGTCCGCCTGGCGATCCCCGGCGCCGACCCGGGCCGGCTGCCGGCGACCGAGGCTGTGGCGAAGGTCCTCCCGAAAGAGGGGTTCTCCGCCGAGGTGCTCCAGGAGATCGACCGGTTCAGGGCTCTCGCCGTCGGACCGGGCCTCGGCCGCTCCGAGGCCGTCGGCCAAGCCGTGCAAAGGCTCGTCGCCGGTGCCGGCACCGTCCCGACGCTGGTCGACGCCGACGGGCTGTACGCGCTCGGCACGGCGAGGCAGGCGGCTTCGCTGATCGCTTCGCGAAGCGGGGGAGCACCGGTCGTCTTGACGCCCCATGCAGGCGAGTTCGCCCACCTGACTGGAGAGGCCGCAGGTACGGACAGGATCGCCGCCGTACGGGCTCTCTCGCGTGAGACCGGCGCGGTCGTGCTCTTGAAAGGCTCGACGACGGTTGTGGCTTCGCCCGAGGGCAGGGTGTTCCTGTCGACCGCAGGCTCCTCCGTGCTCGCGACGGCCGGCACGGGCGACGTCCTCTCCGGTGTCATCGGCGCCCTCCTCGCCCGCGGTGTGCCTGCGCTCGAGGCGGCGGCGCTCGGTGCCCACGTGCACGGCCGGGCGGCTTCCCTCGGCACCGGGGAAGGTCTCGTCGCGGGCGATCTGCCAGAGCTCGTAGCCCGTGTCCTCACGGGTGCTCTCGGCGAGCCGGCGGTGCCGGCGCGGCGGGCGGCGCGGCCGGGGGCGCGGCCGGCGGAGGGGCTTCGTGGCTGAGGGGGCAAGGCGGCCTGCCTGGGCGGAGGTCGACCTCGACGCGATAAGGCACAACGCCTCGGCGCTCGCGGCGCTCGCGTCCCCCGCGTCGCTCGCCGCCGTCGTGAAGGCCGATGCCTACGGTCACGGCGCAGTGCCGGTGGCCCGGGCAGCCCTCGAGGGAGGAGCGACCGAGCTCTGCGTCGCCCTCGTCGACGAGGGACTGGAGCTGCGCGAGGCGGGTGTCACAGCACCTGTGCTCGTGCTCTCCGAGCCGAGCCCGGAGGCCATGCGAGAGGCGCTGGCCTGCGAACTGACCCCGACCGTCTACAGCTCGGCAGGCGTCGCTCTCGCCGCCTCCATCGCCCGCGAGCGAGGTGAGCCAGGGCGCTTTCCGGTCGAGGTGAAGGTCGACACGGGCATGCACCGGGTCGGCGCTGCGCCCGGATTCGTCACCTCGCTCGTGCGGGAGATCGCCGCGAGCGGTGTGCTCGACCTCGGTGGGCTCTGGACGCACTTCGCCGTGGCGGACGAGCCGGAGCACCCGGCGACCGGGTGGCAGCTCGCACAGTTCACCTCGACCTTGAACGAGCTCGCCGTCGCAGGGCTGCCCGCGCCCCGGCGGGTGCACGCGGCCAATTCCGCCGGCTTGATCGCCTGGCCGACCGCTCGCTTCGACATGGTGAGGTGCGGCATCTCGCTCTACGGCTACTCGCCGAGCGCCGCCTGCGCGCCGTTGCTGGAGCGCGCCGCGGTCGAGCTCCGGCCGGCGCTCAGCTTGCGGTCGCAGGTGACGCGGGTGTGCAGGCTCGATGCCGGGACACGCGTCAGCTACGGCCTGCGGCGGCCGCTGCCGCACGAAGCGACAGTCGCGACGGTACCTCTCGGTTACGCCGACGGCATCCCGCGGGCCTATTTCGACGAGGGGGGCGAGGTCCTCGTGAGAGGGAGGCGGCGGCCGCTTGCCGGCACGGTGACGATGGACCAGATACTCGTCGACTGCGGAGACGACGAGGTCGTTCCGGGCGACGAGGTCGTCCTCATCGGCGAGCAGATGGGAGAGCGGCTCACGGCGGAGGACTGGGCCCGGCGTCTCCGCACGATCATCTATGAGGTCGTGACGCGGATCGGCCCGAGGGTGCCCCGCGTGTACCGGTCGGGTCGCCCATGAGAGCCGACGGGCGGACGGTTTCATGACCAGCGGAGCGAAGGAGCGCTCCCCGCTCTCCCTGCTGCGGGAGGAGTGCTCGTCCTGCATCGCGTGCCCCCTTGCAGAGGGAAGGACGCAGGTCGTCTTCTCGGGTGGCGCACCGGACTCCGACCTCATGTTCGTGGGCGAGGCTCCTGGTCGCGACGAGGACATACAAGGCGAACCGTTCGTAGGGCGCTCGGGCAGACTCCTCGACAAGCTGCTCGGCGAGGAGCTCGGCATCGACCGGCGCGACTACTACATCTGCAACGTCGTGAAGTGCCGGCCGCCAGGGAACCGCGACCCGCTCCCGGGCGAGGTGGCCGCCTGCAGGCACTGGCTCGACTCGCAGATCGCCCTCGTCGCCCCCAAAGTGGTCGTGACCCTCGGGAACTTCGCCGCCCGGGCTCTGCTCGGGCGGACCGAGGGTGTCACACGCCTCAGGGGAAGGACGTATCCCTTCGGCGACGCCCTGCTCGTGCCGACTTTCCACCCCTCCGCCGCGCTCCGCGGCGGAGGGGTCGTCGTCGCCGAGCTGAGGGCCGATCTCGTCCGGGCGAAGCTCGCTCTCGCCACGTCCGGCGGGGCTCCGGCGTGACCGCGGGCTCCGGCCCGAGAGGCGCTCTTGTCGTGCGCTGCGCCACGCGTTCGGCCGAGGAGACCGAGCGGCTCGGGGCCGCCGTCGGACGACTGCTCGAGCAGGGCGACGTCGTGCTGCTCATCGGTCCCCTCGGCGCCGGGAAGACGACGTTCGTGCGCGGGCTCGCTCGGGGGCTCGGCTTCGAAGGCGACGTGACGAGCCCGACGTTCACGCTGAGCCACGTGTACCGCGGCCGGGTGCCCCTCGTCCACGCGGACCTGTGGCGGCTCGAACGCATGGCGGAGATAGAGCAGCTCGCCCTCGACGAGGAGGTCGAGGAGGGCAGCTCCGCCCTCGTCATCGAGTGGGGCGAAGCGGCCGAGCCGATCTTCGGCGGACGGGCACTCACCGTCGAGATCGAGAGCGGCGAGTCGCCGGACCTGCGGACCTTCTCCTTCCGGCCGTCGGGCGAGTGGGAGGGGAGGAGCACGGCGCTCGCTGGCGCCGCCGCCGCGGGCGCGGAGGACGGCACCGGACCGGCCAGGAAGGAAGGCGCCGCCGCCGCGGAGGACGGCACCGGACCGGCCGCGGAAGAGGGGACCGGACCGACCGACGAGGGCGGTGGAGGTCAGGGATGATCGCCCTCGCAATCGAGACCGCCTCACTCGACGTCGGCGTCGCTCTCGCTGACGAGACCGGCCCGCTCGTTGTCCTCGCCACCCGGGCAGGGCGCCGCCACGCGGAGACACTGCACCCGCTGGTCGAGGAGGCCTGCAGGCTGGCGGGCGTGACGCTCGGGGACGTCGGCGGCGTCGCGGTCGACGTCGGTCCAGGGCTCTTCACGGGCATCAGGGTCGGCCTTGCCGCAGCCAAGGGCTTCGCCGTGGCCCTCGGCGTGCCGCTCGTCGGCCTCACGAGCCTCGAGATCCTGCACGCCGCGATGACAGCGGCCTCGAACGGCACGGCGGTGGTCGCGCCGATGGTGGACCTGCGCCGGGGCGAAGTCGCCTGGGCGCTCGGTCGCCCGGGCGAGGCGCTTTCCGAACCGCGGCTCTCCCCGGCCGGGGAGGCGGCGAGCGCGCTCGCTGCGCTCGCGGCGGGCGGCGAGAGCGTGATCGTGGGCGGCGACGGAGCAAGGCGCTACTCCGGGCTCTTCGACCCGCGGGTGGCCGTCGCCGGTCCCGAGCTTGCAGCTCCTCCGGTAGCGTCCCTCTCCGTGCGCGCCGTGGCGTCGCTCGAAGCGGGGAAAGCATCCCTCCCGATGGAGGTCCAGCCGGTCTACCTGCGGGAGCCCGACGCCAGGATCAACTGGTCGAAGATGCACGAGGGGCTCTAGGTGATGGGTTTCCGGTTCGCCTCTCAGCGCCGCGGGCCGGAGCCGGACGACACGTCCGTCGAGATCGTGCCGATGAAGAGGCGCCACCTCCGTGCCGTCGTCGCGATCGAGCAGCAGGTGTTCCCGTCGCCCTGGTCCCTCAGCCTCTACCTCTCCGAGATAGCAGGCGGCGCCACCCGCGCCTACTACGTGGCGAGGGTCGGCGGGGAGGTCGTCGGCTATGCCGGGCTCATGATGGTGGCCGGGGAGGGGCACGTCACGACGATCGGCGTCGACCCGCACTGGCAGCGCAAGGGGATAGGCCGGCGGCTCCTCCTCAAGCTCGCGAAGGTGGCCGTCTCGCACGGCATCGAGGATCTGACGCTCGAAGTGAGGGTGTCGAACGTGGGGGCACAGACCCTGTACCACGAGTTCGGCTTCGCCCCTGCGGGGATCCGCAAGAACTACTACGCCGAGGTGAACGAGGACGCCATCGTCATGTGGGCCCATGAGGTGCAGTCGCCCGCCTACTCGGAGCGGCTCGACGCGATCGAGGAACGGCTCGCCACCTCCTAGCCAGGCGCAGACCGAGCCCCGTCTCGGGGTCGGCGCCGTTCGCCGGGCGGCGGCTCCCGCTTTCGGCCCGCGCGGCGGCTCCGCGATCGGACATGCCGAAGCGCCCAATCCTGAATTACTGTTCAGTCATAACCCCGCCGCTCGAGACGACGAGGAGAGGAAGGGAGGGCGGCCGTGTCCGTCACCGATGCAGTTGGCTCCACCACGCTCTACTTCGGCCCGTGGTATCGCAAGTCCCCGTTCTTCGAAGCCACGCTTCGTGCCGGCTGCGATGCCTACGACATCTACAACCACATGTACCTGCCGGGTCACTACGACGACCCCATCACCGAGTACTGGGCGCTCCTCAACGACGTCACGCTCTGGGATGTTGGAGTCGAGCGCGTGGTCGAGATCAGCGGCCGCGACGCCTTCGAGCTCACGAACATGATGACCTGTCGTGACCTGACCCGTTGCGAGGTCGGCCAGGGCAAGTACGCGCCGATCATCGCCCCGAGCGGCGGGCTCGTGAACGATCCCGTGCTGCTGCGGCGTGACGAGCAGACGTTCTGGCTCTGCCTCGCCGACTCGGACGTGCACCTCTACGCCATGGGCCTCGCGCACGGGCGCGGGCTCGACGCCACGGTGTCTTTGCCCGAGGTCTACCCACTCCAGGTCCAGGGTCCGAAGGCGAAGGATCTCATGAGCGACCTCTTGGGTCCGGAGGTGCTCGACGTCCGCTACTACTGGACGCTCGACACGCACCTTGCCGGCATCCCCGTCGTGATCAGCCGTACGGGCTGGACCGCCGAGATCGGATACGAGGTCTACCTGACCGATGCGAGCCGCGGGGACGAGCTCTGGGAGGCGATCATGGCGGCCGGCCGGCCATATGACATCCGGCCGATCGCGCCGTGCGAGGCAAGGCGGATCGAGGCCGGGATCTTCAACTGCAACTCGGACTTCACGATCGAGAACAACCCCTTCGAGATCAGCGGCATGGAACGCCTCGTCGAGGAGCAGGAGGCGGACTACGTGGGCAAGGAGGCGCTCGAGCTCGTGCGCTCCCGCGGTGTCTCCCGCAAGCTGGTGGGAGTGACTGTCCCAGGCGACCCGCTCGAGCTCGAGCTGAGCGAGGCAAGGCCGGTGTTGTCGGGCGGACGTGCCGTCGGGCGGCTCACGGACCTCGTCTTCTCACCGCGCCTCGAGAAGAACATCGGCTACGCCTGGGTGCCGATCGAGCTCGCCGCACCCGGCAACGAGCTCGAGGTCGACTGGCCGGGCGGCAGGCGATCGCCCGCCACCACGGCACAGATCCCCTTCCTCGACCCGCAGAAGAAGACGCCGGCTGCCTGAGCCGTCACAGGTTCGGCCTGGCGGGCCCCGCCGGCTTCGGCTGCCGCGGTCGCGCGTCCCGCCGGCGGGTCGGAGGTTCGCTGGCACTCTCGGGGGCTGTTTGCCAATGGCTCTCGAAGTCGGTATCGTTGGCACTCAGGTTACGAGAGTGCTAATGAAGCCAACACAGGAGGATCTGCCCCGATGAACCTGCAGCCCTTGGACGACCGGATCGTCGTCCGCCCGAGCGAGTCGGAAGAGACGACCGCGTCCGGCCTCGTCATCCCGGACACCGCCAAGGAGAAGCCCCAGCAGGGCGAGGTGCTCGCGGTCGGCCCGGGCCGGCGTGCCGACAACACCGGCGAGATAATCCCCCTCGACGTGAAGGTGGGGGACAAGGTCGTCTACTCGAAGTACGGCGGCACCGAGATCACGATCGACGGCGAGGACCTGCTCATCCTGTCGAGCCGTGACGTGCTCGCGAAGGTAGGCGCCTGATGCCGAAGCAGCTCGTGTTCGACGAGTCGGCGCGCCGCCGGCTCGAGGCAGGCGTCAACAAGCTTGCCGACACGGTGAAGGTCACACTCGGCCCGAAGGGGCGCAACGTCGTGCTCGACAAGAAGTTCGGCGCGCCGACCATCACGAACGACGGCGTCACGATCGCGCGTGAGATCGAGCTCGAGGACCACTTCGAGAACATGGGCGCCCAGCTCGTGAAGGAAGTGGCCACGAAGACGAACGACGTCGCCGGTGACGGCACCACGACGGCCACCGTGCTCGCCCAGGCGCTCGTCCGCGAGGGCCTGCGCAACGTCGCGGCGGGTGCGAACCCGATGGCGCTCAAGCGTGGGATCGAGGCGGCCGTCGAGGCGGCCGTCGAGTCGATCCACGAGCAGGCCCGCGAGATCGAGGGCCGGCAGGAGATCGCCCAGGTCGCTGCCATCTCGGCGGCCGACTCGTCGATCGGCGACGTGCTCGCCGACGCGATCGACAGGGTCGGCAAGGACGGCACGGTCACGGTCGAGGAGTCGAACACCTTCGGGCTCGAGCTCGAGTTCACCGAAGGCATGCAGTTCGACAAGGGCTACCTGTCGCCGTACTTCGTCACCGACCCAGAGCGCCAGGAGGCCGTGCTCGACGAGCCGTACCTGCTCATCGTGAACTCGAAGATCTCGTCGGTGCACGACCTGCTCCCGGTTCTCGAGCGAGTGATGCAGTCCTCGAAGCCGCTGCTCGTGATCGCCGAGGACGTGGAGGGCGAAGCGCTCGCCACCCTCGTCGTGAACAAGATCCGCGGCCTCTTCTCGTCCCTCGCCGTGAAGGCTCCCGGCTTCGGCGAGCGGCGCAAGGCAATGCTCGGCGACATCGCCGTGCTCACCGGTGCGACCGTCATCTCCGAGGAAGTCGGCCTGAAGCTCGAGAACACCACCCTCGACCTGCTCGGTCATGCGCGGCGCGTCGTCGTGACGAAGGACGACACGACGATCGTCGACGGCGCCGGCGCAGAAGAGGAAGTGAAGGGCCGGATCGCGCAGATCAAGCGCGAGATCGAGGAGACGGACTCCGACTGGGACCGTGAGAAGCTGCAGGAGAGGCTCGCGAAGCTGGCCGGCGGCGTGGCTGTCGTGAAGGTCGGAGCTGCGACCGAGATCGAGCTCAAGGAGAAGAAGCACCGGATCGAGGACGCGCTGTCGGCGACCCGGGCAGCCATCGAGGAAGGCATCGTCGCCGGAGGCGGCACCGCGCTGGTGCGTGCCCGGTCGGCCGTGCAGACCCGTCTCGAGAAGCTGGCCGGCGACGAGGCGACCGGAGCGAGCATCGTCTGGCGCTCCCTCGAGGAGCCGCTTCGCTGGATCGCCATCAACGCCGGGCTCGAAGGGGCGGTGCAGGTCCGTGAGGTCGCGTCGGCCTCGGGCACCACCGGCCTCAATGCCGTCACGGGCCAGCTGGAGGACCTCGTCAAGGCCGGCGTCATCGACCCGGCGAAGGTGACGCGGTCCGCCCTGCAGAACGCCGCTTCCGTGGCGGCTCTGCTCCTCACGACCGAGGCGCTCATCGCCGACAAGCCCGAGCCGAAGTCCGACGCAGGCGCCGGAGCCGGCATGGGCGGCATGGGCGGCATGGGCGGCATGGGCGGCATGGGCGGGATGATGTAGCTCGGAGCGGAGCAAACTGGTGCGCGACGGTGCCTGAGGGCGCCGCCGATGAGAGCCGGGCAAGAGCCGGGACGGGTCCTCGGATCCCTCCAGGGCTCTTGCCCGGCTCCGCGTCGCAACCTGGAAGGCCGACTGTCCCGGCGCCTTAGCATCGAGGGCGTGGGAGAGGGGCTCGGCGACCGGATGGCGTTCCGCCAGGTCATACCTGACGTCCCCGGGCGAGTGAGGGAGGGGAGGCCGACAGCCGGCTTCGTCGAGGCCGCCGGGAGGATCGGCTACGACGCATTTGCCGCCGCCCTCAAAGATGTCCGCCTCCTCGAGGCCGCCTTCGACCTGCCGGAGCCTGAAGATCCGCCGCCCCACGGTCTGCCCGCAGCGGCCGTTTTGCTGCCGGTGGTCGGTGGCAGGTCCGCTGAAGAGGAGGCCAAGCTCGTCGTGATAAGGCGCGCTGCCCACCTCCGTTCGAACCCGGGAGAGCTCGCCTTTGCGGGCGGCCACCTCGAGCCGGGCGAGAGCGCTCTCGACGCGGCTCTGAGGGAGACGACAGAGGAGGTCTTCCTCGAACCGAGGCACGTCCGCGTGCTGGGCGAGCTGTCGGAGGTCATACGACGGACGAGGGACGAGTCCATCCAGCCCTTCGTCGCCACGGTCGACGGCGCGCCGCGGATAGAAGGCAACCCCGCCGAGGTGGACGAGGTGCTGTTCCTCCCGCTCGCGAGGCTCGCCGATCCCGGTCGCTACTTCGAAGAGGTGTGGCCGATGCCGGGCGGGGATCTGCGGACGATGCACTTCTTCGACCTCGGCGAGGACGTCATGTGGGGGGCGAGCGCGCACATGCTCGTGCTCCTTTTGGACAAGCTCGCGGCCGTCGCGGCGGCCGGGGCCGGTGAGAGCGAAGGGCGAGGCGATGGCTGAGGTCGACATCGGCATGGGGAAGTCGGCGAGGGTCGGCTACGAGCTCGACGACGTGGCGGTCGTGCCGTCCCGCCGGACACGGGACACGACCGATGTGGACATCTCCTGGCAGCTCGAGGCGTTCAGCCTCGAGCTGCCCCTCATGACGGCGCCGGCCGACAGCGTCACCTCGCCGCAGACCGCCGCCCTCGTCGGGCACCTCGGTGGTGCCGGAGTTCTCAACCTCGAAGGCATCTTCGCTCGCCACGACGACCCCACGGCGGCCATCGAGAAGATCCTCGCCGCGCCCGACGACGAGCTTCACGCCGTCTTCAGGGAGGTGTACTCGGCCCCCGTGCGCCCGGAGCTCGTGACGGGGCGGATCGGCGAGATCGGGGGTGCCGGTGTGGTGGTGTGCGGGTCGGTCTCGCCGCAGAAGGCCGCCGAGCTCGCTCCGGTGGCGGTCGCCGCCGGCGTCGACGTCCTCGTCATCCGCGGCTCGGTGGTGTCGGCGGAGCACGTGACGCGAGCGGGTGAGGCGCTCGACCTGAAGAAGTTCATCCGGACGCTCGACGTGCCCGTGGTCATCGGAGGCTGCGCCTCCTACCAGACGGCGCTCCACCTCATGCGCACGGGAGCGGTCGGCATCCTCGTCGGGGTCGGCACGGGGGAGGCGTCCACCACGGCGAACGTGCTCGGCCTCGGCGTGCCCCTCG